>NZ_BAAAPC010000023.1:0-91792 GCF_039530945.1 Nocardiopsis rhodophaea
GTGCCCCTACCGCCGCCGCTGCCGGAGGCCGTCCACATCAACCCGCCCCGCCCCGAGGGCGAGGGCAGCAACTCCGACCTGGGAGAACACGCGGCATAGAACGTCTCAACTGATTTGACAGCTTCCGTCTCGCGGAGGACGCGGCGCTTGCAGGCGAGGTTGGCACGTCTACGGCCTGCACGGGAGTCCCGGATCGGACGCCGCGGCCGTCTCGACTGTGCGGAGGCGGTGAAGCGAGCGGGAGCCCCTTGTGTGCTGGCGGACGCCTCCAGGCCTGGGAAGGGGCCTGCCAGCGAGGCGTTGGGGCGGGGGCATAGGGGCCGGGGCCAGGGAGACGAGCTCTGTCCGGTGCGGTGGCCGGCTGGGGTGCTGCGGCGTAGCGCCGATGGCGCGTCGCCTGCCGCGACAGTACCGCGTGGTGATCTGGCTGGCGCGTTGTGCACTGGCCGACGTGTTCGGGTTCGGCTGGGGTGTCTGGGCGTCGGTTTAGGGGCTGTGCGGTCATGCTGTTCCCCTCCCGGGGGTATGGAACGGAGTCGAACATGGGGGTGTCCGCCCCGCGTCCCCTCCTACGGGACGGACACCCTGGGTGCGCTCTGCAGCCCGCTCTTCCCCACCGTTTCCGTTAGCGGGCGCGAGCGCGGGAGGGGGCGGGATCGCCCCGTTGCTCACTCGGTGCTGTCGAGGATGAGGATGTTGCGGATACGTCGCGCGGTCTCGCCGATCTCCTCAACGGGGAGAAGGCGCGTCACCTCGGGGTCGGCCGTCTCGTTGTCGAACCGCTCCCCCGGCCACAACACCCACCACCACGGGTGAGCGTCGACCGGATCGGGCCGCAAGATCGCGCGCTGGGTGCAGTGGGCACACGCGCGGCGCAGCCCCTGCTGCCACCGGGAGGAGCCAGGGAGGACGTACGCATCGACCACGGAGACCGACGCGTCGATCGTTGCCCCGAGACGCCGCGCTTCCAGCTCCTTCGCAAGAGCGTGGAGGGGCTGCAGCGGCGAGGACGAGGGAGAGAAGTAGCTGGGCATACAGGTCACCACCTGGGATGCTGGGGAGTCGATCGCTTGCCGCGATCGACCTCTCACACTCCAGGCTACTTAGTTCAAACTGTTTTTATATAGGTAGTTCGAACTATTTTTCCTCGCAAGTCGGTAGCTCTATGCTCATTCAAGACACCGAAGGAGGACCTCTTGCCCTCGAACCCCAGCCAGACTGTTCGCCACCGTCGTCTGTCTGCCGAGCTGAAGCGGCTCCGCGAGGAAGCAGGTGTGACTGTCGACAGAGCCGCAGAGGCTCTGGGGTCCTACAGAACGAAGATCCACCGGATTGAGCGCGGCGAGTGGAAGCGCTTGAAGGAAGCTGACATACGCACTCTGGCTCACCTGTACGGGGTCACCGATCCCGCCAAGCAGGACGCGCTCGTCGCCATGGCCAAACAAGCTAAGGACAAGGGGTGGTGGGTTCGCTACTCGGATGTGCTCGGGCCGGGCACCTACATCAGTCTTGAAGCCGAAGCATCGGCAATCCGCTTCTACAGCGGCATGCTCGTACCTGGGCTACTACAGACACCGGACTACGCCAAGGCGGTGATCGTCGGCTCTGGGACAGCCGACGAGGCGGTGGTCGAACGGCGTCTTGAGGCTCGGCTAATGCGTCAGAAGATCCTCACCCAGAACGACCGGCCACAGATTCACACAATCGTGGACGAGGCCGCCCTGTGCAGGATGGTCGGCGGCACGGAAACCATGCGGGCGCAGCTGCACCACTTGGCAAGGCTCAACGAGCAGGGCATTGCGGAGATCCAGGTGCTCACAAACACCGCAGGAGCGCACCAGGCAATGACCGGCCAGTTCATCATCCTCGACTTCGAGTCACCGGATCAGTCACCCGTGGTCTTCATCGATATATCCCTTGATGGTCTTCTCATGGAGGAACCGCATGATATAGAGAGATATAAGACGAAGTACGACAGTTTGCGCCAGACTGCGCTGTCCCCCAAGGACTCAAACGCGTACTTGGTGCGGCTCACGGCGAGACTTGACGGATGAGGCAGTGATGATCAGTCCGCAGGCCTGGAAGAAGAGCAGCTACAGTGGGGGCGACACACAGGAGTGTGTGGAGGTCGCCTCCTGCCTTCCCTGGGGCAGTTCCGTACGCGACTCCAAGCATCCCCTCCGTGAGAGACTCGCCTTCAGTTCCTGTGAGTGGTCAACGTTCATCGGTAGATTGAAGAGACATGACTTCGAATGATCGCACCGAATGAAGCGAAGTGTTGATCTGTACGATGAGCTGGGCTTGGAGGACGAGCAGCTACAGAGGCCGAAGATCAAGCAGGGGTCCAGCGTTCAAGATCCAGACTCACTGGCTGCGCAATCTCCTTGACTTCGTTCCAGAACGCTGCTTTTGAGACTGATTCAGAATCACTCTGCATCCGAATCATGTAGGCACTTCCACTGATGTTACCAACAAGAACGTACTGCTTACCCTCTTGAGATTCCCCATAGACATAGTGAGAGTCCCCAGCTAGACGCTCGCTGCCTTCCTGTTCAACATCATCGAACAGCTCCTCTGCTTCGGATTTCATACGAGCGAAAGCTTCATCGCCCTGCTCTGAAGGCTTTTTTCCACCATCCTCAGAGACGAACGACTCGTACTTGAGAGTGAACTCCCAAGGCTCAAACTCAGCCGCTCTTGGATTCAACTCCCAGATGCACTCATCACTGATGGTTCGCCCCTCCACAGAAGGGTCGTTCTCGCCGGTATCAACATAGTTGTCTCCGTCATCAAGACGCCGAGGAGTGTTAATCGCGGAGAGCGTTCCGACAGTCTTTTCACATACGTCAAGAACACCGACATCGATAGTTGATGGCGGCTGCCAGGGCTGCTGCCTGCTGTTTTCATCAGCCGAGTTATCGGAACTGAGGCTCGACACAAACATCCGTGCACCCCCTACGACTACGCCCACAACGACAAGTGCTGCCGTTGTACCGCAGCCGAACATGAGGAAGAAGGCACGCCAGCCATGCACGCCTTGCTTTCTTGCAGGTGTGGACGTTCTTTCAGACATATCGAAACCTCAAGTCACAGAGAGGCAGGAAGGCGCTACTTTCCTTGGGCCTTCAGCTGCGCCTTCACATCGGGGTGCTCCAGCGGCCTGGTGAAACCCAGGATCGGCGCCCGGCCAGGGGCATCGTACGGCCGCGTGGCGATCGGGCCACAGTTGGTACATCTGGCCTCCACCATCAGCCCATCACCGATCACCATGCCGACATGCCCCGGCCCCGGCGGCTCGCCCGCCCGGGAGACATCGAAGAACACGAAGTCTCCAGGCTGCTCCTCGCCCTTCTTGATCTCGGGACCGAACTTCCACTGGTCCTGCGAGATCCGAGGAATCGAGACACCGATGCTCTCGTACGCCTTCAGCAACAGGCCGGAGCAGTCGAACGCGTTGGGGCCAGTGCCACCGTAGAGGTACGGCTTCCCGCGCTGCGCCATCGCCCAGTCGACCACCGCCTGTGAGGCCTTGTCGGGCGCTCGCCCGATCGGGGCTCCGTCAGCAGTCACTTCGCAGTTGACGGCCACATCAATGGCGCCGCTGACGTCGAAACTGCCCTTCGCGTACTTCCCCGCCCACTCCATGACGTCATCCACGTACCACCAGGCGTGGTTGTAACCGAAGATCGCCTTGCGCAGGTCGTCCTTGGCGCCGTGCGCGATCAGGTAGTCGGCAGCGGCCGGAATGGCGTCGGCTGGGTCGTAGACGTTGACGATCCCATCGTCGTTGCCGTCCTGGCCATATCCCTTATCAGGCCGGTCCTCAACCGGCATGATGGGTTCTCCTCCCCAACTGTTCCCAGCAGCAGAGCCGTCCTTGGCGCCGAACTGCATTGGTCCGGCCGCACCCCAGTCGTTATGGCCCTCGGTGATGCCGGGTCCATCCCACCGGCCGTGCTTACTCTCGACCTGACCGATTCCCGCGAGCACGTTCCAGGGAATTCCCTTGTCCTTGCCCACCTTCTTGTAGATCTTGAGGTAGTTCTCCGGAATCGACTCTTCGGCATAGCTGCTGCTCGTGGCCTGGTCGGCTTCCTGGCCCGGGGTGCACTTCAGGCCTGCCATCAGGCTGGTCACCCCGGAGTTGAACGTCGCCACCGGGAGGACGATGATCGCGACAAGAATCGTTCCGGCAATCAGCAGGCCAACGCCCACGGCGAGCCGGGTGGCAGCGGACCCTCGATCGTTGGGGGTGGGGGTTGTGAAGAGGGAGATCACTCGGCACCTGCCTCAGACGAGTACCTGCGAAGGGGGAGGGGGAAAGTTGGGGAACTAGCGGTGGGGGAACCGAGGCATCAACCGTCTCCCCGGTTTCCGGCATCAGCGGGTTGGAAGTCGTACACCTTCCACTCGCCGCCCTTCTTTACCACCGTGACGGCGAAGTCTCCCAGGTCCTCCCTGAATCCGTCCTCGTCCTCGGTGATCGACTGGGCCTTGACCACGAAGACGGCAGAGTCCTCGTCGATACTCTGAAGCGTCTTCACGTCCGCTCGCCCCTCCGCGACGGCCTTCTTCTTCGCCATCTCCTCCCAGAGACTCGTCGCCCCGGAGCTCTGCGCGAGTGTCTTCGCATAGTTCTTGGTCGCCAACTCCTCCATCGCCTTGTAGTACTCCTCGGGCGACTTCGAGTAGTCGATCGTGCCGTAGGCCGCGGCGAACCCCTGGGCCGTCGCGGCCGCGGCCTTCACCTCGTCCTCGGACAACGGAAGCCACTCCAGCACCTTCATGTCCTCAGTGGCGGTCGTCGGGATGGGACTAGGTGGGACGGTGGCGGGGGCGTCCACCCCCTGGTCGATGGAGTCCGACTGTCCCTGTGCCTGTTCCCGCCTTGATGACTCCTGCCCGTCGTCACCACCGCCGTTGAAGCCACCCAGGCTCAGATAGATGCCGAATGCGACCAGTACGACAACAAGTGCGCCAAAGAAGAGGCGCTGCTGACCTTCTGTGAGGGGCTTAGGCATGGCGAGGACTTCCTAGCTGGCACGCGGTCTGTGTCGAAACGGGCGAGGTCGCCGACGTGCGGTGGGCTCCTTCCGCATCAGCTGTCCTCATCCCGTAGCCAGAAGGGAATGTCGCGCTTGTGCTCACGTTGGCGCTGGTCCGCCGAACCTGCCCAGAAGGGACTCGTCGGTGCCTCACTGTTCTTCTTCGAACCCGTGAGCCAGTTGCTCCCGTCTTCTTCGCGGCGCGGCGCAGGCGCTGGACGCGGCGGCCGGGGCGGAGGCGCGGCCTTGTCCTCGCGCGTGCTCGGCCCGCCCCACCGCGAGCCCTTCGACGACGCATTGCCCTGCGGCGGCGTAGCCGAGCGCCCTCGGAAGATGCCCTGGCCAGTACTGGGAGCCGCGCGGTCAGTGCCACCTGACGACGACCCGCCGCTGTCGGCCCCGCTGCCGGCCGAGGCGGCGCGAGAGCCACTCCCGGAATCAGTGCCGAACACCGAAGCCCAGCCAGTGTCACCGGTCCCCGTGTACCCACCGGACGGACGGGGCGGGATGGGCCCGCTCCGGCCGCTACTGCCCCGGGACGACCCCAGACCGCCGGAGGCGGCCTCATGGAGTCGGGGCGCCTGGGCGGAGCTGCGCTGGCTCGATGCTCCCTGCTGGGAAGGTCCTGAGTCCCCTTCACCCGAACTGTTCGCCAGATGCAGCGGCGGAGCCGCCTTGCCGCGCACCTTCCCGTAGCCCGCGGTTCCACGGGCTCGTTGCGTGTCCGCGCGAACGCTGGCTCCCTCGCCGTCCGCAGGTTCGCTGGCCGCCACTCCCCGGCCTCCATCGGCCGCGTCGGAGCCCGGGGGGGCGCCGGACCCGGCGGGGAGTGCGCTCGCGGCAGCGGCGATCTGTGGGGCGCGCTTGAGCCCCCACTTCTGCGCCCGCATGTAGGCGACCGGGGGCAGTACGTTCGCGCTCTTGCTGAGCGCACTGGTGCTCACCGCATCGCTGACCATACGAGATGTGAAAGTGTTGGCGTTGACGGACGAGAAGAGATGAACGAATGGCTTGCGGTAGACGAACATTGCCAGTGTGAAGAGCGATAGGAGGATCATTTGCAGGCCCCACCCAAGCCCTGAAGCCATGACCAATCCGTAGCACAGAACCAGTAGCGATATGAGTAGGACGATGAAGATCTGCTTGAGTAGAAGCCCGATCATCATCTCGAACCAGCGCAACAGGACCGTTCGCCCGTATCCTGGATGAACACCGATGAGCAGGAACACAGGCGCCAGCAACAAGAGCAGAAGGAATCCGAGCTTGAGCACGATCAACGCAATCGATCCTGCGAGAATCAGCCCACCAGCGAATATCGCTGCAAAGAGCGCAAGTACTGCGACCCCCAGGCGGCTTCCCTGCTGTTCTCCTTCAAATAACGGATAGACCGACGGGAACGATCCCTCTACCCCCGAAGCGATCTCTTCGTAGTCCTCCTTCTTCTTATCGACGACACTCTCTATTTCCTGGTCATCCCCCTGGATTCGATCTGCTTCAGCCCTGCCGATCCCCTGGGCTTCCAAAAGTTCCTGTCCATAGCGTCGGGCAGCGCTCTCACCCACATCACTAGAGCCAAAGACACCTGCAATCCACGGCTGGCAGACGAGACTGGACCACAGCATCTGGGAGTTCTTCCGGACCGCGAAATCACTCGCACTCTCCCAATCCGCTTTTTGCGGATCTGGCGCGCCCGCAGGACAGGTTTTCGCCCCTCCTCCGACAGATACCTTCCCCAGAGCAGTATTCACCAACTGGCTACCAGAGTTCACGACGGTAGAGGAGTACTGCATGATCTGCGCTGGGTTCACCAAAATCCAGATACCCATCGCAGTGGAAAGTACCATCCAAACGGCACTCTCAATGGTGAGAGTGACCCTCTTGCGGATCAGACCGTACCACCCAAGCCAAACCGCACCGAGAATAATGACCGTGGGCAGAAGTGGACGCCAGACTCCTTCGCGGAGCTGAACAACGACATCTTCTACGACTTCGCTGAATCCCTTGAGGAGACCGTCGGATGTCGCCGCCTGATATACGGTGATCGTCGACTGATTGATCGTCCGCGACAGATCCCACGCTGAGTTGTTGAGGGCCGCCATTGCGCTCGAACCGATTTTGTCGACACAGGAATCACGAATAACGTGCCACTGCTGGCCAGAGATGCCGTACTGTCCGTAAATGCTAGCGTCAGGCGGAAGTGCGTCAGGAGAATTCTTTAGGGATGACTCCGACTGCGGCGGTAGCAGCAGACCGTCCGACCCGCTTTGCGCCAATTCTGGTTCGGGGGCAGGTTCCGCAGCGCTCATACATAGTGGGTTAGCTTGTGCTGCCCCCATCGGAGTCAGCACAAACGCCAGCACCAGCAGCGCCATTGCCAGATTTCGCTTCAGATGCCTGCCGAAGTCAGAGCGCGGGTTCCTCAACGCCCCGGCCGACCAAGTCCTCACCGCTACTCCTGCCTTGTGGTCCCGATACCACTGCCACCGGTACCCACCAGGGCACTGTCGGTACCGCCATCGTCGTCCGCGTCGGGCCTCTGGCGTGTCGGGTTGGTGTCGAGCCACCGCAGCAGCTCCTCGGACACCAGGTCGACGGCGATGCGTCCGGCGCGTCCGTCCAGGTCGCGGAAGATGCACTCGCCGTTGCCGAGGTTGCGCAGCATGGCCATGTGGTCCTCGGAGGGCTCAACCCCGAGCAGGGCCATGACGCTCTCGACCTCGTGGCGTTCGGTCGACCGGAAGGTGAACACGCTGGACAGGCAGTTGGTCACCTGCTCGTTGAGCAGGTCACCCGCGTTCTGGCTGACCAGAATCAGGGCGGTGTTGCGCGACCGCCCCATTCGGGACACCTCGGGCACCAGCTTGGCGCCCTCCGGTGTCGAGGTCACGGCCCAGGCCTCGTCCAGGAAGATGGCCTTGGGCAGGTGGCGGTCGAGCCCGTTCATGAGTCTCCGGGCGAACTGGCTGACCAGGTAGAGCAGGGCCACGCTGAGCCGCTGCTCGTAGGAGTAGTCGTCACGCTGGATGGTGGAGTCGGGCAGCGTGAGCCCGCCGAGGGTGAAGACCGTGGTCCACCCCTCGGTGTCGATCTGTGTGTCGCCCTGGGGGTCGAAGCACAGGCTCGCCAGCCGCATCTCCGACATGGAGCGCAGCACCGCCCCCAGGTTGCGCGACGCCGCGTCGTCGGAGTCCTCCAGGAACTGGACGACCTTGTCGAGGCTGGGGCGGGGCTGGTTGGCGACGGCGGCTACCGCCTGGATCATGGCCGACTCCCGCTCCTCGCTCATTCTGGGCAAGAGCAGGCGGAGAGTTTCGGTCGCCATCGTCTTCTGGGCAGCCAGATCATCGCCGAAGGAGAACGGGTCGAGCAGGCCGGGCTCGGCCGATCCCAAAGACATGATCCGCGCCTTGCGCCCGCGCCGCTGGAGAAGGCGGACGAGGGACTCGGCGTCGCCCTTGGGGTCGATGGCCGCCACCGTCACGCCGCGTAATGCGAGCTGGTGGATGAGGAGGAGGGCGAGTGTTGTCTTGCCGCCGCCGGGCTCGCCGGTGATGGCGATGGCCGTGGGCCGGTTGCGGGCCGCCGCGACCATCGGGTCGAAGTGCACGATCGAACGCGCCCGCCCCAGCGTCTCCCCGATGTAGGGGCCGGTCCAGCCGCCCCCGCCCGCGCCCGGGTCGTGCCGGTCCCCCACCTCGACGGTGGCGGTCGGCATCCCCCCGGCGATCGTGCGCAGCGGCTGGCGCTGGGCGTAGGCGTTGAGCCGGATCCGGTCGCCCGGCAGGGACTCCAGGAACAGCGCGAACTGGTCGCCCGTGGAGTTGGTGACGTCGATACCGATGTCGCGGTAGTGCTCGACGACCGCTTCGACGCGCTGGATCAGCAGGTCCTCGGTGGGTGCCGACACCATCAGCCGGTGCCAGCCGTAGACGAATGGCAGCCGCTCCTTGGTGATGCCGTGCTCCAGCATGCGCGCGGCGTCGATCTGCTCGGCGAGCGCGATGGGCAGGTCGGCCCCGGCTTCGCGGATGTGCGCGTCCATGTCGCGGGCGTGGGCGAGTTTGCGGCCGACGTCTTTGCTGGCCTTGGCCGGGGGGATCAGCTTCATCCGCAGGCTGAGTTCGACCGGGAACGGCAGCGCATCGGAGAAGTGCAGCCACGGCTCGCCGTCGGGGAACGGCATCAGGTCGGGGAACCGGGAGAAGGAGAGGTAGGCGACGTAGGTGGAGCCGGCGGGCTGGTCGAGCCGGAGCATCGAGCGCCCGTTGTGGATCACGCCCTCGACGAGCTGCTCGATCTCGCCCTTGCCCCACGTGCGCCGGTCGGTGGCCGAGGGCCGCGGCTCCTCGATCGTCCCGGTCACGGCGTGCCGGATGAGCCAAGCGAGCTGGTCGGAGGTGGCGTGGCGGGCGTGCAGCGAGCTGGCGGCCAGCGCCCGGCCGAGGCGCTCGGACTGGTCGGTCCAGCGGGCGATCTCCCGGTCGTCGATCGCGTCGTCCTCCATGCCCAGCACCTGTTCGGTGCGCTGGTAGGCGCTGAACAGCTGAGCGAGGACGCCCTGGCTGAGCTGCCCGCGCACCCCGCCGCGGAGGCCGAGCCGCACACCGAGGTAGACCTCTTTGGTCCAGAAGTCCTTGGCCCACACGTGCCGGTACATCTCGTCGAGGTAGTCGAACCACCCCGGCCCGGAATCGGAGGTCTCATCGAGTTTGGTGGCCCACTCGGCGGCCGGGTAGGTGCGGTGGGCGACGCGCAGGTGGACCTCGGCGTCGTCCATCCGGATCGCGGCGAGCGCGATGGTGATGTTGGTGGCGAGCGCTTCGCGTTCCTCGGGGGTGGAGAACTCGTAGGAGACCTTGGGCAGCCGGAAGTACGCCCAGGCTTCCGCGTCGCTGAGCAGGATGCGGTCGTCGAAGTAGCGGACCGCGAGGCGGCTGCCACTCCTGCTGCCGTTCATCGGGGGCCCTCCTTGGTGATGGTGCGCTGCGTGGTGATGCCGGGTTCCCCAATCCCCGTTGATCTCGGCGATATCGACCGAATACCGGCGAGTATTCGGTCGATATCGCCGAGATCAACGGCGGAGGGGCGGGGGGTTGGGGAAGCGGGGTGGGCGGGGGTCACCGGCGGGCTCCCGAGGGTGCGTGCGTACCGGTTCCGGGGCCATGGCCCGGGCCCGCCGGTGCCCGGCCGGAACCGGCGCCGCCGCTGAGGCCGTGGACCAGAACGCCGCCCAGCGCCGCGTGCGCGCGGCGCGTGGTGGAGCGCAGCGCCGTGACATCGACGATCTTTCCCGCGGCCAGGTGGTCGTCCCACGGAACCCGCACGATCGCCCGGCAGCGTCCGCGCGCCACCCGCTCGGCGTCGTCCACATCGCCGAGGCTGCGCTTGCTCACCCCGTTAACCACGACCACGGCGCGCATGCGCAGGTTGGCGTATCCGTGCCCGTCCAGCCACTCGAACGTCATGTCCACGGCGCGCGCGGCGTCCGCGCTCGCCGGGGCGACGAGCACCAGCCCGTCGGCGATCGGCAGCGCCCGCGCCACCCCGGTGGCCGCCGGGTCGAGCAGCGTGAACCCGTAGTAGTTCGCCAGCAGGCTGGTCAGCCCCGCGTAGTCGCGGTCGTCGAGCGTCTGCACGTAGGGGTCGTCGAGCGTGGACACGACCTCCAGTCCGCTCTTGGCCTGGGAGGTGTATTTGCGCATGCCGAGGTAGCCGTGGACGGAGTCGGCGTTGGCGAGGAGTGAGGTGAGGGTTTCGGGTGTCTCCGTCCGCACGCGGCGGGAGAGGGCGTTCAGCCCCGGGTTGACGTCGACCGCCACGACGCGCTCGTCGCGGTGTGCGGCCAGCGTATGGCCGAGCATGAGCGTGGTGACCGTCTGCCCGGCCCCACCGGTGCAGCCCAGGACGACGACGCGGCGTGTCCCGCGCAGCGGCGTGCGCAGGCGCTCGACGTCCTCCTCGGACAGGTCCGAGCGCTGGGGCGCTGTGGAGCCGCCGGAGACGACGCGGGCCAGTCGGCGCCAGCCGCGGGTGCCGCCCGGGGTGGGCGTGTCCTCGGTGTGGCCCGCGGCGTCGTCGTGCCGCGCGGGCGTGCGGTGCGGAGGATCGGTCAGGCTGGCCTGCTCGCCGGTGCCGTGGTCGAGTTGCAGGGTCGGCTTGTCTGGCCCCTCGGCCGCAGGCGTTCTGCTGTCGGCGCCCGCATCGCGGTTGGTCGCGTCCCCGGGGTGCTCCGGGGGCTGCCCCGGCGGCGTGGTGCCGAAGAGGTCGCTGATCCGCCGCGCGTTCTGCGCGACCCGGTTGAACACGCCGTCGTCGACGTGGTGCGCGTCGCGCGGGCCGTGCCCCTCCCGTCGCTTGCCGGGGGTCGTGGGGGTGCGCGGGATGGGGCCGACCGGACGCGGTGTGGAGCGCGATGTCGGAGGTGTCGCGCTGCTGTCGGTCGTGTGCGGGCGCGCGCTGATGGCGGGGGTGCCGCCGGTCGGGTTCGACCGCATGCTGCGGGACAGGCGGTCGGATCGCCCGGTGTCGGAGTCGGCCGCGCCGCTGGGCTTTTTCTCGGAGGGTGGTGTGGTGTCGGCGCTGTCCGAGGACGGTTCCGGGGAGGACGCTGCCGACTGCCGGGGCGCGCGGGGTGGTGTGGAGTCCGCCGCGGAATCCGCGGAGGCGTCCGCGCCGCTGGTGGTCGGAGGTGGACTCGGCGTGTGGTCGCGCGGGCTCTGGCGCTGCCGGGAGCGGAGTGCGGCGGCCTCGGCGGCTTCCAGGTCGGCGGGCGTCGCACGGCGCGGGGCCACGTCGATTTCGGAGAAGCTCTCGTGCTCGCCGGTGCCGTGGTCGAGTTCCAGCGGCGGCTTGTTGGTGGCGCCGTGCTGCTCCGCGCTTTCGCCGGGGTCGGCGGGACCGGTGGGCGTGGCGGGCGTGGCGGGCTCGGGGGTAGCCGAGTGGGTCGTCTCCACGGAGTCAGTGGTGGCCGTAGCGGGGGCGGAGCGCTGGTCGCTCGTGGTGTCGCTGCCTGGCGTCGGGCGCGGCTGATCCGCGGGCGTCTCGGTCGAGGGTGTGGACGTCGTGGGCGTTGGAGCCCTCCGCTGCTTGGCGTCCGCGGGGCCGGTGCTGGCCGGGGCCGCTGTGGCGGCGGGATCGTCGGTGAACCAGTCGACGTGCGGACGCGGCTTCGGCCCGTCGGCGTCGGCGAAGCGCGGAGGCGGTGGCGGTGGGGTGTCGGTGCGGTTCAGGTGGCGGTCGAGGACTTCCAGGCGCTCGGCTTCGGCGGCGTTCCTGGGGCGTTCGGCGGGTTCGGTGGTATCCGCGGCCAGGCGGCCCTCCGGAGGGGGGGCGTCCTTGCCGTCACCCTCGGGGTGGGGTGTCGCGTGGGTTTCCGGGGCGGGCCGCGCGGCCGAGGCGTCTGGCTCATCGTGCGCGGTCGTCGGTGCCTCGGAGATGTCCGGGGTGTCCACGACGACGGGGGCGTACTCGAACTCTCCCTCCACGGCGGGGGCGGACTCCTCGAACTCGACGGTCGTGGATCCGTGTTCCTCGCTCGCGGAGGCTGCGGCGGACGAAGCGCTGTGCGTGGCCGTGTCGCTCTCGGGGCCGTCCGCGGATGACGGGGTGGAGAAGACGCGCAGGACACCGGACATGTCTCGGTGCTCGCCCGTCCCGTGGTCGAGTTCGAGCGAGGGCTTACCGGTGGAGGAACCCGCCGCAGCGGGGTCCTGGTCTGCGGATCGCGTGGTGTCTCCTGCGCTGGAAGAGGCGTCGGTGTCCTCGGCGTCGTCGGTAACCGCGGGCTGCGGGTCGTCGGGCTCCTCCGGCTGCGCCTTCGAGCCGCGCGGTTCGTAGAAGTGCGAGGACAGGGGCAGATCCCACGGTGCCGCATGCGGGCGGCGGCGGGGACCCTTGTCCACAGGCTCTTCGTGGTTTTCTTCGGGAGGGGCGGGTTCGCCCAGGCCATGGGCGCGCTCGACCGGTGGCTGCGGCGCGGGGCGCTCCCGCTCGCGCAGGTCGTCCCGCGCGTCGGGTGCCGCCTCCGGTGAGGGTGCCGCGGGTGCTGCCTCAGCCGCCTCGGCGGTGGGCGGTGTCCGGTCCCCGGTCACCGCCTCGCTGGGCGGGTTGGGCGGGTGCGGTGGGGGCACCGACGGCGGGGGCTGCACGGCCTCGGCCGGCGTGATCGACTCGGCCTGGTTGGGCTGCGTCGGTTCCAGGAGGGTGGCACGCCTGCGTTCGAGGCGGCGGGTGGCTTCGACCGCCTGGGATCGGGCGCGCAGCCGGTGGTGGGGCGCGAGTCCGGGCCGCGTGCGCAGATCGGGGGACGACACGGGTTCGGGGGCCGCCGTTGTCGGCTCGGCGGAGGCAGCGGGCTCCGCGATCCCTGTCTCGGCCTGTTCGGCCGGTGCCTCCCCGGCCGACTCCTCCGCCTCGGGCGGGTCCGATGGTGCCGGTTCGGGGGCCGACATCATCTCCTCGGCGCGGCGGCGGGCGGCCACGTCGCCGGTGTCCTTGCCGCGTTCACGCGTGTCGGCCGTGTCGGGCGGCGGCATCGGACCGGTGTCGCCGCGCTCGTAGGCGGCCTTGGACGACAGCGGCCAGGGGGTCTGGCCGGAGGAGGTCCCCAGGTCGGAGATCCACTCGGCGTCGTGGTCCGTCTGACCGTCGTCGTCCTGGTCGCTGAGTTCGAGTCCGGGAATCGGGCCGCTCCGGGACCCGGCGAGGGCAGGCCCGGCGTTGGTGGGCCGGTCCGTTGCGGGCCGTCCCGCCCTGTCCGGGCGTGCCGGTCGGGGGTGATCGTCCGGCCGGTCCTGTTTCGGCAGGGCGAAGCCGAAGTAGTTGAGGAGCTTCAGGCCCACGCCCCGCTTGGCGGCGGGCCGATGGACGGGCTCCTCGGTGGAGCGGACGGGCTCCGCTGCCGCGGGGGTCTCCTCCGCGTGTTCGGATTCCCCAGCGGCCGCCTGCTGGGGCCGGACGCCGCTCCAGGCCGACGGCCGGGGTGCGCGCCCGGCGGGGCGGGCGGCTGTCGGCGGGTGGGCGGTCGTGCCCCTCTCGACGGGCTCGACGCGCTCCGCCGACTCCACCGGCTTCATCGGCTCAGCGGGAGCCATGGGCTCGGCCGCCGGGAACCGCTCGCCGTGTCGGTGCTCCCGCCGTTCTTTCCGTCTGGCGTCGAGTGCCAGCGGTGGCGCGGCCCTCGGGGGACGGGCGGAGGCCGCGGCCCCCGCCGACGAGACCGTCGGCAGCGGCTCGGCTTCCGGCGTTGCGTCGTTCGCGGTGGCCGCCCCCGCGCCGGTGCGCGCCCGGTCGACCTCCACCGGCCGCTCGGTCTGCGCCGCGACGGGCGCGCCCCGCGCGGCGCGGACCGTGTCGTTCTGAGGGGTGGTCTTCTTGTGGACAGCCGGGAGCGGACCCGCGGCGGGGTCGCGGTGCCACACGCGCACCGCGACCCGCACCTCGGTGGGCTCGCGCTCCGGGCTGAGGCTGGTGTAGACGCGGGCCTCGGCCATGTACCGGACTTGCGACACCACCAGCTCGCTGAGCCGCTTCCCTTCCATGACCGGTCTGGTCGCGAAGAAGGTGATGATGAACGGGGGGACCAGCCAGAGCACGTGCCAGGGCGGGTCGGTCGTGAACGGCACGCCGATGACGGCGAGCAGCGCGAACCAGACGGCATACGTGCCCAGGAGAACACCAAGGAAGACGACCGAGACCGGCTGCGGCAGTCGGAAATCATAGAGCTTGTACAGCCGCTTCTCGATGCGCCAGATATTGGTGTACGTGGGCAGGTCCACGTCCCCTGCCTCCTACTCGGTCGAAACGCCCATTGCGCGCGCGATGGCCACGGCGGTGACCTCGATGATGCCCGGCACGTAGAACACGATCCCGATGAAGATCGCCAGAATGATGAACTGCGCGAACCGGGTGATCTCCCTGGTGAACAGGAAGAAGATGGCCACCACCGACACGATCACCAGGAACAGGGGCCCGAAGAAGCCGCGGAGGAAATCGGCCAGCCCGGACGTGTTCGGGGCATCGCTGCTGGTCGCGAGGACGAGCGGTCCCGCGAGGTCATATGTACTGCGCACTAGGTCCGAAGACGCGTAGGCGAGATTGGCCACGAGGGGGAGCATCTTAGCCGCCATCCTCCCGTACCTCATGTCTGAACTGCATTTTCGCTCACGACTCCTTGGTCACTGCCCTGCTCGACCGATATTGTCCTCTGCTCGCCGCCCGGTTACCTGCCGAACGAGCGCGGCGCTCCCTGGACATCCAGGACCTTCCAGTCGTCGCCGTCCTTGATCACGGACAATCGGTAACTCTGGGTGAGTTCGGCGGGGTCATCCCCTTTCTCACCCGCGAGCCGCCACTTCACGGTGGCCGTCGCCTGTCGTACATCATCTTTGCCGTTCGCGGCCTTCGCCGGAACCACCAGTTCTTCCAATTCGACGAATTCCAGACTGCCCGCGGGCAACTGGGCCACGTGGGCGCCGTCCGCCAGGTAGCTGGGCAGGTGTTCGGGGGTCTCGGCGTAGGCCTCGAAGAAGCGCTTGAGGCGGGGTTCCAGCTCGTCGCGGGTGCCGGAGTCGTTTTCGACGGCCTTCGGGGCGGGCAGCTCGGCCTTGGTCGGCGCCGCGAGGAGGGCGGGGCGGCCGGAGACGACGAGGGAGGCGCCATTGTCGGCGGCGTAGACGGGGACGTCGAGGCGCATCGGGTCGCCGTTGACGTCGGCGCTGAGGGTGACGACGGCGCTGTTGTCGTCCTGCGGGTCGACGCCGACCACCTGGATGTCGCGTCCGCTGAGTTCGGCGCCGGAGAGGTTGAGTTCGGCGACCTTGCCGTCGGGCACGAAGGCGGCAAGCTCCTCGGCGCGCTCGGTCTCCTCGCCCTTCTTGGCGTTCAGGTAGGTCTCGGCGAAGCGCAGCGCAAACGCGGAGGCCGCGCTTTCGGGGAAGTCCGGTTCGTCGCTCCCGGCCGAGGGCGCGGCGGAGGGCTCGGCGAAGCTGTCGCGGATGGGCATCCAGAGCCCGTTGAAGATGACCACGATGATGAAGGCCCACAGCACGGCCCGTCCCACCCAGACCCACCACCGACCGCCGGATCCGGCGCGCGGGCCGCGCACCGGCGCGTTGGCGTCGTCGTAGTCGTCGGCCGCCACGGTGCCGTCAAGCGCGCCACCGCGTCGCGCGGTCGACCTGCCAGCCATCACGCCTCCCCATCCCATACCGGGTCCAGAGCACCCACCGGCGGCAAACCGACGGCAAAGTGATCCACGCCCTGTTTACCCCATACCTATGGTGAGGCATTGTTCCGGATCCCCGCCGACAATCCACGTTGGAGTTTCGTCCCCGGCCCTGTGTCCTACCCCGGTTGAGATCGAACCAATGGCGCACAAGCGGGCGAATCCGAGCCAATCGACGGAATCAGTCGAGGCCATCGGCGCAATTGCGTGACAGTGAGAAAGGAAGAAGTCCCTGGTCGGATAGGTATTCGTGACGATTAGTGACCTTCGGCCGACCGGTCATGGGCCGTTCGTCCCACGGTGGGCAGCCCGGGGAGAAAAGTGGCGAAGCCTACACCGGGGAGCGGGATCCGGTCCCGCAGGTGAGCGTCCGACGACGGGACGCAAAATGTGCACCTCTGGTGCGCCGGTGGGAGATCGCGCGACCGTGGCAGCACGGGCGGGGGGCGGTGACCGCCCAGCGGGTGGCCCGACCGCAGGGTGATCCCCGAGGGGGAGGGGAGGGTGGCGGCGGTTTCATCGTCGACCACCAAATCGGTAACCAGCCCGCCGCGCAGCCCGGGGACCTTGTGCTCTCACGCGACGACGCAGACCCGGGAGCGCACCTGCTAAAGCTCGGACAGGTCCGGGCCGCTCGCCCGCTGGTCACCGGGAAACCGACCGACACCGCGACGCTCTCCCGCGACCCCGGCGTCACGCGACCGCGGCCCGGAGGCCTTTCCCCAACGGCACCGCCTCCGCCCACGCCAAGTCAGCGCTCGATGCCGTCACCCGCTGCCTCGCTCCGTCGCCGCCGAGCTAGGCATCACCGTGTACGCGGTGGCTTCAGGCCACACGGCCACCGACATGCCCGTGCGAACTCGGTACGCCGGGGACCGGGCCCATAGCGAGGGGCTGTCCGTGTTCCCCGGCTGGGGACGGCGGAGGACATCGTCGACGTTGTGGCCTTCTCCCCCCGACACCGCCCGCTGGGTCGCCGGCACCGAATCGAGATCGCACACAAAGGCATAGTCAACGGGGCCACGGATCGAATAGCGGAAGCCACCTCCACCCTCTCTTACCTGCCGTTACGTAACCCCAAGTCGGGCAAAACATCACAATCCACCAAGATCATGACATTAGGAATATTCAGACGATACGCCGGAAATATGAGCTTCTGGCGATAGTAGCCCCTGTGACTGGAAAGGGGCGCTGATGGCACGCTTGAACGGTGGATACGCGGAGTCGCCGCATGCCGCTCCCGTAGTACAGAAATACGGCGGAAGTTCTCTCACCACCCTCGACCAGGTCCGCTCCGTCGCGGAGCGGACCGCGGTCCGCCATCGGACTGGAACGCGCGTCGTCCTCGTCGTCTCCGCCCGCGGGAACAGCACCGATGACCTCCTCGCACTGGCGCGCGAGGTCGGCGCTGCCACTCCCGGCCGTGAGGTCGATCAGCTGCTGGGAACCGGAGAGTCGGCATCCTCGGCGCTCCTGGCCCTCGCGGTGCAGAGCGCCGGCGTCCCGGCGCTCTCCCTGACCGGAGAACAGACCGGCATCCTGGCCAGCGGCGCGCACGGCCGCGGCACCATCGTCGCGGTCGACACTGAGCCGATCACCCGGGTCCTCGACTCCGGCGCGGTCGCCGTGGTCGCGGGCTTCCAAGGGGTGAACGAGCGGCGGGACATCATCACTCTGGGCCGCGGAGGATCTGACACGACGGCCGTCGCGATCGCCGCAGAACTCGGTGCCGACCACTGCGAGATCCACACGGACGTCCAGGGGGTCTACACCGCCGACCCCAGGCTGGTTCCCGAGGCCTCACGCATTCCGCGGATCGATGTGGACGTCATGGCCGAAATGTCATTGGCCGGGGCGAAGGTCCTTCATTCACGCGCGGTCGAACTCGCGGCCGCCCACGCGGTGGACATCCATGTTCTGCACAACCAGCGGCCGGGACCGGGAACTTTCGTCGCGGCCCGAAACGACACCAGGAGAGACATGTTGGAGTCCAGCGGTCTCGTCACGAGCGTGATGGCCGATCGCCAGGTCGCCAGAATTGATCTGCGGCTGGCCGACAAGGATGCGACTGCACAGCTATTCGACTTCTTCGCACGGAAATCCGTTCTCGCCGACATGACCACGCTGCACGACGTCGACGGCGGGGTCCACGTATCGGCGACGGTGGGCAGCGCCGACGTCGAAGCGGTGCGCTCCTATGCACAGTCATCCCTCGACGCCGCCCGGGTCGAGGTCGGTGACGACATCGCCAAGATCTCGCTCGTCGGCCAAGCCCTACTCAGCAGCCCGGAGTGCGCTGCTCGCGCCCTGCGCCGTCTGCGCCGCTCCGGGATTTCCGCAAACGCGGTCTCGACCTCGCAGCTGCGGATCTCGATCACCGTCCCTGCGGCGGAGGCGACCCGCGCCACGCGACTACTGCACCGCGAGTTCGAGTTGGACTCGCGAAACACGGACCACGGATCCCCCTCCCCCGTGCCGGTCTGACCTGATCAGCGACAGCACCGACCTCACCAACGAAAGAGGAGGCTGACCATGACCGCGAACTTGCCCTTTTCTCGACAACTGCGTATACGCCGGATGTACCGCAACGGCGATGACGGGCTGGTCATCGTACCGCTTGACCACTCGGTCACCGAAGGACCGGTGACCGGGGGACGACACCTGAACCGCCTGGCCGGCAGCTCGCGGGCAACGGTGTCGACGGTGCCGTCCTGCACAAGGGAAGCCTGCGGTACCTGGATCCCGGGTGGTTCACGTCCATGTCCCTGATCGTGCACCTGAGCGCGAGCACCGTGCACGCCCCGGATCCCGACGCGAAGTACCTGGTCGCCGACGTCGAGGAGAGCCTGCGTCTGGGAGCCGACGCGGTCAGCGTCCACGTCAATATCGGCTCGGACGGGGAGCGGCGGCAGATCGCCGACATGGCCGTCGTGGCGGAGGCCTGTGACCGCTGGAACGTCCCGCTGCTGGCCATGATGTACCCCCGCGGCCCGCAGATCTCCAACCCGCGCAAGGCAGAACTTGTCGCGCACGCGGTCTCGCTCGCCGCCGACCTGGGGGCCGACGTAGTCAAAACTGTCTGCGCCGAAACAGTGTCCGAGATGCAGGACATCACCGACCTGTCCCCGATTCCGGTGGTCGTCGTCGGAGGTCCCCGGGAGCCCGACGAGGACCGGGTCCTGGCCTACGTCGAAGAGGCGCTGCAGGGCGGCGCGGGGGGCGTGGCGATGGGGCGCAACGTGTTCCTCGCCCCCGACCCCGGTGCCATGGCGGCCAAAGTCGCCGACCTCGTCCACGCCCAACGGCGCCCGCTCGTGGACGCGGTTCCCACCACGGTCACCCGGTCACCCGTTCCCGCTCTGTCCTAAAGTCCCGCGATCTCTGAAGGAGAACCCCTCATGAAGCTCAGCTGGCTCGACATCCGCTCCCTCGGCGAGGCCAAGGAGGCGATCCTCCAGGAGGCCTTGCACAACCGCCTCGACGGCGTCGTCGCGGATGACGCCGCGGATCTGGCCGACCTGCCCCCGACCGTGACCAAGGTGCTGTTCCCCCGACCTGGCGAGATGCCGGACAGATTCGACGGCGTATCGGTGGTGATCGTCGACCCGAAGACCCACGGCATCACCCCGGCCGAGTTGGCGGTGGCCCACCCTGGCGTCGAGTTCGGCAAATTCATCGAGATCACCGACGCTCCGACGCTGGACGAGGCGTGCGCTGCGGCCCGCGCCGAGACGTGGAGCCTCTTGCAGTTCCGCGACCCGACCAAGATCCCGCTGGAGATCGTCATCGCGGCGGCGGCCCGCTCGACCGGCAGCCTGATCACCGTCGCGCAGGATGTGGAGGAGGCCGAGATCATCTTCGGGGTGCTCGAGCACGGCTCGGACGGGGTCATGATGGCCCCGGCGCAGGTCGGCGACGCCGCCCGCCTCAAGGCCGCCGCCGAGGCGCAGACCCCCGCCCTCAACTTGGTGGAGCTGGAGGTCCGCAAGACCGAGCACATCGGTATGGGAGAGCGCGCCTGCGTCGACACCTGCACCCACTTCCGCGAGGACGAAGGCATCCTCGTCGGCTCGCACTCCAAGGGCATGATCCTGTGCGTCAGCGAGACCCACCCGCTGCCCTACATGCCCACACGCCCCTTCCGGGTGAACGCCGGCGCGATCCACTCCTACACGCTCTCCAAGGACGAGCGCACCAACTACCTCAGCGAGCTCAAAGCCGGAAGCAAGGTCATGGCCGTCGACGTCAAAGGCCAGACCCGCATGGTGACGGTCGGCCGGGTCAAGATCGAATCCCGTCCGCTCATCTCGATCGACGCGGTGGCACCGAGGGGCGAGTCGGTCAACCTCATCCTGCAGGACGACTGGCACGTCCGCGTCCTCGGCCCTGAAGGGGCCGTCCTGAACAGTACCGAGCTCAAACCGGGCGACACCGTCCTGGGCTACCTGCCCAGCGAGGACCGACACGTGGGCTACCCGATCGACGAGTTCTGCCTGGAGAAGTGACCAGTCCTCCCGGAGGCGCCGCGGCGCCCATGCCGACGCCGCGGCGCCTCCGGGATTGTGACCAGAAGGGAGTGCGCATGCTCAATCGACGCGACGTGATACGGCGCGGAGGAGCGGTGGCAATCGGTGTCGCCGGCCTGGGGGCCGCCGGCTACCTCCCTGCGAAGGCGCAGCGGCCGGATGCGTCCGAAGAATCCCGGGCCGGACGACCGTACCGCGAGAGCTACCGGGGACGGACGATCCAGATCCACGAGACGGAGTACGGACCGGACGTGCGTGTGGACGGGGATCCACTACACCTGATGCAGCTGGGCGCGAACGCCTATGTGAGTTCGACGTGCCACTACGAGGTACTCGAAAGCCCACTGCAGGCGGCCCGTGCGGCGGTGGACGAACTGCAGGGGGCGCGCCTCCTGGACATCGGAAACGGGATGAACTTCCACCGGATGTGACCCCGGCACCCCACGCGTTCTTTGAGAGGCGGACATGGTCCACGTTCGCAAGAACCACCTTGACATGACGGAAGAGGAGCGGCGGCGCTTCATCGAGGCCGTCCTCGAGATCAAACGGCGCGGAGTCTACGACGAGTTCGTGCGCATCCACGTCGATGTCAACTCTAAGGACTACATCGACAAGGACACCGGGAAGCGCACCGGCCACATCAACCCGGGGTTCCTTCCCTGGCACCGGCAGTACTTGATCAAGTTCGAGAACGAGCTCCGGAAGATCGACCCGACGGTGACGCTGCCGTACTGGGACTGGACACACGACCAGTCCCGGAACTCCCCGCTGTGGAGCGAAAAATTCATGGGAGGGGACGGCCGGGAGGAGGACGGCATGGTCACCTCCGGCCCTTTCGCCTTTTCCAACGGCTGGAAACTGAAGATCAATGTGCGGCCGGAGGGGCCGGAGGACCCTGCGCTCAACGGCCACTACACCGTCGACGACCGGGAGTTCCTCATCCGGCGCATCGGGCGCAAGATCCAGGAGCTGCCCTCCGTTGAGCAGCTCGACCAGACCCTGGCCCTCCCGGTGTACGACTGCCCGCCCTGGGACTACACCTCCGGCGGCGACGCCCCCTACAACAGCTTCCGTAACCACCTGGAGGGCTACACGGGGTTCCCGTGGGAGCCGAAGGCCGGAAAGCTGCACGGCGCCGGTCACCAGTGGGTGGGCGGGCACATGATGTACATCGCCTCCCCAAACGATCCGGTCTTCTTCCTGCACCACTGCTTCATCGACAAGTGCTGGGCCGACTGGCAGGAGCGGCATCCGGACGTCCCGCACTACCTGCCCACCGAACCCACCCCCGAAGTCCCCGACATCAGCACGCCGCTGTTCCCCTGGCACACCATGACCCCCGGCGATCTCGTCGACCACACCCGGTTCTACGAGTACGCGTGACGAGAAGAGAGAAGGATTTCCGATGTGCGGAATCACCGGTTGGGTCTCGTACTCGCGGGACCTGAGACAGCACGGCGCGGAGCTGGAGGCCATGGTCGCGACCATGGCCTGCCGGGGGCCCGACGCGGGTGGCACCTGGCGGGACCGCCACGCGGCACTGGGGCACCGCCGACTGGCCATCATCGACCTGGAGGGCGGTCGGCAGC
The DNA here is from genome assembly GCF_039530945.1 of Nocardiopsis rhodophaea. NCBI lineage: Bacteria > Bacillati > Actinomycetota > Actinomycetes > Streptosporangiales > Nocardiopsidaceae > Nocardiopsis > Nocardiopsis rhodophaea. Next base: position 22,385 of record NZ_BAAAPC010000023.1, read on the forward strand.
CGATGACCGCCGAGGAGAGCGGGCACTCTCCGACGGTCATCAGCTACAGCGGCGAGGTGTACAACTTCCGCGAACTGCGCGCGGAGCTGCGGCGGCGCGGCCACCGGTTCCGCACGGCCAGCGACACCGAGGTCGTGCTGCGCGCCTACCTGGAATGGGGAGATGCGTTCGCCGAACGCCTGAACGGGATGTTCGCCTTCGCCATCTGGGATGCCCGGACCGAGGAGCTGGTGCTGGTCCGGGACCGGATGGGCGTCAAGCCACTGTTTTACTACCCCACGGGCGACGGCGTCCTCTTCGGTTCCGAACACAAGGCGATCACCGCCCACCCGGAGGTACGGGCTCGGGTGGACCCGGACGGCCTCCGCGAGATCTTCGCCCTGACCATGACCCCCGAGCACGCCGTCCAGCAGGGAATGTACGAGGTGCGGCCGGGCGGTCTGGTCCGGATCTCCCGCCGGGGGGTGCGTACGAGCCGCTACTGGTCGCTGGAGTCCCATCCGCACGAGGACGACCTGGACACCACCGTGCGCACCGTCCGCGACTTGCTGGAGGACACTGTCAGCCGCCAGCTGGTCTCCGACGTCCCCCTGTGCTCCCTGCTCTCCGGCGGACTGGACTCCAGTGCAGTCACCGCTCTAGCGGCGCGCGGGCTCGCACGGGAGGGCGGGGAGCGCGTACGCACCTTTTCCGTCGACTTCGCCGGGCACAGTGAGCGGTTCCGGCCCAACGCCGTGTGGGAGAGCCCGGACTCGCCATACGTCGACGAGGCAGTGCGGCACATCGGCGCCGACCACGAGAACATCATCCTGGACAACGCGGAACTGCTGCGCCCGGACGTGCGCCGGGCCGTGCTCCGGGCGCTGGATCTTCCCACCGTCACCGGCGACATGGAGTACTCCCTCTACCTCCTCTTCCAAGCAATCCGGAGCCGGTCGACCGTCGCGCTGTCGGGCGAGTCCGCAGACGAGCTGTTCGGCGGGTACAGCCACTTCCACGACCCGGAAGCGGTGCGCTCTCCGACCTTCCCCTGGCACCTGCCGTTCGAGCGCGCCGGCGGCCAGGGGGCTCTTCGTACAGCCGGCCTCTGGGACAGGCTGGACCTGGGCGGCTATATCGAGCAGCGGTACAAGGAGGCGCTGGCCGAGGTCCCCGTTCTGGAGGGCGAGTCTCCTGAGGAAGCGCGCATGCGGGAGATCAGCTACCTGCACCTGACGCGGTTCGTCACGTTCCTGCTGGACCGCAAGGACCGCATCAGCATGGCGGTGGGGTTGGAGGTCCGTGTGCCCTTCTGCGACCACCGGCTCGTCGAGTACGTGTTCAACACCCCCTGGGCGATGAAGACCTTCGACGGGCGGGAGAAGAGCCTGCTGCGCGCCGCCACGGAGGACCTGCTGCCGCGCTCGATCTCGCAGCGCAAGAAGAGCCCGTACCCCTCCACCCAGGACCTGCGGTACGAAGCGTCGCTGAGGGAACGCGTCGCCGCCCTCGCCGAAGGGGATTCTCCGGTGCTCGATCTGGTCGACCGTCGGGGGATCCGCGACCTGCTCGAACGCCCCTCGGGAACATACGCGATCGGCGGTCCCTACAGCGCCCGGGCCGTGCTCGAACGACTGCTCGACCTGGATATCTGGCTTCGCGAGGGGGACGTCGAGCTGATCGCTCAGAGCGGCTGAACCACCGCCCGCCCCGGACTGGCCGCGGCGCCGGTGCCGACCGTCCCGGCCGATACGGCGCCGCCCCCGCCCCCTGGCCGCGTTGCGGTCAGGGGGCCTTCTCGGCGGCTGCTCGGCGTGGACTGTTCGGCCAGCGGAGCCGTCCACGCCGACGCCGAGCCGGAGGGCGGGTCAGTCGAGGATCCGCTGCTCCCTGCCCTCGCTCAGCGGCGCGTAGTGCTCGGTGAAAAGCTTGGCGACCAGTTCACCGCGGCTGGCCACATGGGTTTTCTCGAAGATGGACTTGATGTGGTCGCGGACGGTGTGCGGGGAGATGTAGAGCCTGTCGCCGATCTCGGCCGTGCCCAGCCCGCGCGCGATGTGCTGAGTGATTTCCAGCTCGCGGTCGGTGAGACGGTAAGCGCGGACCATCAGCGGGGCGACCTCCGAGATGGAGGCCGGTTCGATCACCACCACCGAGGCACCCGGCTCCCCGTCGACCGTCCGCAGGCAGGACGCGTGGCACACCAGCCAGCGTCCGTGCCGCCCCCGGACCCGTACCCGCGCCGAACCCCGGTCGCGACCGGAGGCGATGGCCCGCGCCTTGCTGACCGTGCTGTGGATCCAGGCCGGGATCGCCATTCTCAGCGCATTGCCGGTGTCCGGTTCGCCGCCGCCCGCCTCGGCGAGTTCGGTCAGGTACTGGTGCGCCGCGTCGTTGAATGAAACCAGGGCGCCCGACGGGGCGAAGTGGAGCAGGCCCGGCTCGGGCCCGGAGCTGGGGGCGGGGTCACCGTCGAGGCGGGGTTCGGCGAACGACCGCAGCCGGCGGGCCAGCGCGGCCGAGACCCGTTGTACGACACGGGTGTCGTCGGCGCCGAACACCGGGCTCTCCCGCGCCCGGAAGAGGCTGATCTGGCCCCAGGGGTTCCCGTCGGCGCGCGCCACCGCCCGCAGCTCGTCGTTCAGGCCCCGGGGCCGCAGAAACGCCCGGTAGAGAGTGCTGCGGTCGGGCAGGCCCCCGGTCGAGCCGTGCAACGTGGCAGTCGGCACCTTGGCCCGGGCCAGGTCGCTGAACAGGTTGACGTTCTCGGTCAGCAACTCCTCTTCCCAGTAGACCGAGCAGCCGTCCTCACCAAGGTTCTCCACGCGCACCGGATGGGTCATCATCCCGGTCAGGGGATCCGTGGCGCGCCACACCGCGGCGTCAAAGGGCACGATCGAGCGCAGGCGCTCCGACGCCCGGGCGAACAGCTCCAGCGCGTCGTCGGCCTGCTCGATCTCCGCCAGCAGGGCCGCCAACCTCCGTCGGGCGTCTCGTCCCGCACCGCCGCTCGCGTTCATGCTCTCTCCTCTTCGCGCCGTCGGGCGCACACGGATGTCCCCGCCCATGCTGGCCGATGTCGCGTCCTCGGCACACCCCCTCATCGAGGGGGTTTCCCGGTCGTCCGACCACCCCCTCGCGGGATGGTTCCCCCGCCGCAGCCGGACGAGGATGCGGAGCGTCGCCTTCGAACGCGTCCAAGGGGCAGCGGCCGCGGCCCTCCCCGCGACGCCCACATCTCAAGGACCTGACCATGCACCACACAGACACAGGGATCACGACGCTCGCCGGGGAGGTGCGTGGCCCTGTCCTGCTCCCCGGAGACGCGGGATACGACGCCGAGCGGCGCGGCTTCAACACCCTCCACGACCACCGCCCGGACGTGATCGTGGGCTCCACCGGCGTCCGGGACATTGCAGCGGCGGTGCGCTTCGCCGCCGACCGCGGACTGCCAGTCGCCGTCCAGGCGACCGGCCACGGTGCGGCCATGCCGCTACGGGGAGGGGTCCTGGTCTCCACCCGCCGGATGACCGGCCTGCGCGTCGACCCCGAGCGGGCAAGCGCCAGAATCGAGGCCGGCGTGCGCTGGGAGCAGGTCATCCATGAAGCGGCGGCCTACGGGCTCGCCCCGCTCAACGGATCGTCGCCCCTGGTCGGGGCGGTCTCCTACACGCTGGGCGGCGGGTTGGGTGTCCTGGCCCGCAGCTTCGGCTATGCCGCCGACCACGTGCGCGCCATCGACGTCGTGACCGCGGACGGCGTTCCACTCCAGGTGAACGCCGACAACCACCCGGACCTGTTCTGGGCGCTGCGCGGCGGCAAGGGCAACTTCGGGATTGCCACCTCGATCGAGATCGGGCTGGTCCCGGTGAGCCGGGTGTACGGCGGGACGCTCAGCTTCCCCGGGCGGTCCGCCCCGCAGGTACTACGGGCCTGGTCGGAGTGGACGCGACATGTTCCCGACCGGATGAACTCCTCGGTCGCACTGGTACGGCTTCCCGACGATCCCGATATCCGCGCCGAGCTGCGCGGCCGCTTTCTCATCCAGGTCCGCATCGCCTTCACCGGCCCCAGCGGCGAAGGTGAAGGGCTCGTGGCTCCGCTGCGCTCGGCCGCCCCGACGCTCGTGGACACCGTCGCCGAAATGCCCTACACCGACGTGGCCTCGATCCACGCCGATCCCACCCGGCCCTACTCCTACCACGAGCGCACGCTGATGCTCGGGGCTCTGGACGAGGGCGCCATCGACACCGTGCTGGCCGTGGCGGGGCCGGACACCGACTGCGGGCTGGGGTTGGTCGAGCTGCGGCACCTGGGAGGTGCCCTGCGCACGCCCCCGCCCGAGGGCAGCGCCGTGGGCAACCGGGACGCCGCCTACTGTCTGCTCACCGTCGCCCCCGGCGGTCCGCGCCAGTCCCCGGGGGAGGACGACTTGCTGTTGGACAAGATGACCGGCTGGTCCACCGGCGGCCGCTACCTCAACTTCCTGGACGCCTCGGCCACCCCCGACCAGGTTCGCTCCGCCTTCACCGAGCCGGCCTACGCGCGGCTGTCGGCGCTGAAGGCCGCCTATGACCCCGACAACCTCTTCCGCCTCGACCACACCATCCAGCCGACCGCCGACCGGGGGTGACACCGATGCTCATCAGTGTGATCGGTGCCGGGGCCATGGGACGTGCGGTCGCCCGGCAGTACGTCCGTTCCGGGGCCCACGTCCTGGTTACCGACCGCAGCGGTGAATGCGCCGCCGAAGCCGCGGCTCAGACCGGAGCCGACATGGCCGACAGCGTCCGCGAGGCGTTACGCGCCGACATCGTCACCCTTGCCGTCGGGCACGAGCGCGCGCTGGAGTTCGTCACCGCCCACGCGGCCGAACTGGCCGACCGCACGGTGGTGGACACCACCAACCCGGAGGAGAGCGACCATCCGCGCGGGTGGCAGGGGCTGCCCAGCATCGCCGAGGTGATCGCCCAGGCGGTCCCGGCGGCGTCGGTCGTCAAGGCGTTCAACACGCTGTGCGCATCGGCCGTGCTGAGCGGACGGATCGACGGCCTTCGCACGGACGTCTTCGTGGCCTCCGACGACGAGGCCGCGAAAGCCACCGTCATCGAGGTGGTCGATCGGAGCGGGATGCGCGCCCTGGACGCAGGCGGGCTCCACAAGGCCCTGGTCCTGGAACAGATGGCGGCGCTGTGCACCGAAATCATCGACCGCCTCAAGATCCCCCCGCGCGCTGGCATGAAGTTCCTCCCCGACTGGTGACCGACGGGCGTCCGGCGCCACCGGTCGCGCCCTGACCGGCCTCGACCGGCCGTCTGAACCACGAGACGAACCAGAAAGACGAAACCATGCGTCTGAGACTGCTCATCCTGGCCCTCGGTAACTTCGCGATGGGGGTCGACACCTTCGTCATCGCGCCGATCCTCAGTCCGATGGCGGGCGATCTGGACGTCGGTCGCACCGCCGCTGGCTGGCTGATCACCGCGTTCGCCCTCGCCTACGCGATCGGCGGGCCCCTCCTGGCCGGGCTGGTCGGCGACCGTCCACCGCGCCGACTGCTGCTGGCCGCCCTGGTCGTGTTCGCCGTCGGCAACCTCCTGACAGCGGTGGCGACCGGTTACTGGGTGGCGATGCTCGGCCGCGTCGTCGCCGGCCTCGGCGCCTCCATGTACACGGCCAATGCCCTGGCCGTGGCCCGCTCCCTGGCGCCCCCGCACCTGACCGGGCGCGCCACCGCTACCGTCGTGGGCGGTCTGACCACGGCGATCGTGCTCGGGCTGCCGCTGGGCGCGTGGCTCGGTGCCGAGGTCGGATGGCGGATCACACTGTGGAGCGTCGTCGCGCTCACCGCCGTCGCCGCCGCCGGTATCGCCGCCCGGCTGCCCCACCAGCCCGGGCAGGCAGCCGCATCGCTCAGCGCCCGGCTCGCTCCGCTGGGGCGGCCCCGTGTGCTGGTCACCCTGATGGCGACCTGGCTGTGCCTGAGCACCAGCTGGACCGTCTACAACTTCATCGACCAGATCACGCGGAACGCCACCGGAGGAAACGCCACCGCGGCATCCATCGTGCTGCTTACCTTCGGCGTCGGCGCGGTCCTCGGCAATCTGCTCACCGGCCGCCTCACCGACCGGCTGGGCCCGACGCGCACCATCGGCATCGCCGCCCCCCTGCTGGTGCTGGCCGCAACGGCGACTCCGCTGCTGTCCGGCACGCTGCCGGCCGTGCTGGTGTTGGCTGCGGTCTGGGGGCTGTTCCACTGGATGGTGAACGTTCCACAGCAGGCGCGGGTCACGGCGGCCGCACCCGAGTCGGCCCCCCTGGTCCTGGGGCTGCACCAGAGCACCATCTATGTCGGGATCAGCACCGGAGGCGTCGCGGGGGCGATCGGGTTCACCGCCGCTGGGCCGCACGGCGTCGGCTACGCCGCCTTGGCGGTCGGCCTGCTCGCGCTCGCGGTCCTGGCCGTGTCAACGCGCATCAACCCGGCCGCACCGGCCGCACCGGTTACCCCACCCGAGCCTGTACGGGCGGAGTGACCCACACCAACCGCTGTTCGGCCAGGGCCCTGCTCCCGCTCTTGGCCGAACAGCTCTCCCATTGGCGCGCTCTCTTTTCCACAATACGACCGGTCCGCCGAGTGCGACCGCCCGGACGATATCGGTGGACAGGGTTTCCGCCACACGCATACGGCCTCACCTGCGGACCGCCCCCACAGGCCACATCAGGCCATCCACAAATAAGAGGTATGAGCGCATATTTATGTAAGATCGTCCACGCCATATCCGGATCAGACGATATCGAGACACAGCACGAATGGATTCACCTCCAGAAATTCCCCAAGCAATCTCGGGGCGTACCGGACCCCCCGCTCCCAGCGCCGCTTATCCCCGACATAGACCATGGACTTCGAATAGACCAGGAACCGCGCCAGCGCCACTGAGAGCTCAACCAGGGGGCGAAACATGATCGAGCACGAGTTCCGAATACTCGGCCCACTCGATACATTCGGAAGCGAAGGCCGGGTTGCCATCAAGAGCGCACGGATCCAGATTCTCTTGGCCATGCTGCTGATGAACGCCAATCGCGTGGTGGGCGGCGAACGGCTCATCGACGCGATCTGGGGCGAGGCGCCGCCGGATTCGGTGACCAGCCAACTCCGCATTTGCGTATCAGGTTTGCGGCGACAGCTGAAGCTCAACGGCTCATCCGCCAGGATCGAGACACACCCATCGGGATATCTGATCCGCGTCCCCGATGACGCTCTCGACCTCAGCACTTTTCATCGCATGGTGGATCGGTCGCGCAGGGAGCTGGAGGGGGGACGAATCGAGCTGGCCGCCGCCCTGATGCGGTCGGCCCTGGGCCTGTGGCGCGGCTCACTGTGCGAGGGGCTCGACAGCCGACTCCTCCGTTCCGTGGCACGGAAGGAGGAAGAGGAGCGGCTTCTGGTCACCGAGGAGTACTTCGACCTGCAATTGCTGCTGGGGCGTCACCGAAGGATTATCGGCGAGCTGACCTCTTTCGCAGCAGAGAACCCGTTCCGCGAGACCCCGGCCGCGCAACTCATGCTGGCGCTGCACAGATCGGGACGGCAAGCCGACGCACTCGACGTCTACCGCGACCTCCGCGAGCGTTTTTCCCAACAACTCGGGATCGACCCAACGGAGAGCCTGCGTGAGCTGCACCACCTCATTCTGAAAGGCGACGGCGTCACCGCCTTCGCCAGCTCCCGATGGGCCGTCGCCAATACCGACATGGCCGGGGTTTCAGCTTGAATTCTAATCCCGGCCGAAGAACGTAATGCCCAGAAGAGACTTCGACCCGTGGAGAGGAGAGGCCACCTTGCGCGATCGAATTGGAACGGCCAGGCCGGAGGAGCAACGGCCTGCACGGAATCCGGTCCAGCGCGGCGAACGAATCCCCCGGACCCGAGCGCCGATTTCACGGGTGCGCTCGATTCGATCGCCACGGTTTCCGGAGAATAGGGGCGCGTCCGGCCGAACATGGGCCGAACCCCAAACAGGCGTCGTTTCCCGGTCCCCGCCGGCCTCCGAACGCGGCAGGGGCCGCGGCGGCCGCCGCGGCCCTCACCGTCGGTTCGGGACCGTTAAGTCAGACGTTGAAGCGGAACTCGACGACGTCGCCGTCGGCCATCACGTAGTCCTTGCCCTCCATGCGGACCAAGCCCTTGGACTTGGCCGCCTGCATGGAGCCGGCCTCGACGAGGTCGTCGAAGGAGACGATCTCGGCCTTGATGAAGCCGCGCTGGAAGTCGGTGTGGATGACACCGGCCGCCTCGGGAGCGGTCGCGCCCTTCTTGATGGTCCAGGCGCGGGCCTCCTTCGGCCCGGCGGTGAGGTAGGTCTGCAGCCCCAGCGTGTCGAAGCCGACCCGGGCCAGCCAGGCCAGGCCGGACTCCTGCTGCCCCATCTCGGCGAGCATCTCGGCGGCCTCGTCGTCGTCCAGCTCGGCGAGCTCGGACTCGATCTTGGCGTCCAGGAAGATCGCCTCGGCCGGGGCGACCAGCTCGGCGAGCTTGGCGCGCAGGCCCTGGTCGGCCAGTTCGTCGGAGTCCAGGTTGAACACGTAGATGAACGGCTTGGTCGTCATCAGGTTGAGCTCGCGGATGGCCGACAGGTCGATCCCGGCGGCCGGGCCGCCGCTGAACAGGCGCTCTCCCTTGTTCAGGACGTCCTGCGCGGCCTTGGCGGTCTCCAGCGCGAGCTGGGCGTCCTTGTCCTTGGCGTTGCGCTTGGCGTCCTTCTCCAGCCGCGGCAGCGCCTTCTCCAGCGTCTGCAGGTCGGCGAGGATCAGCTCGGTGTCGATGGTGGAGATGTCGCGGGCGGCGTCGATGGCGCCGTCGACGTGGGTCACGTCCGGGTCGTTGAACGCCCGGATGACCTGGCAGATCGCGTCGGCCTCGCGGATGTTGGCGAGGAACTGGTTGCCCAGCCCCTCCCCCTCCGAGGCGCCGCGGACGATCCCGGCGATGTCGACGAAGTCGACGGTCGCCGGGATGACCTTGGCGGAGGAGAAGATCTCGGCCAGCTTGTCCAGGCGCGGGTCGGGCACCCCCACGACACCGACGTTGGGCTCGATGGTGGCGAACGGATAGTTCGCCGCCAGAGCTTCGTTCTTGGTTAGCGCGTTGAACAGCGTGGACTTACCGACGTTCGGCAGGCCGACGATCCCAATTGACAGACTCACGACTCCTGAGTCTATGCGCGCCGCACCCCTGGACCGTCCGCTGATATCGGCCGGGGGCTCGGTGGCGTTTCGGTGACACGCGGGACTCGGTTGGGGCAAATGACCTGCGGCCACGAGGATTCTCGGAGTACGTTCGTGTTTCAATCAGCCGGCACGAGGAACGGGGAGCCTCGTGGCGTGGACGCGACCGTGCGCCAACGGCCCCAACGGGGGGACCCACGCGACCCCCGGTGGCCGTAACCGCCATCTCGGCAGGGACCTAACGGGGTGTTTCCGCGCGGCTCATTCGCCATACAGGTCACAGTGGGGGGATATCAGTGCTACCTGGTCAGGTGCGAGCTTTTGTCCGCCGACATCCGGCGGTGCGCCACGCCACGCGCCAGATCCGGATCCATCTGCCGCAGAGCCTCGGGGGGCTCGACCCGGCCCGGCTGCCGCCGAAGACGCGCAGGTTCGAGCTCCAGCTGCCGCGCCGGGAGGGCGCCCCCCGGGTCGGTCCCGAAACGCTGATCGTCGAGGCGCCGGGCGACTCCTGGATCCCGCGCTGCCTGCACCTGTCGGGCCTGGCCGGGTACGACCCGGAGACCCTGTCCTGCTACCTCGCCGTGCTGGAGCACGCCCGGCCCGGCTCGGTGCTCGACGTCGGGGCGAACATGGGCCTCTACGCGGCGCTCGCGGCGGCGCGTACCCGGCGCCGGGTCTACGCGTTCGAGCCCACGCCGGACACGGCCGCCACCGCGCGGCGCGTGGCCGCCGCCAACGGCCTGGGCGTGGAGGTCGTGGAGCTGGCCGCCAGCAACCACAGCGGCACCGGCCATCTGCACCTGTCGATGACCAGCGACGCGTCGAACTCACTGGTGCCGGGGTTCCGCCCGGCGCTGGGCCGGATCGAGGTCGAGGTGGACACCCTCGCCCACTGGCGGGAGCGCGCCGGGACCGCGCCCGCCGTGATCAAGATCGACACCGAGGGCAGCGAGCCGGACGTCATCTCCGGCGGTCTGGAGATCCTGCGCCGGTTCCGCCCGTTCGTCTTCTGCGCGGTCCTGCCGGAGCCGGGGATCTGGGAACGGCTCATGGCGCTGCTGGAGCCGGTGGACTACCACTGGTACCACCTGGCCGGGGGGCCGCCCTACACCGCGCGGCCGACGATCGGCGGCGTCGACCCCGCGAACGAGCAGAGCATGTGGTTGTTCGCCCCCGCGCCGGTGCCCGACCGCGTGTGGGAGACCGCGGTCGAGTGGAACGCGGCGATCAGCGCGTGCCGGTGACTCCCGCGCCGCGCGCCGATGGGGACACCCGGAACGGGGCGGTGAGCCGGGTGTCGGTGCTGGACCGCCCGACCTGGAGTTCGTAGGAACCGGTGGCGAGCCGCCAGTCGTGCGCCGCGGCGTCCCAGTATTCGGCGGCGCGGCGGGGGATCGTGAGTACGGCCTCGGCGCGCTCCCCGGGTTCGGCCTCGACGGCGGCGAAGGCCGCCAGGCGGCGGGCCGGACGGTCGGCGTCGGGGCGGTCCGCGGCCAGATAGAGCTGGACGACCTCGCGTCCGGCGCGCTCCCCGGTGTTGGTCAGGCGCACCCGCACGGCCGCCAGGGCCTCGGCGGGGTCGGCCCCTGTGAGGTCCAGGGCGTCGTAGCTCCACGTGGTGTAGCCGAGCCCGTGGCCGAAGGGGAAGGCGGGGGTCCGGCCCTCGCGCTCCCAGGCGCGGTAGCCGATGAACACGCCTTCGGTGTAGCGCAGCACGCCGTCGGTGGGCCGGACGTCGAGCACCGGGACGTCGTCCTCGACGCGCGGCCAGGTGGTGGGCAGCCGCCCGCCCGGTTCCCGTGTGCCGAGCAGCACGTCGGCGAGCGCCGCGCCGAGCTCCTGGCCGCCGAACCAGGTGAGCAGGATCGCGGCGACGTCGTCGCGCCACGGCATGGTCACGGGGGCTCCGGCGTTGACCACGGCCACGGTCCGGTCGTTGGCGGCGGCTACGCGGGCGACGAGGTCGTCCTGGCGGCCGGGGAGGGCGAGGGAGGTGCGGTCGAACCCCTCGGACTCCACGTCCTCGGTGGTCGCCACGACCACGATGGCGACGTCGGCGTCGGCGGCCGCCCGGACCGCCTCCTCGATGAGCTCGTCGTCGGCGGGCCGCGGTTCGACGTGGGTCAGGACGAAGCCCACGAACATGGCGTCGGCCATGGCGCGGAAGGGTCCGTGCACGGTGACCGCCACGTCGACGGGGTGCCCAGCGGTCAGGTGGAGGGCGTGGGAGCTGCTCGGCGGCGCGAAGATCGCGGCTCCCGGGTCTGTCCCGTCCAGTTCCTGCGTGCCGTCGTGGAGGACGGTGCCGCCGAGCGTGAGGGTGAAGTGCCCGACGCCGGTGACACCGAGGGTGTGCGTGCCGGTGGCGGCGGGCACGAGGGTGCCGGTCACCTCGATGGCGGCCAGGTTGGCCGGGGTGACACCGGCGGGGAACTCGCCCAGCCAGTGCGCGGTTCCGTTGGGCAGGGGCTCGGTGGCGAGCACGGCGCCGTCGGCGTCGCGGAAGGTCGCGGTGAGCGGCCCGCGGATCGGGGGCGGGCTGACCCGGGGGTCGGCGCCGATGGCGTGGACGAGCTCGACGCCGTCGGGAAGCGCGGCGCGCAGCCCCGCCAGCGGGGAGACGGTGCGCTCGGCGAAGACGGCGGCGCTGCCGCCGCCGCTGGTCCGGGCCTCGTCGGCGGCGCGTCCGATGAGCGCCACCCGGCGCACATTGGCCGGGTCGATGGGCAGCGTGGCGTGCTCGTTGCGCAGCAGGGTGAAGGACCGGGCGGCGGCGTCGCGGGCGACGGCCCGGCCGTCGAGGGCGGCGGGCACTTCGGCGGGCGCGACCACGGGGTCGGCGCCGTCGAGCAGGCCGACGCGTGCGGCCAGCCGCAGCACGCGGCGGGCCATCGCGTCCACGGCCGACTCGGGCACGCGCCCCTCGCGGACGGCCGCCACGAGGCGGTCGCCGTAGACGGTGGCGGGGCCGGGCATGGCGACGTCGAGCCCCGCGAGGGCGGCGCGCACGGTGTCGCGGGCGGCGAACCAGTCGGACACGAGGATCCCGTCGAACCCCCATTCGTCGCGCAGCACCGCCGTGAGGTCGGCGTGCTCGGTCATGGTGGTCCCGTTGACGCTGTTGTAGGCGGCCATGGCGCCCCAGGGGCGGGCGCGTTTCACGATGGCCTCGAACGGGGCCAGGTAGACCTCGCGCAGGGTGCTTTCGTCGATGCGGTTGTCGACGGTGTAGCGGTCGGTCTCGGCGTCGTTGGCGACGAAGTGCTTGACGGTCGCGCCGACGCCGCCGTCCTGCACCCCCTGGACGTAGGCGGTGCCGATCGCGGCGGTGAGGTGGGGGTCCTCCGAGAAGCACTCGAAGTGCCGTCCGCCGCGGGGGCTGCGCTGCATGTTGACCGTGGGGGCGAGGAGCACGTGCGCGCCTTTGCGCCGCGCCTCCTGGGCGAGGAGCCGGCCGGCGGTGCGGACCAGGGCGGGGTCCCAGGTGGCGGCGAGGGCGGTGGGGCTGGGGAGTTGCACGGATGGGTCGTCGGGTGTCCCGTGTTCTCCGCGTACGCCCACGGGGCCGTCGGACATAACCAGCCGCCCGAGCCCGATGGCGGGGTTGGGCGCGATCGCCCACATACTCGCTCCGGACAGCAGCCCGACCTTGTCGGGGAGGGTGAGCGCGGCCAGGGCGGCGTCGACGCGGCGTTCCCTCCGCTCCCCCTCGTCGCCGACGGGGCGGAGGGCGGTGGGCTGAGCGGACATGTCACTCCCGCGGCTGTGCCGTGGATCGGGCATCGGGGCGCCGCAGCGCGTGCCGGGACGCGTCAGTGGGGCTCCCCCTGCCCGCAACCTAGCAAGCGCCCGGTCTGATTCCTAGGGTCGCCCGCGCCGCCGGGTGAACCGCCCGCGACCCGGAAACGACTCCCATTCCGGTCACTGTCGGCGTATACCCGATAACTCTGTTGCGATAATCCGCCCTGTAACGTCGGCTGCGGCCATCTCGAAGTTGGAGGCACGATGAGTGAGACCGTCGTACGACGGCGTCGCGGTCAAGGCAGCGCCCGGCGTAACGAGATCCTCGCTGCGGCGATCGAGGAGTTCGCCGCAGGTGGGTACAAGGGCACGTCCCTGGCCACCGTCGCCGAGCGCGTCGGACTGACCCAGCAGGGGCTGCTGCACTACTTCCCGAGCAAGGAGGCCCTGCTCGTCGCGGTGCTCGAAAGGCGCGACGAGATGGACGCGGCGATGGGCGACATCCCGCGCGACCTGGCCGATTTCGCCGAGGTCGCCACCCGCAACACCGACCGTCGCGAACTCGTGCAGCTCCACACGGTGCTCAGCGCGGAGGGAGTGACCGAGCACCACCCGGCGCACAACTACTTTCACACCCGTTACATGGAGCTTCGTGACCGCACCACGGAACAGCTCCGCGAGCGCCACGGCGACACCCTGCCCAGTGGCCTCGCCCCCGAGGACGCCGCCGCGCTGGTCATCGCGGCGATGGACGGCTTGCGGCTGCAGTGGCTGTATGACCCGGACTCCGTCCAGATGCCCGGCCTGATCAAAATGTTGGCCGACGTCCTGACCTCTCCCGCGCGTGGCGGAAACCCCGGCGCCGCCGAGGATTGAGAACATAGGCCGCTATGGACGGCCTGAGCGTGATTCTGGTGTTGTTGGTAGGTGTCGCGATCGGCGTTGCGGTGGGGTGGTTACTCGCCCGCGACCGCACCGCCGATTCGCGGGCCCGTGCGCGGGCGGCCGAGGAGCGGGCCGCCTATATCGAGGAGCAGCTCGGCGACCGCTTCCGCGCGCTGTCCGCGGAGGCCCTGGACGCCACCAATCAGCGCTTCCTGGAACTGGCCGAGGGGCGGATGCGCGCCGTGGGCCTGGAGGCCGGCCACGACATGGAGCAGCGGCGCCAGGCCGTCGAGCAGCTCGTCGCGCCGTTGAAGGAGACCCTGTCCAGGGTCGAGGGGCAGCTGCGGGAGGTCGACGCCGGTCGCCGCGCGGCCCACGCCGAGCTCGCCAAGCAGGTCGACTACGTGCGCCAGGGGTCGGAGCGGCTGCGCGACCAGACCCAGGCGCTGGTCACCGCACTGCGCCGCCCCGAGGCTCGGGGCCGGTGGGGCGAGCTGCAGCTGCGCAGGGTCGCCGAGCTCGCCGGGATGAACGCCTACTGCGACTTCTCCGAGCAGGCGAGCGCGTCGACCGACAGCGGCGTGCGGCGCCCGGACATGGTGGTGCGGCTGGCCGGGGGCAAGAACATCGTCGTGGACTCCAAGGTCTCCCTTGCCGCGTACCTGGAGGCCGTGGAGACCGACGATGAGGATGTGCGGACCGAGCGCCTGCGGGTCCACGCCCGGCACCTGCGGACCCACGTCGACCAGCTCGCGTCGAAGTCGTACTGGAACGCGTTCAGCCCGGCACCGGAGTTCGTGGTGCTGTTCATTCCGGGCGAGGCGTTTCTGGCGCCCGCTCTGGAGCACGACCCGGCGCTGCTGGAGTACGCGATGGGGCGCAAGGTGCACATCGCGACGCCGACGACGCTCATCTCGCTGCTGCGTACCGCGCAGTACGCCTGGCAGCAGGAGGCGCTCAGCGAGAACGCGCGCGCCGTGTTCGAGCTGGGGAAGCAGTTGCACGCGCGGCTGGCGACGCTCGGCGGGCATGTGGACGGCCTGGGCCGCCAGCTCTCGCGAACGGTCGCCGCCTACAACCAGACCGTGGGCTCGTTGGAGAGCCGGGTACTGGTGACGGCGCGCCGGTTCGGGGAGCTGGGGCTGGTGGACGGTGAGCTGGACCGCCCCGCGGGGGTGGAGGACCAGGCCCGGCCGCTGACCGCGCCGGAACTGATCGGGGAGGCGGAGGGCGCCGCGGAGCCGGAGCCGCCCGGGCGGACGGACACCCCCGCGGCGGGCCACGGGCATGGGGCCGATCCGCGTGTCGAGTTGTTCGGTGAGCCGTTCGAGGAAGATGGAGACACGGCGCCCCAAGAGGAACCCAAGCCCTCACCTCGGGTGACACAATAATTACCATGAGTTACATAGGGAGCGCACGGCGATGGTAACGCGTAATACGGAGACCCCGGAGGACCCGCGGCCTCCGTTCTTCGTCGAGCAGCCATCCCGCCGCCGCGAGCCATCCCGCGGGGAGTCCCCGAGCAGTTTCGGCCCCACCGCAGCCACGCGGACGTCCAGATCGCGGGCGGGTGTCGCCGAGGCGCCCCCGGAACGACGGCGACCCGACGCGGAAGCGCCGAGGCCCCGGACCCGGCCGCCGCGCCCGAGCGGCGCGAAGATGCGCCTCACCGGACGCGGCGGCATCCTCGCCATCATGCTCGCCACCTTCGCGGGCGCCATGATCGCCCCGCTTGTCGAGATGCCGAGCATCAGCGGCGGGGCGTTCGTGGCCTCATGTGTCGTCGCCGCTCTGCTGGTCCGCCCCACAGACCTGCTGTCCCTCTCGGTCAGCCCCCCGCTGGCCTATTTCACCGCCGCCCTGGGCGCCGAGATGATCACGACCCTGGGGGAGAACGGCTTCGCCCGCGGCGTGGCGATCGGCATCGGCACCCGCCTCGCCAACATCGCCCCCTGGCTGTTCCTGGGAACGGCCCTCGTACTGCTCATCACGCTCTTCCGCGGCCTCCCCGCCAACGTCCGCGACCTCGACGACGAACTCAACGGCCGCAAGGAGCGCGCCGCCCGTCGTGCCGAGCGGAACGCCCAGGCGGACTAGTGGGAAACGTTCGGCCTGGTCATGGGGTAAACGAGCGGCGCACGCCTGAGCGCGGCACCGACGCCGCCACTTCCCTGCGTCGATATCGCCGAGATCAGCGGCTAGGCCGCGTTCTTCGGATGCGTGCGGATGAGGGAGCGGCTGTCCGGGGCCGCTCCGCAGTGCCCGCCGGTTCGGCAGGAGCCGGTCAGAACGGCGTGTCCTGCCCATTCTGGCCGTTCTGCCCGTTGCCCTCGTTCTCCGGAGCGCTCTCCTCCAACGCGACGGCGAGCTTGGCGCGGGCGCCCTCCAGCCACTGCTCACAGGTCTTGGCGAGCTGCTCACCGCGTTCCCACAGGGCCAGTGACTCCTTGAGGGTGAGTCCGCCGGACTCCAGCCGCCGCACGACGTTGTCGAGCTCCTCGCGGGCCTCCTCGTAGCTCAGCTCCGGCTCGGCGGGCGCCGCGGAGCCGGTGTCGGCGCTGGCGTCCGTCTCGGTGTTGGCGTCAGCGCCGTTGCCGTCGGCCGTCTTGGCCATGGGTTCCCCCTCAGTCATCGGTGGTCTGCATGTCGTCGGCCCGCGCGCGGCCGTCGGCCGTCGCGGTCAGGCTGTCCTCGGCGAAGCGCAGGCGCAGCGTCTCCCCCGTCTCGACCTCGGCGGCCGAGCGGACCACGGCGCCGTCGGACTTCTGCACGATCGCGAATCCGCGGGCCAGGGTCGTCGCCGGGGACAGCGCGTGCAGTCGCGCCCTGGTGTGGGCGAGGTCGTCGGACGCCCGGTCGAGCGAGATCGCGACACACCGGCGGGCACGGTCGCGCAGACCGGTGATCTGCTCGGTGAGCCGGTCCATCTCACGCAGCGGGCTGGCCAGCACGGGGCGCGAGCGCATCGATGCCAGCCAGGCCTCCTCGCGGGCGATCCCGCCCTCGATGACCCGGCGGCCCCGGTCGCGCAGCTGGTGGATGAGGCGCAGCTGTTCCCCCACGTCGGGCACGACCTTCTTGGCGGCGTCGGTGGGTGTGGAGGCGCGCAGGTCGGCGACGAAGTCGAGCAGCGGCGTGTCCTGCTCGTGCCCGATCGCGCTGACGACAGGGGTGCGGGTGGCCGCGACCGCGCGGACCAGCGCCTCGTCGGAGAAGGGCAGCAGGTCCTCCAGGGAGCCGCCGCCGCGGGCGATGATGATGACCTCGATGCCGGGGTGCGCGTCGAGCTCCTTGAGCGCGTCGAGCACCTCGCCGACGGCCCGGTCGCCCTGAACGGCGACCTCGCGCACCTCGAACCGGACGGCGGGCCACCGGCGCCGACCGTTCTCCAGCACGTCGCGCTCCGCGGCGGAGTCGCGCCCGCAGATCACCCCCACGGCCCCCGGGAGGAACGGCAGCGGCCGCTTGCGCGCCTCGGAGAACAGCCCCTCGGCGGTCAGCGTCTTGCGCAGCTGCTCCAGGCGCGCCAGCAGCTCGCCCAGGCCCACGTGCCGGATTTCCAGGGCGAGCAGGGAGAACGTGCCGCGGGCCACATAGAAGTCGGGCTTGGCGTGGATGACGACGCGCGCCCCGGCCTGCGGGGCCGGAGCCGCGGCCTCCAGCACGCGCACCGGGCACACGACGCGCGCCGAGACGTTGGCGACGGGGTCGCGCAGGGTGATGAACACCGTGCCGCCGCGCCGGTTCAGCTCGGCGATCTGGCCCTCGACCCAGATGCGGCCCAGCCGCCCGATCCAGCCGCCGATGGCCTGCATGACGACCCGGACCGGCTGCGGTGACTCCGGGGAGCTCTCCATACCCATGGCCATGAGCGTAGAGGAGTGTGGGGACGTTTCCCGTCAGGCGGCAGGGGCGGTGGATCGGCGGGCGGGTCCGGTGCGGGCGCAGTGCGGCTCAGGCGGGGGTCGCCGCGCCCCAGGCCGCGCGCACCTCGTCGAGGATCTCCGCTGCCTGGGCCCGTCCGGCGCGGGCGGCCGGGGCGCGCCGAGCCGGGTCGAGCGGGTTGGAGCCGATCGCCTCCTTGGCCGCGGCGCTGGGGACGACCAGGGCGGTGCGCGGTGATCCGGGCAGCCGGGCCAGCTGCTCGGCGGGCGACGGGACGGGCCCCATGCCCGCGCCGATGGGGGCGAGCACCACGACATGGTCGTAGCCCGCGGCCAGGTCGGCGTTGGCGGCGGAGCAGACGCCGCCGTCGATGTACAGCTGGCCGTTGATGATCGCCGGAGGCCAGACCCCGGGGACAGCGCAGGAGGCCAGTACGGCGTCGGGCAGGGCGACGCCGCTGTCGCGCCCGAAGGCGGCCCGCTGTCCGGTGCGCGCGTTCACCGCCGTGATGCGCAGGTCGCACTTGGGCCAGTCGTGCGAGGGGAGACGCGCGGAGATGACCTCGCGCCGCTCGGCCAGCGAGGCGGTGGACGAGGAGTGCGCGATCCGCCCGATGCGGGCCCTCGCCCGCGCCGGGTCGCGCTCCGTGAGGAACGCCCACACCATCCGGGCGAGGACCCGCCGGGAAAGGCGTGCGGTGACCTCGCCGTTGGGCGGGCGGAGCTGGCGCGCGAAAAGGGCCTCCAGCGGCACACCGGACGTGATCTGCGCACCGACGACCGAGCCCGCCGAGGTGCCCACGATCAGGTCGGCTTCGGTGAGGTCGACCCCGGAGTCCCGCAAACCGGAGAGGACGCCCAGTTCCCAGCCGATTCCGGTGAACCCTCCGCCGCCCAGTACGAGTGCCCTGCGCATTCACTCCGCCCTTCGTCCGAGGTCTCCCCCGACAGGATAGAGGGACACAAAGTGATCACGGTTACACCGCCCCGGGCGCGCGATCCCCGCGCACGCCGCGACCTCGGATGCACCCCTGCACGCGCGGGTTTTCTCTATTCTCGTGCGAACCCCAGAAATAGCAGGGTATTCAGAAGCGATCGTCCACCCCGCGCCATTGTTGGCACCGAAAAGGCGGTTCGGCGGGGAAAAGGGCGGAGCGCCGACGCTAACGCCGAAACGCCCGCCGCGCGCGCCGCCGACCGCGCCGGCCCCCCGCGGAGCGACGGTTCACGACGGTGGCCCGACCCTGGGGGCGGAAACGGTGGAGAAGCCCGCCGCGAGGCGCAGAGCTCCTGCCCGTAGGACATGTCCGCGGAGCGTCCGGGGGTGTCGACCAGCCGATCCCGGCGGTCGACACCCCCGGGTGGTTGGAGACGCCCAGGGGCCATCGGCGGTGTGCCGCGGACGGCCAGCCGCCTACTCTCCCTCTCCCGTTTTGCGGAGCTTGGCGATGCGGTTGTCGTACATTTTCACGAACTCCGGCCGCTCGGCGTTGGCGATCTCGTAGGAGCGCAGGTCGCGGACCTCGTCGATGGTGAGCTTGCGCAGGCGGGCGCGGATGGAGGGCAGGGTGAGGCTGTCGTAGCCCGGGACCGGCAGATCCTCGGCGGCGGGGGCGGACCGCTTGCGGACCTTCTCCAGGACGTCGTCGCTGGCGACCTGGGTGGTGGCCTCCGCCCTGGCGATCTCGTCGGCGATGGCGTCCTTCTCCTCGCCGGCCACGAGCGGGGGGTCCTCGGCGGCGGGGGTCTCGTCCGTGGGGGCGGGGGTGTCGCTGTCCGTAGCGGCCTCGGGTGCGTCGTCCTTCGCCGCGGCGGCCTTCTCGCCGGTGGCCGGAACCTCGGTGGCCTCCGACCGGGTGGCCGGCTTGGCCTCCGACGCCGCCGCGGCGGTCTTCTCGGTGGTGTCCGTCTTCGCTACCGTGTCGGCCTTCTCGGTCTTCGAGCCCTGCTGTACCGGGATGCTGGCGGGTCCGGGGGCCGGGGCTTCGGTCTTCTGTCCGAAGACCCCCTTGACCAGGGTCATCACCTTGCTGACGATCGACGGCTTAGACATGGGACTGGGGGCTCCTGACAATCTCGGTGGGGTGAAACATGGCGGCGCACTCACACTGGGGATGGCCCATCGAGCGAACCGATGGAGTGGGTGCGGACGGCTGGCACAGTGCTGCTCACTACTGCGGTCGGATAACGCGAATTCAACCCAGAATAGGGGAGTAAGAGTCGCCCCCCGCGCGCCGTTTGTGAATGGTTCCGGCTGGTCGCGACGGAAACGAGCACGGACTGTTATCACGCATTCATCAAATCCGCTGACCCCATCACCCAAGGTGAGGGGGTGCGTCTGGTCACAGGAGCACCGCCGTTGGCCCACGGGCCGTAGGATGGGGCACATGACTGCGACGAATCGCCGCCGTGTCCTGCTCGCCAAGCCCCGTGGATACTGTGCCGGGGTGGACCGCGCTGTCGTCACGGTCGAGAAAGCCCTGGAACAGTACGGGGCCCCGATCTACGTGCGCAAGCAGATCGTGCACAACACGCACGTCGTGCGCACGCTGGAGGAGCGCGGGGCCGTCTTCGTCGAGGAGACCGACGAGGTGCCCGAGGGCGCGATCGTGGTCTTCTCCGCCCACGGCGTGTCGCCGATGGTGCACCAAGAGGCCGAGCGCCGCCAGCTCAAGACCATCGACGCCACCTGCCCCCTGGTCACGAAGGTGCACAAGGAGGCCAAGCGCTTCGCCAACGAGGACCGCGACATCATCCTGATCGGCCACACCGGTCACGAGGAGGTCGAGGGCACGAGCGGCGAGGCCCCGGAGCACATCCAGGTCGTGGAGAGCCCGGACGAGGTCGACAAGGTGAAGGTCCGCGATCCCGACAACGTCTCGTGGCTGTCCCAGACCACGCTGTCGGTCGACGAGACGAACCAGACGGTCGACGCCCTGCGCCAGAAGTTCCCGAACCTTCTCGACCCGCCGAGCGACGACATCTGCTACGCCACCTCCAACCGCCAGGACGCGGTCAAGGAGATGGCGCCCGAGTGCGACCTGGTCATCGTGGTCGGCTCGGACAACTCCTCCAACTCGGTGCGGCTGGTCGAGGTCGCCCTGGACGGCGGGGCGAGCGCGGCCCACCTGATCGACAACGCCTCCCTGATGGACGAGGCCTGGCTCGAAGGCGTCACGACCGTGGGCGTGACCAGTGGCGCGTCGGTGCCCGACATCCTGGTCCAGGACCTGCTGCGCAGGCTCGCCGAGCACGGCTTCGACACCGTGCAGGAGATCGAGACGGCCGAGGAGCGCCTGACCTTCTCGCTGCCCAAGGAGCTCCGCCGGGACCTGCGGGCGGAGGAGCCGGCCGGCTCGTAACCGGTCCTTCCCCCGTCCCCATTCGCTACGTGCGCGGCCCCGCGTCCGACGGTTCGGATGCGGGGTCGATGCGCGTGGGGGCGCCGGGTCAGCTCTGGGGTTCCAATGACCCGGCCAGCGTCTCCAGCTCATCGAAGCCCGCGCTGCCGACGACGATGATGGTCGCGTCGTCCTCGCGTTTCACCAGCGCGCGGCGGGGTTTCCGGTCGCTCTGCGACGCGCGCTCGAAGCGCTCCCAGCTCGCGCCGTCCACGTCGGTCGTCCCGGCCGACTCACCCTTGGTGGTCTCGGCGATGAACGCGTCGGGGTCCGCGTCGCTCATGGAGAGCTCGGCGTGCCGGTCGGCGGGGGTGGCGAAGCCGAGCGTCCAGCTGACCGGGTCGTCGGTGGTCAGCCTCGAACTGGTCGGCACCCACCCTTCGGGCAGGCCGTCACCCGGGGCATAGGTGGTGTAGTCGGCGGTGTCGCGGAGGTTCGCCGCGTCGATGCTGTAGTCGACGCTCGGGATGTGCTCCTCCCGCCCTCCCGCGACCACGATGGCCATGACGAGCAGGATGCCGACGATGATGCCCATCGCGGCGGCCAGGGAACCGAAGGTCGCGTTGGCGCGGTTGTAGCTACTCATGATGCTTCAAGCTTGCCGCAACGTACCGGGTCACTCGTCCCGGGGCCGGGGTCTCCGCTCCGCGGCATGCTGCGGCTCCAACCGGGACAGCAGCGCGGTGATGTCGTCGGCGAGGCGGCGCGCGTCCGCGTCGTCGCGGCGGATCACCTCGGCCACGGCGATGAGCATGGCACCGCTCACGACCATGAGGAGCGCCTCGTCGACGGGTTCGTCGGCCTTGCGGAACAAGGCGACGTTCCGGTCGGTCCACTCGCGGAGCCGGACCCGCAGCTGGGAGTCGAAGCCGGGCGGTCCGTCGCCGCTGAAGAAGAGGAGTGTGGTCTCCCTCTCCTCGATGCACCCCTCCAGGTAGGCGCGGGCGGCGGCGTACATCAACCGGGTGGGGTCGGTCTCCCCCTGGGCGCGGGCGTCGCTGACCGCCGTGTGGGTGCGTTCCTGCTGGCGCTGCTGGAACTCCTCGTACAGCGCCATGAAGAGGTCGGCCTTGCCGCTGAAGTGGTGATACAGGCTCCCGACGCTGGCCCCGGCCTCGGCGACGACCTCGCTCACCCCGGCCTTGGCGAACCCCACTGTGCGGAACACGTGGGCCGCCGCGTTCAGGAGGGCGCTGCGGGTGGCCGCTCCGCGGTGCGAGACCCGCACAGCCTTGTTGACCTTCTCAACCGTCAAGTCCGAATACCGTCCCGTCCCTATCCCGACAGCGTGCCGACGGCCCGCCTTGGGACGAGGTTACGCCAGTTGATTACGCTGGTTCCAAGCCACCGCACTCGGCGGGGGAACGTTGTGCCCACGAGAGCACCCGTTGTGACCTGGGCATTGAGTGCTGCACCTGAGAGGCTGTTCGAAAGATGACCAATCCCACCGCACCCGTGCCGCACGCGCCGGAGGCGCCTGACCGCAACCTGGCACTCGAACTGGTCCGGGTGACCGAAGCCGCCGCTCTGGCCGCGGGCCGCTGGGTCGGCAAGGGAGACAAGATCGGGGCCGACGGTGTGGCCGTGCGCGGTATGCGCCACCTGATCAGCACCGTGTCGATGGACGGAACCGTCGTTATCGGCGAGGGGGAGAAGGACAACGCCCCGATGCTGTTCAACGGCGAGCGTGTCGGCGACGGCGCGGGGCCGGAGTGCGACGTGGCGGTCGACCCGATCGACGGCACCCGGCTGACCGCGATGGGTATGCCGAACGCGATCGCGGTCATCGCCGTGAGCCCCCGCGGGTCAATGTTCGACCCGTCCGCCGTCTTCTACATGGACAAGCTGGCGACCGGTCCCGCGGCGGCGGGCGTGGTGGATATCACCGCGCCGGTCGGCGACAACATCCGGGCGGTGGCCCGCGCCAAGGGCGGCACCCCCGCTGATGTGACGGTCGTCATCCTCGACCGGCCGCGGCACAAGTCGATCGTGCGCGAGGTGCGTGAGGCCGGTGCGCGCATCAAGTTCATCACCGACGGCGACGTGGCCGGTGCCATCATGGCCGCCCGCGAGGGGACCGGTGTGGACCTGCTGCTGGGGATCGGCGGTACGCCCGAGGGCATCATCACGGCGTGCGCGATGAAGTGCCTCGGCGGTGTGATCCAGGGCCGGTTGTGGCCACAGGACGAGGATGAGCGGCGCAAGGCGATCGACGCCGGGCACGACCTGGACCGTGTCCTGACGACCGACGACCTGGTCGCTTCCGAGGACGTGTTCTTCGCGGCGACCGGCATCACCGACGGCGAGCTGGTCGGAGGCGTCCGCTACCAGCCCGGAGGCGCCGTCACCGACTCGCTGGTGATGCGCGGGCGCAGCGGCACGGTCCGCAAGGTGCACAGCGAGCACCGCATCGACAAGCTCGCGACCTACTCCGGCGTGGACTTCGAGACCGCTCGTTAGGGACTGTCCGGCCCGGCGATATGGGCGGGATCAGGGGAAATTGACGACCTCGGGATTGGTACGGTCTACATCGACCAAGCTTGTCCCTCCGGAGGTTCGATGTCCTATCCTGACCCGCCCAACCAGCCGTCGTGGGCGCCTCCCGGTCCGCAGACCGGGGGACAGCCCGCCGGACAACCCGGATATCCGGGATATCCGATGGGCATGGGCGCACCGCAGCCGCCGCAGTACGCCGCACCGCGGAAGAAGCGCATCTGGATGGTCCCGGTCGCCGCGGGCTTGGGTGTCGTGCTGCTGGCGTCCACCGTGTGGGCGGCCAACACGGTACTCGGAGGGTGGTTCGGCGGACCGCAGCCGGAGACGGTCATGCCGTCGTCGTCGGTGATGTTCGCCAAGCTCGACCTGAAGCCGTCGGGCGGGCAGCTGGCGAACTACGCGGAGTTCGCGGGCAAGCTGCCGGACGAGGTCAAGGACGAGCTCGACCCCGAATCCGACCCCGCGCGCGACCTCGTCGAGAGCGAGTTCGACTACCTCGACTACGACAAGGACGTCGAGCCGTGGCTCGGCAAGCGCTTCGGGTTCGCGATGTGGGAGACCGACTCCGAGGCCGCCCAGGTCTCCCGGGACGGCATGGCGGCGGCGTTCGCCGTGGCCGTGACCGATGAGGACGCCGCCCGGACAGCGCTGCAGGAGGTCCAGAAGAAGGAGGACCTGTCCTTCGACTTCCGGGACGACTTCGCCCTCCTCGCACCGAACAGCGCGACGCTCAGCGACCTGGACAGCAAGATCGCGGCCAGCGGCACACTCGACGCCCAGGAGGACTTCGCGTCCGACATGCAGAGCATCGGCGGCGACACCCTGGCGACGGCGTGGATGGACCTGGGAGAGTTCAGCAGGATCCAGGCCGACTCGCCTTCCAGCGGCTACGGCAGGTCCTCCAACCCCTTCGACGACCTGACCGGCGGTGAGGACGTCGAAGGCCGCGTCGCGATGTCGCTGAAGATCGAGAGCGAGTACGCGGAAGTGCGCGGCGACATGTTCGACGTCAAGAGCGGCAACGCCCTGGACGACTACAAGGCTCCCGAGCCCGGGCTGGAGGCGATGTCGTCTCTGCCGAACAACACCGTGATGGCGGTGGGCGGCAGCGGCCTGGACAGCGTGGCCGAACAGGTCTGGGAGGAGAACCCCGACGACTTCGGCGACTTCGAGGACGCCCTGGACGCGCAGGACGTGTCCCTGCCCGAGGGCTTCACCCAGCTCCTGGGGTCCAAGACCGCGCTCGGCATCACCGATGTCGAGGGGTCGTTCGACGACGTCTTCTCCAACGACTTCTCCCTCCAGTACCGAGCGACCGGTGCCGACGCCGACCTGCTGGAGGAGATCGCCACGGCGATGTCCGAGGCCAACTACAAGTCCGCCCCGGGCGTGGACACGGACGGCGACACGGTCGTCATCTCCTCGGGGGCGACCGGCGCCGGAAAACTCGGTGACGACGCCTTCTTCCAGCGGGTCATGGAGGGGACGGAGGACTCCCACGTCGGTGTGTACATGAACCTGCGGGAGTTCTCGCCGGACGACGACATCGCCAACCCCGAGCAGTGGGGGGCCGTGGGCGGCGCGGTGAACTTCGACGGGTCCAACGGTTCCATCGTGGCGCGGTGGGCTCCGTCCGGCGGCGCCTAGGCCGCGGCCTGACGCGACCGCGGCGACCGTAGCGGCCGCGGACGGCCCGAGCGGCGAGCGGGCGGCACCCCCAGCGGGGATGCCGCCCGTTTCGCGTTCCGGACCGTCGGCACGCACCACCGCCGAAAGCGGCCGATCCGGCTAACGTGGGGTGGTGTGGACAACGCACTGCCTCCGGAACGGCTGCGCGCCTCCCATGCCGATCGGGAGCGCGTCTTCGACGTGCTGCGCAGCGCCGTGGAGGACGGGCGGCTGGACATCTCCGAGTTCGAGGAGCGCGCCGAACGCGTCTACCGGGCGCGCACGCTCGGCGAGCTGCCCGCGATCACCCGCGACCTCGTCCCGGCCGATCGGCAGCCGATCCAGCCGTACGCGGGGCCGGTGACCGCGTTCTTCGGCGATGTCCGCCGCTCCGGACGGTGGGTCCTGCGAGCCGAGGAGCACGTGGTGGCCGTCGGCGGCACCGCCGATGTGGATCTGCGCGAGGCGCTGATGATGCGTAGCCGGGTCCGCATGAACGCCTTCAGCCTCTTCGGCCGCGTCCGCATCCGCGTGCCCGAGGGGATCGACGTGCGGATGGGCGGCCGGGCGTTCCTCGGGCGGCGCACCAGCGGCGCGCGTCCGCCGGAGGAGAGCGACGCGCCGGTCCTGGAGATCGAGGGGTTCTCCCTCTTCGGCTCGGTGAGCGTGCACGCGCCGCGGCGGCGGAGCCGACGCGGGCGTTGGTCTCTGCCCCGATGGCGCGGGCGCCGCGAACTCGACTAGACGCGTGATTCCCGGGAGGGCTGTTCAAGGTCGTCTCCGGTGAGTGACCGGAGGACGGGGCTGGCCCATGCGGTGGGTGCTCCCGACCGCGACGGTCGGCGAGCGGCTCGGCGTCGTGCTCGATACATATCCGGATACCACCCCCGGAATGTTGAAGGTTAACCGAGTGCCAGGTAAGTGATCTCTAGCGTCCACGCCACCCCCGCACCAGAAGGCCACTGGTCCGCCCCACCGCCTGCACTGGTCCATGCCTCTTCGGTGATCTCCGTTGTCCCCACGTTGACCTGCACGGACAAATGACAGGAAAGTACCTTTCCTTTTAGTTGAATCCGTGCCTATATTTCGGTCACCCCCCACCATTCGGTGCGCACCGTCTGGAACTCCCCCGGTGGGCCCCGGGGCGCGGTCCCGGCCCCGGCCCCCGCTCCCACAGGAGGACACCTATGCCCAGACGACGCACGACGGCCGCCCTCGCCGTGATCGGCGGCTTCACCCTGCTGTTCAGCGGACTCACCGCGTCCGCCGCCAACGCCCACGGCAGCATGCAGGACCCCGTCAGCCGGGTCTACAACTGCCGGTTGGAAGGGCCGGAAAACCCCCGTTCCGACGCGTGCCGAGACGCCATCGCCCGCGGCGGCACACAGCCCGTCTACGACTGGATGGAGGTCAACATCCCCAACGCCGCCGGACGGCACCGCCAGCTCATCCCCGACGGGCGGCTGTGCAGCGCCGGACGCGCCAAGTACGCGGCCTTCGACGCGGCGCGCACCGACTGGGTCGCCACCGACCTGCCCTCGGGCGGGACGCGGACCCTCACCTTCCACGCCACCGCCCCGCACCGCGGGACCTACGAGTTCTACCTGACCCGGGACGGCTACAACCCGGCCCTGCCGCTGGCCTGGTCCGACCTGGAACCGACACCGCTGACGACGGTCACCGACCCGGCGACCTGGAACGGCCGGTGGAGCACCACGGTGCGGCTGCCGAACAAGAGCGGACGGCACATGCTGTTCGTGATCTGGCAGCGGTCCGACAGCCCCGAGGCGTTCTACTCCTGCTCCGACGTGGTCTTCAGGTGACACGCGCCGCGGCGCTCGGCTGACGGACCCTCCCCCCCGGCCCCGGACCGTCCCGCAGCGGCCCGGGGCCGCCTTCGCGACCAACGTGACGCTCAGCACGTTCCGGGAGGTCGTGGGCGTGTGAAGCGGGGTGCGGGAAGCCTCGGCGCGGGGTATCTGGCAGTCTTGTGCACAGGTTTCCCTGGAGGTGTCTTTCAGCAATGAGTGAATTCCGCATCGAGCACGACTCGATGGGCGAGGTCAAGGTCCCCGCCGACGCCAAGTGGCGTGCGCAGACGCAGCGCGCGGTCGAGAACTTCCCGATCTCGGGGCAGGGCCTGGAGAGCGCGCACATCGCCGCTCTGGGGCACATCAAGGCCGCCGCCGCCAAGGTCAACGCCGAGCTCGGGGTCGTGCCGGACCGCCTCGCCAAGGCGATCCGCGAGGCCGCCCTGGAGGTCGCCGAGGGCAAGTGGGACGACCACTTCCCGATCGATGTGTTCCAGACGGGTTCCGGCACGTCCAGCAACATGAACACCAACGAGGTCGTCGCGACGCTGGCGAGCGCGCGCCTCGGCGAGGACGTCCACCCCAACGACCACGTCAACGCCTCGCAGTCGTCCAACGACGTGTTCCCCTCGTCGATCCACATCGCCGCGACCGCGGCCGTGGTCAACGAGCTGATCCCCGCGCTGCGCCACCTGGAGGGCGAGTTCACCCGCAAGTCGGTGGAGTTCTCGACCGTCGTGAAGAGCGGGCGCACGCACCTGATGGACGCCACCCCGGTCACCCTGGGCCAGGAGTTCGCCGGCTACGCGGCACAGGTGCGTTACGGGGTCGAGCGCCTGCAGGCCGTTCTGCCGCGCGTCGCCGAGCTGCCGCTGGGCGGCACCGCCGTCGGCACCGGCATCAACACCCCCGAGGGCTTCTCCGAGCGGGTCATCGCCGAGATCGCGAACGCCACCGGTCTGCCGCTGACCGAGGCCCGCGACCACTTCGAGGCGCAGGGCGCCCGCGACGGCCTGGTCGAACTCTCCGGCCAGCTGCGGACCATCGCGGTGAGCTTCGCCAAGTTCGCCAACGACATCCGCTGGATGGGCTCCGGCCCGCGCACCGGCCTCCAGGAGATCTTCCTGCCCGACCTCCAGCCGGGGTCCTCGATCATGCCCGGCAAGGTCAACCCGGTGCTGTGCGAGGCCATGCTGCAGGTCTCCTCGCAGGTCGTCGGCAACGACGCGGCGGTGGCGTTCGGCGGGGCCAGCGGCAACTTCGAGCTCAACGTGCAGCTCCCGCTGATCGCCCGCAACGTGCTGGAGTCGGTCCGCCTGCTGGCCAACGTCTCCCGCGTGTTCGCCGACCGCTGCGTGGCCGGGATCGAGGCCAACGAGGAGCGCTGCCGCGAGTACGCCGAGTCCTCCCCCTCCATCGTCACGCCGCTTAACCGCTACATCGGCTACGAGGAGGCCGCCAAGGTCGCCAAGCAGGCCCTGGCCGATCGCAAGACGATCCGCGAGGTCGTGCTCGAACGCGGCTACATCGCCGACGGCAAACTCACCGAGGCGCAGCTCGACGAGGCGCTCGACGTGCTGAAGATGACGAACTCCTAAGACGCGCGGCCTGGTCGCCCGCCCATCGGGCTCGAACGGCGGGGAAGCTGGTGTGCCGGGATGTCCCGGTGCGCCAGCTTTTCCTTTTTCCGCGCTCCTTCTCCGATAACGTCGTGGCCGATTCACGCCAATTCGCCGGAAAGTGATCATCATCGTGATCTTGTGAGTAATCTGCAGGTGAACCCACTGCGTTTCCCCCCATTCTCTCCCCCGGCAAAGGCTGCTCATGGCGAAGAGCAACGACGGCGGCGAGCGCGTCATCGCCGACAGGTACCGGCTGCGGAGCAAACTCGGTGCCGGCGGCATGGGCGTCGTGTGGCTGGCGTGGGACCCCCATCTTGCCCGCGAGGTCGCCGTCAAGGAGGTGCTGCTTCCCGACGGTCTCACCGAGTCCCAGCGCGCGGAGGCGCACGCGCGGGTGCGGCGCGAGGCCCAGTCGGCCGCCCGCGTCACCCACCCCTCGGTCGTCACCATCCACGACGTCCTCGACGTCGAGGGCCACCCCTGGGTGGTGATGGAGCTGATCCGCGGCCGGTCGCTGCAGGAGGAGCTGAGCACCGGCGGCCCCCTCGACCTCCGGCGCGTCGCCGCGATCGCGCGGGAACTGCTCGAAGCGGTCCGCGCCGCCCACGCGGCGGGGGTGATCCACCGCGACATCAAACCCGCGAACGTCATGCTCACCGAGGGCGACCGGGTGACGCTCACCGACTTCGGGATCGCCACGGTCGAGGGCGGATCCACCATCACGCGCACCGGCACGCTGGTCGGCTCGCCCGAGTACATGCCGCCGGAGCGGGTCCGCGGTGAGCAGGCGACCAGCGCCGCGGACCTGTGGAGCGTCGGGGTGACGCTGTACGCGATGTGTGAGGGCGCCTCCCCGTTCCACCGGGAGAGTGTCACCGCGGCGATCGCCGCGGTGCTCTCGGCCCCGGTCCCGCCCACGGAACGCGCGGGACCGCTGGCGCCGCTCATCCGGGGCCTGCTGGACCGTGACCCGGCGCGACGGCTCACCGCCGACCAGGCGCTAGGGCTGCTCGGCGAGAGCACGCCATCGCCCGGCCGAACGGCCACCGCGGACCGGGGGCGGCAGGACCCGCCTCCCCACCCCCAGCCACCGCAGGGGCCCACGACGCCGTATCCCAGCGGTCCGGTGACGCCGCGGCCGCCCGGCTCCGTCACTCCGCGGCCGAACGGCCCGGTCACGCCCCGCCCCGGGGGCCCTTCGACACCGCACCCGGTGGGAGGGCAGCCCACCGGGGCGATGGCGTTTCCGCCCCCCGGCGGATGGTCCGCGCCGGCCCCCGCTCCCCCGCCTGGGGTGCCTCCCGCCGCCGGAGCCCACACGCGGCCCGGCGCACGGCGCTCACGTTCGGGGTGGGTGGGGGTCCTCCTTGCCGGGGGCGTGCTCGGTCTCCTGGCCCTGGTGCCGCTGGTCTGGCTCGCCATGTACGCGGCTGTGGACGGCCCCATGCGCGGCGCCACGACCTATTCCAACGCGTGGTACGCGATCGACCACCCGTCGGACTGGGAGGTACGCGCGTCCAACGGCGACGATCGCGCTGTCGAGTTCACGCACCCCGACGGCGACGCCCAGCTCCACGTGGAATCGTGGACGATCGAGGACTCCGAGCCGCAGAGCGCCTACGAGGTGCTGGTGTCGTTCGACGAGGAGGCCGAGGCCGGGGGCTACGAGACGATCGAGCTCGTCGGGTCCGCACCCGGCTTCCCGGCGTCCTGGGACGTCGCCTACGCGGAGATCGAATACGTCGATGGCAGCTGGACGACCCCGGAACGGCGGCTGGCCGCGCACGTCGTCGTGAAGGACGGCGAGGGCTACGTTCTGGTGTGGGACGTCCCGGCCCATGCGGCCACTGACTACCAGGGACTGCACCGATCGATCCTGGACTCCTTCGAGCCCCGGGCCTGATCCGTGCTTCCCCGTGGATCCGCCTGGTCGCCCTGTCGGGTCACCCTGCTTCGACCGGGGGCGAGGAGTCCCGGCACCAGGGGCAGATGGCTTTACCCTGCTTGTCTCTGCCGCACATTCGGCACATATGACCCTGCTCTACCTAGCGCTACATACTGGGGGCGATGACGACCCGGTACACCTGGCCGGGTGTCGTGGCGGCGATGTCGACCCGGAAGTCGGCGACGTTCACCGCCTGCTGCACGTCGTCGGCGAGGATCGGGGACGAGTCGAGCGGGTGCAGCCACTTCCGCACCACCGATACCGCGTCCTCTACGGTACGTGCCGTGTCCTGGTGGGTCGGAGTGATCTTGCGGCCGGGGTTGTCCACATGGCTGATAGCGATTCGGTACACGCCGCGCTCCAGGGCCGGGGGATGTCGTCTCGTCTCCGCCACCGTAACCTCCCGCTCCGGGGCCTGTCCGGACCCCGGCCTGAGCCGGTCACCCGATCCGGGCGGCCCCACGGATCTCGGTGACGGCGAGGAATGCTGGGTGTACCCCGGGAACGCTCCGGCGAATCGCGGTGGGCCCGCGGGCTGACGCCCGCGGGCCCACCGTGCACGCGCGGCCTCGGCTCACGCCATCGCACGCCGCTGGATCAGTACCACCCGTTGGCCTGTGAGTGCGCCCAGGCGCCGCAGGGGTTGTCATAGCGGCCCTGGATGTAGCCCAGGCCCCACTTGATCTGGGTGGCCGGGTTGGTCTCCCAGTCGGAACCGGCGCTGGCCATCTTGCTTCCGGGTAGCGCCTGCGGAATGCCGTAGGCGCCGGAACTGGCATTCTTGGCCTGGTGGTTCCAGTTGCTCTCCTTCTCCCACAGCGGTTCGAGGCAGGTGAACTGCTCCTGCCCCCAGCCGTAGTCGCCGAGCATGGCCTTGGCGATCGCCTTGGGGTCGCCGGTGGGAACCGGGGTGTCGGAGTCGCCGGAGTCGTCGTCCGCTTCGTCCTCCGCCTCCTCTTCTTCCTTCTCCTCCTTGAGGGAGCCCGTTCCCGAGCTCACCGCGGAGTTCCCGGCCTGCTCCATCAGTCCCTTGGCCTCTTCACGCCGCCGAGCCAGGTCCTCATCGGAGTCCGGCTCACTGGCGGCGAAGAAGTCGTCGGGGGCGGCCTCGGGGGGCCGCGCCGCGGTGGCGGCTGAGGCGGCCAGCCCGGGGTCGGCGCCGGTGTCCGCGAACGCGGTCACCGCGAAGGTCACGCCTGCGACCAGCGTCGCGGAGCCCACGGCCGTAGCCGCCCGCAACGAGATCCGGTTGAGTAGCACAAATCGCCCTTTCGCCAGTCACGCGCCCGGCGGTGACGCGCGTGATCGACCTCGGCCCCGGGAGTCACAGGTCGGATTGCCATGGGGAGTTGAGCGGCGGATGTAGCAGAGGGGGCGCGACCGCCGGCCGCCCCGCCGCATTCGCGACCTCGCGCACGGGGTCTGGGGGTCCGTGGGGGTGTCACATCGGTACCCGTCCCGCGCTCCGGGGGACTCCTTATGGAACGGATCCAACCCTGCCGCATCGACACAGAAGACCACGCAAAATCCACCTATGACGTGAATCACACCACACACGGTAAACATTGAGCCAAGTCCCACCTGCGTTGATGCACACTGAGTGATCACGCGTCACAGGGGAGAACCGCTTGCGCGGGCGCCTCGCCGCGGCGGCGTCCGCCACGCGAACCGCATTCCCGGGCAGGACGCGGTTCGGGCCCCGCGATCGGTGATCGCGGGGCCCGAAGGGACCTCGACGGAGCCGGGCGCTCCGAGGGGCTCAGTCGAACAGGTGCTGGCCGCACTCCGGCCACTGGCCCTGCCAGTTGCCGTTGACCATGGTGTAGAGCTTCTTGGCGCGCATCGTCTGCTCGTCGGCGCTCGCCTCGGCGGGTGACCCCGTCCCACCGGCCGAGTGCCATGTGGACATGCTGAACTGGTAGAGGCCGTAGTACCCGGCGGGGCTCACCTTTGCGGGGTCGCCGCCCGACTCGCACGCGGCCAGGGCGCTCCAGTTGAGGCCGTCGACGGCGCCGCCGATATTGGGATCGATCGCCCCGTCGGAGCCGCCCGCGTCATCTTCGTCCTTCTCCTCGGGCTCTTCCTTCACCTCCGCGGCCGAACCCGTTCCCGTCGTGACGGCCGCTCCGCTGGCCGCGTCGATCCGCTGCTGTGCCTGTTCGCGCTGCTTGCGCAGGTCGGTCTCGGAGATCCGCTCGGTGGCGGCGAAGAAGTCGTCGGAGGCGTCCGAGGTCGGCCGCAGCGCGGAGACCGCCTGGCCGGGGTCCGCGTCGGAGTCGGCATACGCGGCGACAACGAAGGCCACCCCCGCGATCGCCGACGCGGCGCCGACGCCCGCGGCCAGCCGTCCTGAGATCCGGTTGAGTAACACGAGTCCCCCCTTCTGTTCGCCGTTCGCGCGTCGAACCTTCACGCGCGGGCGACGTCACCCCCGGCAGCGCGCCGATGACGCCTGCCGTGCCGGCAGGTGGACGGCCCCGCCGTCGCACAACCATGCGCATGCGTTGCGTCGCTCTGTGTAACCACACGTTGGCATGTTCACGCACTCCGGGAGTTCGTACAGAACGGGTCCCACCCTTCCGCACCCCGAAGAAGCGGAAGGGGCATTCGCTGTGTGACGTGAATCACATCTTGCCTCGCTGGCGGCGGGCCGGCCGCCCCCGCGGCGTCAACGTCGTGGACCAGAGGGTGTCGCCGTTGCCGTCGCGCAGGTACACCGTGAGGTCGCGCGTCTCGCGGTCGATCTCGACCTCCCCGAAGTGCTGGAAACCCTCCATGGGGGAGACGTTGGCGCGCGGCGGCGCCTGGACGAAGACCGCCTCGGGACCGAATGTCGGGTCGAGCTCGTTGGGGCCGAACGCCCCCGCGTGCAGCGGGCCGGAGACGAACTCCCAGAACGGCGTGAACTCCGGGCCGCTCGCGCGCTCCGGCGCGTAGTGGTGCGCCGCCGTGTAGTGCACGTCCGCCGTCAGCCAGACGACGTCGCGCACGCCGTCGCTGTGCAGCCGGCGCAGCACCCACGCGATCTCGGCCTCCCGACCGCGCGGGACGCCCGGCCGACCGTTGGCGACCGCCTCGATGTCGTCCCCATCGGGCACGACCAGGCCGATCGGCATATCGGAGGCGACGACCTTCCAGGTCGCGGTGGAGGCCGCCATCTCCCGCACCAGCCACCGGGCCTGGACCTCGCCGAGGATCCGTTCGCGGTCGGCCGTGCCCGGCGAGTTGGGGTCCCGGTAGGGGCGCATGTCGATGACGAAGGCATCAAGCTCGGGACCGTAGGAGAGCTTGCGGTAGACGCGGCCGTCGACGGCCTCGGTGGGGATGATCGGCTGCCACTCGTGAAACGCCCGGTGGGCGCGGGCGGCCAGCACGTCGACGCGGCGCTCGGTGTAGCGGTCGTCGTCCAGGACCTCGCCCGGGTACCAGTTGTTGACGACCTCGTGGTCGTCCCACTGGACGATATGCGGGACACGCGCGGCGAACGCGCGGACGCCGTCGTCGAGCAGGTTGTAGGCGAACTGGCCGCGGAACTCCGCCAGGGTCTCGGCGACCTTGCTCTTCTCCTCGGTCACCAGGTTGCTCCAGGTCCGGCCGTCAGGCAGGGCGACTCTGTCCCGCAGCGGCCCGTCCGCGTAGCACGTGTCGCCGCTGTGCACGAAGAAGTCGGGATCGCGGTCGGCCATGGCGCCATAGATCGGCATCCCGCCGATGTCGGGGTTGATCCCCCAGCCCTGCCCGGCGACATCGCCCGACCAGAGGAAGCGGATCGGACCGTCCCCGCCGCCGGGAACGCGGAACGAGCCCTCGACGGGTTCGCTGGCGTACCTGCCGGATTCGGCGCGCACCCGCAGGTGGACGCGCGTGCCCGGCTCCACCCCGGTGATCCGTACCCGCCCGGTCCCGTCGTGCGCTCGGGTCAGCATCGGGCCGCGGACGACGCGGGCGTCGGAGAAGTCCGGCCGGGAGGAGACCTCCACGATCATCCGCGCGGCGCGGTCCGCCCGGGTCCACACCACGGCGCCGTCAGCGCGCGGATCGCCGAGCTGGACGCCGTGGGTGAGAACGGGCCGGTTTCGGCCCTGGGCGAGGGCAGGGGCAGCTCCGGGGGCGACGGCGGTGGCCAGCCCGACGGCGCCGGAGGTGAGCAGGGCGCGTCGGGACACCGGGGACGCGGGGGATCGTTCGGCCATGCGTGGCTCCTCCGTGCAGGGACAAGACGCGCACGGCAATCTACGCCAGCGGCCCCGACCCCCACCCGAACGCACGCCGACCGCAGCGTGAACACAGCGACCGCCCAGGCTGGCCCGCTCCCGCGACGATCGCGGGGACACCGGCCGGATCACGGCCGACAATCACGTCGATGCCTCGGGTCATCGCAGGTGGGAGTGCGGGGTGTGTGCGGGCGGCGCGCCGCCCGCACACACCGGGTCAGCCTTCCAGCATCTCGGTGACGAGCGCGGCGATCGGGGAGCGCTCGGAGCGGGTGAGCGTGATGTGCGAGAAGAGCGGGTGGCCCTTGAGCTTCTCGATCACCGCGACAACCCCGTCGTACCGGCCCACCCGCAGGTTGTCGCTCTGCGCGACGTCGTGGGTGAGCACCACGCGGGAGTTCTCGCCGAGCCGCGAGAGCACCGTGAGCAGGACCCCCCGCTCCAGGGACTGGGCCTCGTCGACGATGACGAACGCGTCGTGGAGCGAGCGGCCCCGGATGTGGGTGAGCGGCAGGACCTCCAGCATGCCCCGGTCGACGACCTCCTCGATGACCTCGGGCGTGGTGACCGCGGAGAGGGTGTCGTGCACCGCCTGGGACCAGGGCGACATCTTCTCGTTCTCGGTGCCGGGAAGGTAGCCGAGGTCCTGGCCGCCGACCGCGTACAGCGGACGAAACACCATGACCTTGCGGTACCGGCCCTTCTCCAGCACCGCGTCGAGCCCGGCGCACAGCGCGAGCGCGGACTTGCCGGTGCCGGCGCGGCCGCCGAGCGAGACGATGCCGACGTCGGGGTCGGTCAGCAGGTCGAGCGCGATGCGCTGCTCGGCGCTGCGTCCGTGCAGGCCGAAGACGTCGCGGTCGCCCCGGACCACCTTCACCGACTTGTCGGGAAGGACCCGGCCCAGTGCCTTGCCGCGCTCCGAGACCAGCACGAGTCCGGTGTGGCAGGGCAGGTCGCGGGCCTCCTCGATGTCGGCCGTCCCGTTCTCGAAGAGCGCGGACACCTCGTGCGCGGGGACCTCCAGTTCGGCCATGCCGGTCCAGCCGTGCTCGATGGCGAGTTCGGCGCGGTACTCCTCGGCCGCCAGGCCGATGGACGACGCCTTGATGCGCATCGGCAGGTCCTTGCTGACCAGCACGACGTCGCCCGTGTCGTGCAGATTGCGGGCGACGGTGAGGATCCGGGTGTCGTTGTCGCCGAGCCGGAATCCGGCCGGGAGGACGGACTGGTCGCTGTGGTTGAGCTCTACCCGCAGCGTGCCGCCCTGCTCGTTGACCGGGACGTCGACGTCGAGACTCCCCTGGGCGACCCGGAGGTCGTCCAGCCTGCGCAGCGCCTCCCGGGCGAAGTAGCCCAGTTCCGGGTGGTGGCGCTTGCTCTCCAGTTCGGTGATCACCACGATCGGCAGGACCACCCCGTGCTCGGCGAATCGGGTGATCGCCATCGGGTCGGCCAGCAGGACGCTGGTGTCGAGCACGTAGGTTCGCCGCTGTTCCGTCCCCGTCAGCGGAGCGGACGTGTCGAGGGTGTCGAGATCGCGGCGGTAGGTCGAGGAACTAGCCACTCGTTCTCCCCTTGGGCACCACGAAGGCGCCCTTCTCTCACGGGATACCAAGGACCGGGACCAGCCCCGACAGGGCCGGGACCGGCCCTCGTCACCATGAGTTCCTCGTGCGACCAGGACCTCAACCGTTCGGGGCCTCCCGTGTGGACAGATACGCACCATCCACTGCTATTGACGGTACCGACGTCCCACAGAAGAGCAAGACCCCCAGGTGAGACGGCATGTGAACGCCCGGTAACACGCGTCTTCCTCCTTTCCCCGCTGGTGTCCGGGTGAGGGTGGAGGGGGGCCGGCTCAGCCGCCGTAGCGTCGGCTCCGCGCGCCGTAGGAGCGGACCGCGCGCAGGAAGTCGACTCTGCGGAAGGCAGGCCAGAAGACCTCGCAGAAGTAGAACTCCGAGTGCGCGCTCTGCCAGAGCAGGAAGCCGGAAAGGCGCTGCTCCCCCGAGGTCCGGATGAGCAGATCCGGGTCGGGCTGGCCGCGGGTATAGAGATGCTCCGCGATGTGCTCCAGGTCGAGGCGCTCGGCGAGCTCCTCAATGCTGGTGCCCTTGGCCGCCTCGGCGAGGAGGAGCGACCGCACCGCGTCGGCGATCTCACGTCTTCCCCCATACCCCACGGCAACATTGACAATCAGCCCGGAGTTGCCGGATGTGGCCGCGCCCGCCTCTTTCATGACACGGGCGGTCGAATCGGGCAGCAGGTCGAGGGCGCCCATGGGGTTCACGTGCCAGCCCTCGGCCTGCAGCCGCCGCACGGTGTTCTCGATGATCTCCAGCAGCGGGTCGAGCTCTTCGGGCGGGCGGGTGAGGTTGTCGGTGGACAGCAGCCACATCGTGACCACCTGCACGCCGACTTCGTCGCACCAGCCCAGCAGTTCGAAGATCTTCTCGGCGCCGGCCTGGTGCCCCTGCTCGACCTTGGCCAGCCCACTGGTCTTCGCCCATCGGCGGTTGCCGTCGAGGATCACGCCGACGTGTCGGGGGATCTCGTAGCTGTCGAGCTTGCGCTCCAGCCGACGCTCGTAGAGCCAGTAGAGGGGATCGCGGAACCCCATGGGTCGCTACCTTTCGCCGATGTTCGGGGGGAGGCCGGATTACCGCCGGGGCGCTCACACCCGATCACGGCTCAACAGGCCACCGGTGCGTGAGCACGGGAAAACTTCTCCAGGGTAGGCCTGTTTACTCCTCCTATGTCACAGCAAGCGACTTGCGCACATGCTTCCGGCCCTGATGGATCCGCGATTTCACCGTGCCCAGAGCCAGATCGAGTTCCTCGGCAATTTCGTTGTAGTCCATCTGGCACAGGTCCCGGAGGACCAACGGGGCCACCAGGTTGGGCCGGTCCTTCTCCAGCTGGTCGAGGGCTTCCAGCAGGTCGATGCGCGATCCCGCGATGACACTCGTCGTGCGCGGGTCGCGCTGGTTGGGGATGCGCTCGGCCTCGGTGGGCAGCTCGGCGGCGCGGCGCTTCATCGACCGATAGGTCTGGCGCGCCGAGTTCGAGACGACGGTGTAGAGCCAGGTGGTGAACAGCGAATCGCCCTTGAACCCGCCGATGTTGCGTGCCACCCGCAGCAACGCGTCGTTGCAGGCCTCCTCGGCGTCCTGGCGGTAGGGCAGGAAGCGCGCGCACCGCCGCAGTACCTCCGGCTGGATGCGGCGGATCAGCTCCTCCAGCGCCGCCTGGTCGCCGTCGCGGGCGAGTACCGCGAGCTCTTCCAGGGAGTCGTCGACCCTCGCGGCCGGACGGCGCGGTGACGAGCCCTTCTCAGCGTTTCCCACGGTTGGTCACTCCCTGACTGAAGAAGAAGAATTCCATGCCATCCAGCTGTTACACGCCCATCCCCCTCTATGAGGTTCACATCCTGGGATGGAGGTGGACAAGCCCCCAAGGGGCCCGGTCGGCCCTGGACACCCCGTGAGTAAGGACGTTTGGCCCGGGCGGCACCGGTAAAGCAGTAGCTGTGGCACAACCGGACATGTTCGGCCGTTACCGCGTCATACGCCATCTGGGCTCCGGCGCGTTCGCGACGGTGTGGCTCGCGCACGACGACCGCCTCGACACCCCGGTGGCCATCAAGGTCTTGGCCGAGAACTGGGCTCGCCGGATGGACGTACACCAACGTTTCATGGAAGAGGCTCGCATACTTCGGCAAACCGACTCCAACTGGTTGGTGCGCGTACACGACCTGGACGTCCTGCCCGACGAACGCCCGTACATGGTCATGACCTACGCCGACCAGGGAAGTGTCGCCGATCTCGTCGCCAACGGGCCGCTGCCGCTCGACGAAGCGCTGCGGTTACTGACCGAAATCGGCCAAGGCGTCACGGTGCTGCACCGGCACGGCACCATTCACAGGGACATCAAGCCGTCCAACGTCTTACTCCTGTCCAGTCCGGTGGGGCAGCGGGTGCTCGTGGCCGATCTCGGCTTCGCCAAGAGCATCGACCAGGCGTCCGGCTTCACCGCGGCGGCGGGCACGCCCGGGTACATGTCGCCGGAGCAGAGCGTGCCCGGTGGCGACATCGACGTCCGCGCCGACGTGTACTCGCTGGGAGCGGTCGCCTATGAACTCATCACCGGCCGACCCCCGCCGTCACCTCCGGTGCGGACCCCGCCGGGCCGGATCCGCCCCGGCCTGCCGCCGGCCCTCGACGAGCTGATCATGGCGGCGCTGTCGCCGGATCGCACCAACCGCCCGCCGGACGCCCAGGCCTTCACCGACCGGGTGCGCGCGATCCGTATGACGCCCGGACTGCCCACCTCGGTGCCGTGGTGGATGCGGCACCGGCCCAAGTGGGTGCGCACGGCCGCTGCCGTGCTCACCGCCGCGGTGCTGATGACCACCACCGGTGCGGCCGCGCTGCCGGGGCTGCGGTTCATCGATGTGCGCGACCTCAGCGGGCGGTTCGTCGTCGCCGTACCGCACGCATGGGCGCACCAGGCGCACGGGAACGGGTGGGAGCCGCGCGAGCTGGGGATCCTCGGCGGAAAGCAGCCCGGGGTCCTGGTCTCCACCGACATCGGGCGGTGGCGGGATGCCGGCGCGCCCTCCTACGGGGTGTTCGCCGGGCTGCTCCCGCGGTCGGCGGAGCGGCCCGGCCTGGACGAGCTCATCGACTCCGTCCCCTGCCCCGGTGAGCCCGTGCGGCGGACGGTCGACACCGAGCGGTGGACCGGGGAGATCCGGGAGTGGGACGAGTGCGCGCCCCGGTTCGGCGCCGCCATTCTGCACGCCCGGGAGGGCCAGGAGAGCATCTATGTGGAGGTGCGCCAGCCCGACCAGCGCCCGGGGATCGTCGACCGGGTCATCGACGGCACCCGGCTGCTGGAGTGACCTCCTCCGTTGATCTCGGCAGTATCGACCGAATACTCGCCGGTATTCGGTCGATATCGCCGAGATCAACGGAGGGGCAGTCATTTCTGGTAGCGGGAGAAGTCCAGCGAGCGCGCGATGGCGTCATAGCCGTCACTGTGCTCCATGTCGGTGATGGCCGCGACGCTGAGCTCCACGTCCACCTCGGGGACGTACCAGACCCGGCTGTCGAACCGTACACCGGCGCAGCGGAGGATCCACGCCGCGGACTCCACGCGTTCCCCGCTGACCGCGGTGAAATTCCGGCGGCCGAGCTCCGCCACCGTCTCGGGTTGCCCCTGGGGCGCCGTCCCGCCCGTGGTCGCCGCGTCGGGGCAGACCGACCACGGGCGCTTCCACCCGTCCCGGCTGCTGAGGTCCTTGCCCTTGGGATCGATCTGGCCGTACTTGGCGGCCCGTGCCGTGATGCGCAGCGCGGTGGGCGGGCAGACGTACGCGCGCCCGCTCTCGGCGTCGGGAGGCGTCAGGCAGTCATCGGAGAAGCGCGCCGACCAGCCCTTCGGCAGCACGAGGTGGATGTTGCGGTAGGAGTAGGCCTGGTCGCCCTCATCCAGACGGACGCCATCGGACGCCGAGGCCACGGGGCGGGCCAGGCCGGGGAGGGTGTCGAGGTGGGGCGTGGCGCACCCGGTCGCCAGCACGGTGCCCGCGACGAGCAGCCCGGCCGCGCTCCGCCTGCGCCCCCCGGCATGCTCCGTCATGGCACTCCTGGATCAGCCCGTCCGCCGCCTTTTCGAGGGAGGCGCTCCGCGATGCGGATCATTCCCCGTACAGCCCAGTGTGACCCGCGTGCGGACGGCGGTATCGGCCGCCCCGCACGCGTTTCTTGTCTCCCAACGCGGCTTTCAGCGCAGGCGTTCCCGCAACCGCTCGGGTGTGGTGACGGGCAGGTCGCAGGTGAATCCCTGGCAGACGTAGGCCGCCGGGGCGCCGTCCACCAGGGGCCGGTCCCTGAGCAGCGGGATCCCGCCGTCGTCGGTGCCGTCGCCCAGGGTCAGCGCGGTGCCGAAGGGGGCGTGGTGCAGCGCGGTGCGGTGCAGTTCCCCGGTACGCGGATCGTCCCGAGGACCGACCACGGCGATCTCCAGCGGTCCGCTGAGCAGCGTCTCGGCCACGGTCAGCCCCCACCCGGCGAAGCGCGCGGCCTTCTCGGCGAGCAGCGTCACCGGGGACAGCGCCGCCTCGGCGGCCTGCCGGTAGCGGGCCGCCCCGGTCAGTCCGGCGTAGGCGAGCAGCGCCCCGGCGGCGGCGAACCAGCCGGAGGGCGTCGCGTTATCCGTCGGGTCCCGAGGGCGGTTGAACAGCGCCTCGCTGTCGTCGGCGGTGTCGAAGAAGCCGCCCTCGCCGTCGGCGAAGTGGTCCAGGACCGTGTCCAGCAGCCCGCCCGCTAGGGCCACCCACTCGGGTTCGCCGGTGACGGCGTGCAGCGCCAGCAGGCCCTCGGCGACATCACAGTAGTCCTCCAGGACACCGGCGCTCGCGCCCGCAGCGCCGTCGCGCGAGGTACGCAGGATCCGGCCGTCGTACATGTGGACATCGCGGAGGAGGCGCGCGGCGGCGCGGGCGTGGTCCACCAGGTCAGGGCGGTCGAATAGGGCACCGGCCTCGGCCAGCGCGGCGATCGCCAGGCCGTTCCAGGCGGCCACCACCTTGTCGTCGCGCTCCGGCCGGACACGCTGGGCGCGCGCGGCCAGCAGCGCGGCGCGGACGCGGGCGTAGCGGTCGGGGTCGCCGGGGTCGGAGCGCAGTTGCAGCACCGAGCTGCCGTGCTCGAAGGTTCCGGCCGCGGTGACGCCGTAGAGGTCGGCGGCCCAGGCACCGTCGTCGTCCCCGAGCACGGCGCGCAGCTGTTCGGGTGTCCAGACGTAGTAGCGGCCCTCCTCGCCTTCGCTGTCGGCGTCCAAGGCGGAGGCGAAGCCGCCTTCGGCTGTGCGCAGGTCGGCGACCATCCAGTCGAGGGTCTCGCACGCGACCCGCCGTGCGAGACCATCGCCGGTGACGCGCCACTGCCGGGTGTAGGCGCGGGCGAGCAGGGCGTTGTCGTAGAGCATCTTCTCGAAGTGCGGCACGACCCACGCCGCGTCCACCGAGTAGCGCGCGAAACCACCGCCGAGCTGGTCGTACATGCCGCCCCGGGCCATCGCCTCGGCCGTGTGGACGGCGGCGTCCAGGCTGCGCTGGTCGCCGGTGCGGGCATGGTAGGCGAGCAGGAAGGACTGCACCATGGACGGCGGGAACTTGGGCGCACTGCCGTAGCCGCCGTTAACGTCGTCGTAGTCGCGGGCCAGCGCGGCGACGGCGGTGTCCAGCGCCTCGGGGCCGGGTGGCGCCGCCTTGGGCAGCGACCGGGGGGCGCTCAGCGCCTCCACGACGCGGCGGCCCTGCTCCAGGACACCCTCGCGCTCCTGCTCCCAGGCGCGCGAGACGCCGCGGAGGAGCCGTTGGAAGTGCTCGCGGGGGAAGTACGTCCCGCAGTAGAAGGGTGCGCCGTCGGGGGTGGTGAAGACGGTCATGGG
This sequence comes from Nocardiopsis rhodophaea, assembly GCF_039530945.1. NCBI lineage: Bacteria > Bacillati > Actinomycetota > Actinomycetes > Streptosporangiales > Nocardiopsidaceae > Nocardiopsis > Nocardiopsis rhodophaea. Next base: position 64,723 of record NZ_BAAAPC010000023.1, read on the forward strand.
CCAACCGCCCTGGCCGGTCATGGCCTGGGTGGCCTCCATGTACACGGCGTCGACGTCGGGGCGCTCCTCGCGGTCGACCTTGATGTTGACGAAGTTGGCATTCATCAGGTCGGCGGTGGCCTGGTCCTCGAAGGACTCGTGCGCCATGACGTGGCACCAGTGACAGGCCGCGTACCCCACGGAGAGCAGAATGGGGACCTGCCGGCGGTGGGCTTCGGCGAAGGCCTCCTCACCCCAGGGCTGCCAGTCGACGGGGTTCTGGGCGTGCTGGAGGAGGTAGGGACTGGTCGCGTCGGCAAGACGATTGGACATGTCCCCACCCTGCCCGAGCAGGCCGGGCCCGACACACGGGGGGCGCGTGGCGCGCGTCTAGGACGTGCGGTCCCCCGGTTCGGCCCCGGTCCCATTGGCGGTGCCGCTCTCGGCCTGCGACGCGTCGGCGTCGAAGTTCGCCTGCCGGACGCCGACGAGCTTCTTGCTCATGGACTTCATCAGCAGGTAGAGGGCGACCCCGATCAGGGCGACGACGATGAACCCGAGCACCCCGGGGGTGATCGCGTCGACGTCGAGTTCGGTCTGGGCGAGGACGAGAGCGGGCTTCATACCTACTATGCTCTCACTGCCTCGCGGACCCCTGCGAACAGGTCCTTCTCCGGGATGTCGGTGTCCACGAGGGACCGTGCGAGGTGGTAGTCCTCATACGGCCAGGCCTCGCGCTGGACGTCCATCGGCACGGCGAACCAGAACCCGTTGGGGTCGATCTGGGTGGCGTGCGCGATGAGGGCGCGGTCGCGGGTCTCGAAGTACGCGTCGCAGCGGACCTGGGTGGTGATCTCCCACTCCGGCCACTCGCTCGTATCGATGCTCTGCATCCACTCCTTGTAGGGGTTGTCCAGCCCGCGCTCGTCGAGCAGCTGGGAGAGGGCCTCGAACCGGACGCGGGGGAAGGAGACGTGGTAGTAGAGCTTGAGGGGCTGCCACGGGTCGCCGGCCTCGGGGTAGCGCTCGGGGTCGCCCGCGGCGTCGAAGGCCTCGACCGAGACCTTGTGGGTCATGATGTGGTCGGGGTGCGGGTAGCCGCCTTTCTCGTCGTAGGTGAGCACCACGTGCGGCTTGAAGGAGCGCACGGAGCGGACCAGCGGCTCGGAGGCCACGTCGAGCGGCTGCAGCGCGAAGCAGCCCTCCGGGAGCGGGGGCAGCGGGTCGCCCTCGGGCAGGCCGGAGTCGACGAAACCGCTGAATTCCTGGTGCACGCCGAGGATCTGGCGTGCCTCGGCCATCTCCTTGCGGCGGACCTCGCCGATGTTGGCGACGATCTCCGGGCGGTCCATGGCGGGGTTGAGGATGGAGCCGCGTTCTCCTCCAGTCAGTGTGACGACCAGCACTTCGACGCCTTCGCTGACGTAGCGCGCCATGGTGGCGGCGCCTTTGCTGGACTCATCATCAGGGTGGGCATGAACGGCCATCAGCCGCAAGCGCTCGGACAACGGACGAATCCCCTTGGATAGTCGCGGAAGCTGAGATCGACCGCTCCGCCAGGAACGTCACCGTGCTCCCGGCCTCGAAACTCGCGAGGAGCGGGGGTGGAGCGGGAGTCACTCAGGACGGAGCTATCTTAGACAACGTAGCCCGCACGTTCGGAGATTCCCGTATGCCCGACAGCCCTTCCGCTTCGACCCCCGACGCCGCCCCACCGGCCCGGGGCATGAGGCGTCTCTACGGGAACAAGCCGTTCATCTTCCTGATGGGCCTGCTGGGCGCCGGGGTCTTCACCGTCGGGTGGGGCTCAGCACTGATGAGCTACGGTGGCCACACCGGGGGCGTCTCGTATCAAACCATCGCCTGGAACGCCGAGTCCGACGAAGAGGCCACCATCACCTTCCAGGTGAACAGCGGCAGCCCCGCGGTCTGTGTGATCAGCGCCACCGACGCCCACCACGTTGAGGTCGGTCAGGCCCGCGTGGAGATCAAGGCCGGAAACCGCAACGTCACTACCAACGTTGAAACGGTTCGTACGGCATCGGCGGTAGAAGTGACCTCGTGCAGGGAACAAGGTTCGGAAGAGTAGTCCCGTCCCTTCGAACCGGGGTCCACGCCGATCCCGCCCCTGTCAGCCGATGTCCACCCCGTCGCACCACGGTCAACGCCGACCTTCGGCTCCCCCGCCTCGCACCGCGCGCCCACGGCCTGTCCGGGCAGGGCATGCGGCCTGGTGAGGGAAACGAAGGGCCGGGCCACCGACAGTGCACGGTGATAATCTCGTAAGTTCATCTGCGGCCGGATGGCGGTTCGCAGTTACTAGTCGCACCAAAGGGAGTTCCCGTGACCGAGACCCGCGATGACAACGTCACCTGGCTGACTCAGGAGGCGTATGACCGGCTCAAGGCGGAGCTGGAGCACCTGTCGGGGCCTGGTCGCATCGAGATAGCCGACAAGATCGAAGCCGCCCGCGAAGAGGGTGACCTGCGAGAGAACGGCGGCTACCACGCCGCCAAGGAAGAGCAGGGCAAGATCGAGGCCCGCATCGCACAGCTCCAGGCGATCCTGCGCAATGCGCGTGTGGGCGAGGCCCCGCGCACGGCGGGCGAAGTCGGCCCCGGTATGACCGTGACCGTCAAGTTCGAAGGCGACGACGAGGAGATCACGTTCCTGCTCGCCTCGCGGGAGGAGAGCGGGGCTCCGATCGACGTCTACTCCCCCAAGTCACCGCTGGGTAGCGCGATCACGGGCAAGAAGATCGGCGATTCGGCGGAATACACCCTGCCGAACGGCAAGAGCCTGAAGGTGGACATCGTCGACGCCGTCCCGTACGGCGGCGCCTAGCCTCCGTCGTATCAACTGCGGAGGGGGTGGCCACGAGCCACCCCTTCCGCGTTGGGGCGCCTTGTCCCGCGAGCGCCGCGAACCCCGCGAACCCCGCCGCGGCGCGGCCCTGGTATCAGGCATAATGCCGCGGTGACTACTCCTTCATGGAATGCCCGGAATTCCGGATATCCGGCGCACGGCGCTCCCGCACCGCAGGGCGGGGACGGCGGATACGGTCCGCCTCCCGATCCCGGGGCCCACGGGCCGATACCCCCGAACGCTGCGGCACCCGGCTATCCCCCACCCGGGTACGGGCCGCCCGACCCGGGCTATCCCGCGTACCCCGGCTACGCCGGTTCCCCCGCCGCTCCTCCGCTGCCGACCGCGAGCTATGGGCAGCGCGTCGCCGCCCACCTCATCGACACCGCGATCATGATCCTCATGGTGGCGGTCATCGTCGCGGCCGGCTTCGGGATCGCCTATGTGCTGACATCGGACGGCCCGGTGGAGCGCTACGTCCTCATCTCCCTGGTGATGCTGACGTTTGGCGCCGCGTTCGGGGCGACCTTCTGCTACCGCTGGCTGTGCCACGCGAAGTCCGGGCAGACGCTGGGCAAACGCGCCCTCGGGATCCAGGTCGTCTCCCTGCACACCCTGCGCCCGCCGACAAAGGCGACCTCCGCCTGGCGCGAAGTGGTCTACCGGGTGATCGGCATGGGCGGCAGCTTCATCGGCGCCCTGCTCGACCTCCTCTGGCCCCTGTGGGACGAGCCGAAGCGGCAGACGCTGCACGACAAGGCCATCAGCACGATCGTGATCGAGAAGTAGCGTGCACACTCCCCCATGGAACTCCGGCCCACCGTACGGACCTCCTCCCTTCCCCGGGCCGGCCCCCGGTAGCAGGCCGGATCCGGTTACGGCGAGGTTCGGGGCGCGGGTGGTCGCGCGGATCATCGACTACCTGGCGCTGTCCGCGTTCGCATTCGCCTTCTTCATGCTCGTGTCGTTGGCCTTCTCGGCCGCTAACCCCGCGGGCTTCGAGGCCGAGCTGTCCGAGGAGTACTACAACGTCTGGGCGTTCCTCTGGTTCTTCGGCTGGGGGCTCCTCATCTTCTTCTACGATTGGCTGTTCCACATCGCCTGGGGCCGCACCCTCGGGCAGCTGGTGATGTCGCTCAAGGTGGTGCGGGCCGCCGACGGCGGACGGCTCAGCCAGGGCCAGGCCGTCGGCCGGGCCGCGATCTTCGGGCTACCGCACAGCGTCCCGTGCATCGGCCACGTCTGGGTGCTCGTCGACTGCGCGTTCGCCGGGCCCGACACCCGGCTCGGGCAGAGTCTGCACGACAGGGCGGCCAGGACCGTGGTCATCAGCACCCGGCGTGCCCCCGCCCACCCGCCCCCCTACGTCTAGCCGCGGCCCCATCGCGGTCGGCTCGGCCCGTCGCCCGTCAGGCGGACCGCTCGTCCTCGCCGTCCGTCCCGGACGGCTCCGGATCGGCCTCCTCTTGGTGGCCCGTGTCGTCGGTGGACTCCCGCGCAGGGCACGGCGGGGCGGACTCTCCCCCCTTGACGAAGGCCGCGGGGACGTAGTTCTCTTCGCCGATGCGGTACCAGACGTCGGTCTCGCCCTGGGGGCCGGTGGCCCGGTCCCCCGAGGTCTGGCAGTGGACGTCAATGGTGGCCTTGTGCGCGGCCAGGCCGCTCGCCGGGAACGAGGCGGCCGGCCCCGGACGGATGATCACGGGATCGACCTGCGAGGCGGTGCCGACCTCGGCGCGGTGCGTGTACCCCGCGGTCCACAGGTAGTCGACCATGACCCACGCGTTGCTCCGCAGGCCCAGGCCCTCGCGGAACGCGCCGTCGGCGAGGTCGATCCCGGCCGGATTGGCCACCTTGCGTCCGAAGCCGTCGCGCCCCCCGTTGTACCCATCGCTGTAGGCCGCCTGCGCCTGCGGCTTGCCGTGGGGGAGATCCTTCCACTTCTCGCGTTCGGCGTTCCAGTGGTCGTCCTTGGTGTTCCACGGCCCCACGTCCCATACGGGCATGTACACGCATCGCCGCGTGCCATCCGTCGTGCAGACCCGGACCGTGTACTCGCTGCCGCCACGGGTGGCCAGCCCGCGGCGCGACGGAAGAGCGACGAACTGGTCGTTCGCCCGGATCCGGTGGCCGTTCGCGGTAAGCGCGCCGACCTGTCCGATCCGGGTCGCGAACAGCCGCGCGGAGAACGGTCCGCCCGCTGGCTTCTGGTCGCCCCGCTCCGCCTTCGACGGGCGAATGCGGACGCCGCGCAGCGCGGTGTCCTCATCGGCGTCCAGGGTGATCCCCACACGCACCTGTACCTGCTCGACCGGCGTGGAGAGAGCGACGCGGTGCCCCTTCGCGAGGCTCCCTCGGCCCCTGGGGGACATCGCCTTGGCGCCAGGGGCCTGCCGCCACTCGGTCCAGATCCCGTCCGGCCGGAGCCCGCGCACTTCGACCTGGAAGTCCTCGGCGTCGCCGGTGGTGTCCACGGCGACGTCCACGGCCGACGCGGGGTCGTCCAACTCGTGGGCCGGGAAGGTCGCCAGGGCCGCTCCGACCTCCCGCGCCAGCGCGGTGCCGAATCGGGGCCGCTCGTCCGCCGCGCCGCCGGAGACCCGGTCCGGCCGCGTGGTGCGCAGCGACGCCCCGAGCGGCTGGTGCGTCTGGCGCCCGACGCGGATACCGTCCCCCTCCAGGGCGGCCCCGACGCGGTCGGCGGACATCAGGTCCTCTTCGATCCATCTCCCGTTCGAGCCGTGGAGCGGTACCCGACCCGCCGCGCTGGCTGCCTGCTCACCCGGTGGCAGTGACGCGAACGCCAGCGCTCCGAGCGCCGCGACCGCGCCGGTTTTCAACAAGGCATGCGTCATGATTTCTCCCAGAGCGCCTTTGCGCCACCATCAGTAAGCATGAACCGACAAGGAGTCACAAAATTGGCGCGCCGGGCATGGCAGACGGCGCGGTAAAGATCCAACTAAGGCGACGTCAAAAGAGCGATGAGGGGGGTTGACATCGCCTACGCCTCGAAGGAGAGCAGACAGGCGGTAAACCCGTGCAGGTGGTTGCGACCGGCCACGGGGCCGATCTCGCCGGCGGCGAAGAAGCCGCTCACCGCGTCGATCCCGAGGGCTTGGCGGACCATCCGGACGTCGTGGTCGGCGCTGGAGAACAGGGTGGAGCCGCGCCCGTTGCAGGAGAACAGCAGTGCGGCGGCGCTGCGGCCCCCGGTGTCCTCGTCGAACATGCGCAGCCGCTCGCGCAGGTCGGCGCCGGCCGTGTCGCGGTCGCGGACCTGGAATCGCACCGTCTGGCCGATCTCCACCATGTCGCCGATCGTGATCGCGCCCAGCTCGGGGTCGGCGGCCACTACCGAGCGCACCAGGAAGTCCCCGCGCTCGTGGCGGTCGGCGTACTCGTCCATGGCGATGCCTATGTGCAGGCCCTGCGCGGCGAGCTCCTGCTCCTCCGGCGGCAGCGCGTTGATGAGGTTCTCCAGCCGCTCGTAGGCAGGCGCCCCGGCCAACTCCAGGATCATGTTGCCGTCGGACTTGGTGACCGCCATGGCCGGGCCCACGGGGCGGCAGCCCTGGCTGACCATGGTGCCGACGATGCCGGAGCCTCCCAGCATCAGCCCCACGGCGCCGCAGTCGGCGACCTCGCCGTCGGCGAAGAGCCGCACCGACTCCGGTCCCTGCGCGCCACTGGCGAGCCCGCCGACGAACGGCAGGCCGCCCAGGGCGTCGGTGGAGCGCTCGACGAACGCCTGGGTCGGGAACTCGTAGGGGTCCACCAGCAGCAACGCGGCCTGGTCGACCGGTGTCGGCTCGTGCATACCCACGACGGCGAGGTGGTCGCCGTCGGGCACGGTGTCCAGGCGGAACGGGGTGATGGTGACGGACGGCATCCGGGCCGCCCACACGCTCACGGCGCCCTGGTCCTCCACGCCGCGACCGCCGCCGATGACGCCGCCGGAGGTACAGCCGATGGTCACCGCGCCGTCCGCCAGCGCCATGACGCGCTCCCCGGCCAGGACCACCTCTTCCGGGTCAGCACCGCTGGTCCAGAAGCAGATGAGGTCCGCCGGTCCCTCAAGCGGGCGTACCGCGGCCAGCACCGCCCGCTCCGCGGCGCTCACGAGGTCCGCGCCCGTCGCCAGCGCATCACCGAACCTGGCCACTCGTCCGCCACCCCACATCGTCATGGTCAAAAGCCTTCTCCTGGACCCTACTGCGGTCGCCAGGACGTCATACTCTTCCCGCTACCCCGCTCATCTCATCTGATACGGCCGTCACCCCTGTTATCCCCCGCGACCCGTGACCGCGATCCCCTCCGCCCCTGTTCCGGTCATCGCAGGCGGGAGGAGGTGCCCGGCGCGAGAGGGCAGGGTTCGCCGGTCGAGCCGCGCACGGCGCGCGTACACTCGACGCCGTGTCCCCCGTCACATCCGCGCACACAGCTCCCGACAACGCTCCCCCGACGCTCGGCGCCCTGCGCGCCGCGGGCCACACGCACCGCACGGTCAAGGCCGAGGTGCGGGAGAACCTGCTGGCCCGCCTCCGCTCCGGGGACGAGCGCTTCCCCGGCATCCTCGGCTTCTCGGCCTCCGTCCTGCCCCGGCTGGAGCGCGCGCTGCTGGCCGGGCACGACATCGTCCTACTCGGCGAACGCGGGCAGGGCAAGTCGCGGCTGATCCGCACGCTCACCGGCCTCCTCGACGCGTGGTCGCCCGTCATCGAGGGCTGCCCGATCAACGACCACCCCTACGCGCCGGTGTGCTCCCGCTGCCGGCGCCTGGCCGCCGAGACCGGCGACGACCTGCCGGTCGCCTGGGTCCACCGCTCGGACCGCTACGGCGAGAAGCTGTGCACGCCCGACACCGGCGTCGGCGACCTCATCGGCGACATCGACCCGGTCCGGCTGGCCGAGGGGCGCAGCCTCGGCGACCCGGAGAGCTTACACTACGGGCTGGTCCCGCGGGCCAACCGCGGCGTGTTCTGCCTCAACGAGCTGCCCGACCTGCCCGCGCGGATCCAGGTCGGCCTGTTCAACGTGCTGGAAGAGCGCGACGTCCAGGTCCGCGGCTTCGCGCTGCGACTGCCGCTGGACATGCTGCTGGTCGCCAGTGCCAATCCCGAGGACTACACCAACCGCGGACACATCATCACGCCGCTCAAGGACCGCTTCGGAGCGGAGATCCGCACCCACTACCCGCGGGAACTGGACGACGAGACCGCGTTGATCCGCCAGGAGGCGGCATTGAGCGGCGCCGTCACCGTGCCCCGCCACCTGGTGGAGGTCGTTGCCCGGTTCACCCGGCTGGTGCGCGGGTCCTCCTCGGTGGACGCCCGCTCCGGCGTGTCCGCCCGGTTCGCCATCGCCGGGATCGAGACCGCCGCGGCCGCGGCCGAGCGCCGCGCGGCGCTCATCGGTGAGCAGCGGCCGGTGGCCCGCGTCTGTGACCTGCCGCCGATCGTGGAGACGCTGGTCGGCAAGGTCGAGTTCGAGGCCGGAGAGGAAGGGCGGGAGACCGAGGTCCTCAGCCACCTCCTGCGTCGGGCCACCGCAGAGGCGTTCCGGCACACCGTGGACGAGGCGACCCTCGCTCCGCTGACCGACCTGTTCGCCGACGGAACCAAGGTCGAGGCGGGTGAGCGCGTCAGCGCCGCCGAGCTGCTGAGCGGCGTCGGCTCCCTCCCCGGCCTGGCCGCTCTGGTGACCCGCGTCGAGCCCGAGCAGGGCTCCGGCGATCCCACAGAATGCGAGGGGTACGCGGGGTACGCCGCCGCGGTGCTGGAGTTCGCCATGGAGGGTCTCTACCTGAACCGTCGGCTCTCGAAGGAACAGCTGGAGGACCGCGCGGTCTACCGGACCTGAGGGAGGAGGGACACGGGAGGGATGCGCATGGACCGCGTCCGGTACAGGGCGTTCGAGGGCGGCCCCGACCCCTTGGCACCGCCCCTCGACATCCGGGGCGCCCTGGACGAGGTGGGGCGCGGCGTCATGGCCGGTGCCCGGCCCGGCGCCGCCCTGCGCGAGCTGCTGCGGACGGGGGCGCACGACAGCGGGGGCCGGGGGTCCCCCGTCGGCCTGGAGGAGCTGCGGCGCCGGGTCGGTGAGCGCATCGAGCGGATCCGCGCGCGCGGACGCCTCGACGGCACGCTGCGTGAGGCCCGCGCCCTACTCGACCAGGCGATCTCGGAGGAGCGCGCCGTCCTGGCCGCCGACGGTTCCGACGACGCGCGATTGCGCGAGGCCGAACTCGCCTCGCTTCCCGACGCCACGGCCGCGGCGGTTCAGCGGCTGGCCACCTACCGGTGGCGCTCCGAGACCGCCCGCACCTGCTACGAGCGGCTGCTCGACCATGTGTTCCGCGAGACGCTGGCCAGCCGGTTCCCCGGCCTGCACGGCACCGCCGAGGAGCGCGACGCCCCGCCAGTGGACGCGGGCCGGAAACAGCCGGGCCCCCGCGATCCCCGGGGGGTGCGGGCGATGCTCGCGGCACTCAACGCCCTGCTTGCCGACGACGACCGCGGCGCGCACACCCCGGCCGCCTTCGACCGGTTCATGGCCGAGCACGGGGACTTCTTCCCGGAGCGGCCGCGCGACCTCGACGATCTCGTCGACACGCTGGCGCGCCGGGCGGCCGCCGCACAACGGGTACTGGATTCCCTGCCCCCGGAGGAGCGCGAGGAGCTGACCTCGCTGGCCGATCAGGTCATCGAGGCCGAAGGGCTCACCCCCGGGCTCGACGTGCTCTCGGGAACGCTGCGCCGTCGGCACCCCGGCCTCGCCTGGTCCGGCGCCGAGCCGATGGACGGCCCCGGCGCCCTCGACCTGGGTGAGGCGGCGTCCGCCCTGCGGGAGCTGGCCGACCTCGCCGAACTGGAGACCGCGCTGGGCCAGGACTACCCGGGGGCCGCCCTGGAGGACATCGACGACGCGGCGGTACGCCGCGCGCTCGGCCACAGCGCCGTCGACAGCGTGAACCGCCTCCGCGCCATCGAACGCGGCCTCCGCGACGCGGGCTACCTGCGGGGAACGCGCAACCGCCCCCGGCTGACCCCCAAGGCGCTCCGGCGGCTCGGCGAAACCGCACTCCGCGACCTCCTCGCCGCCGACCGGCCCGCCCCGCGGCGCCCCGGGGGGCACGGTGGGTGGAACGGGCACAGCGCGGCCCCCCTCGGCGCGACCGGGGAGCCCACGGGTACCACGTGCCCCGCGGAGCCCGGGGACGAGAGGCCCATCGACGTGGTCCGCACGCTGGGAAACGCCATCGCGGGCGGCCGATCGACCCCTGAGGGCCGTGTGCGGCCGCGTCCAGCGGACATCGAGGTCGCCGAGACCGAGCATCGGACGTCCGCCGCTGTGTGCCTGCTGGTCGACCTCTCCTACTCGATGGTGCGGCGCGGCCTGTGGACCAGCACCAAGCAGACCGCCATGGCCCTGCACACCCTGGTGGGGACCCGATTTCCGCAGGACGCCATCCGGATCATCGGGTTCGATGACCACGCGCGGGACATCCCCGCCACCGATCTCCCCGAACTCACCCCGCAGCGTGTCCAGGGCACTAACCTCCAGCACGCCCTCGCCCTGGCCGGGCGCCACCTGGACCGCCATCCGGACTTCGCGCCGATCGTCCTGGTCATCACCGACGGCGAACCCACCGCCCATCTGGCCCGGGATGGCTCCCCGAGGTTCCAATGGCCCGCATCCGCACAGACCACGGCCGCGACCCTCGCCGAGGTCGACCGCATGACCCGCCGCGGTGCCCGCCTCCGCGTCGTTGTCCTCGCCGACGACCCCGGCCTGCGCACCTTCGCCGACACGATCACCCGCCGCAACGGCGGCGACGTGATCCGCCCCGACGGCACCGACCTCGGCACACGGGTCCTCCGCGACTTCCTCGCCCAACGCCGCGGGATCCCGACGGACCGCTAGGCGCAGGGGGCGTCCCATCCGGTCAAGGCCTCATGGGGTGGGTCTGCTGGGCGGCCTTGTTGGTGGTCGCCGTTCCCGTGCCCTGTGGTGAAAAGCGGCACCAAGGGCGGAAAGTGCTGTCCGCAGCCCAATCGGCGATGATCATGGGGATTGTCCCGGCATAACGGACACAATCGGGTTCCTAGCCATGATCATCGCCAGACGGGGACCGGGGCGGGATTATGGTCCCGCATTGCGGAAGCCCCGTCACGCGAAGCGAGAAGAGCCCCGCACACCGCGACCCCGGCTCGGCCACACCCCTCACAGGACCGGCGCCCCCACCCCCTTCCGGCCTCGGTGCCGCTTTTCACCACAGAACATCGGACAGGATGTCCACCAACAAGGCCGCCCAGCAGACCCGCCGTCCACCGCACCCGGACGCGCTCGTCAGCCCGAGTCCTGCCCCCCTGCCGCCGTCGTCTCGCCCGGGTGACGGTGGTGGCTAGCCCGGTATCAGGCTCCGGCCGGTGCCGGTTCGCCGATGTCGTAGCAGAGGACGACGTCGCCGCCGATGGGGGTGACCGTGGTGGTCACCCGGAGGACGCGGTCGCGTGACCAGGCGGTGCGGACCACACACACAGCAGCGGTGCCCTTGGCGGCGGTGAGGTCCCGGGCCTCGTGTTCGTCGAGGATGTGGGGGACCACCTCGTCGCGGTAGCCGACCTGGACGTGCCCGTTGTCGGCCAGGAGTTTGATGGTGCCGCGGCGGATGTCCTCGTCGGACTCCAGCTCGGTTCCGGAGGCGAGATCGGTGGGGTAGTAGGAGGTTTCGACGGAGACAGGACGGTCGTCGATGCGACGGACGGCCCGGCGCACCACGGCGACTTTGGCGCCCATCCGCTCGGCGATCGGCGAGGGGACGGATTCTTCCCGGCTGACCTGGAGTTCTTTTCCGGGACTTCGCCCCGCGTCTTTGACGAATTGGTCCAGCGCGTCACAGTCGGCCGCGTCGTCGCGGACGCGTTCACGGGCAGCCGGATACCGAAAGGCAGGGGATTCCTCGGTCACTCGGACCACCTTTTCCTCTGGCGTTCGGGGATGAACGGTGGTGCCATACCCCGTTTTGTGATGGCAGGATCCGCCACCGAGCGCACTTTTTCCTTACCTTGTGCGACCGGCCGCGCCGTGCCACGCGAATGCCACGCCGTGGGATGAACCCTCCTCTGTTCGGTTAGCGGTTGGTCCGGCGGCCGCCCCTTCCTCGGTATCCTCGCTGGGCACGCGTCCTTTTTTCTCAGTGGTCGTAGATATTGACGTCCGTCGCCTTGCGCAGTGATTCGGGTGTCATGTCGCCCTCGAAATAGAGCAGCTGGTGGCGGTCGGCCGGCATCAACGTCTTGGTGAACCGGATCGGCGTGTTCCCGGAGTAGGCCATGCGGTCGTGCACGAGCAGCGGCGTTCCAGGTCCGATGCCGAACAGGGCCGAGTCCTTCAGCGACGGCATCTTCGCCCCGACCACGTCCCACGACTTGGTCTGCGGGTAGCCGAGTTCGGCGAGCAGCTCGCGGGTGCCCCGGGGAATGTCCTCGGGCTGCATCAGCGCCGCGCCCTTGCTCTCGCCCTTGGCGATGAAATCGGGGTAGTAGGAGAGCTGCCGCTGCCACAGGCGGGGGCCGATGTAACGGTCGCAGCGGCGGATCACCACGAACCCCGCGGTGTGCGAGGGATCCAGCTCCATCAGCCGGGCCAGCCGCCCGGTGGCCGCCTCGACGATCACCCGGAGCCGCTGGGTGGGCTCCACGCCCTGCTCGTGCTTGATGCGCTCGACGTAGCGGGTGTACCGCTCGTCGTCGGGCTCCCCCTTCACGGAGGAGGCGAGGTGGACGGTGGGCCGGTACTCGCGGACCGTGCTGCCGCTGCCCTGCCTGGTGTCGATGCGGCCCCGGCTCGACAGCTCCCGCAGCGCGCGGCGCACGGTGTTCCGCGACGTGCCGTAGGTACTCATCAATTGATCTTCGGTCGGCAGTGCGGTTCCCGGGGCGTAACGGCCTTCGTCGATCTCCTCCATGAGGTCATGGGCGATCTCCAAATGCCGGGCCATGATCTCTCCCAACCGCTCGCCGATTCGTTCCCATGATTCTACCTAAAGGACTTGACTCTCCCTTTAATCCAACGCATGGTGGGACTTGTAGGAATGAATCGTATGAAGCCGAAGAGGAGATAGAAGCGTATAGGTCCCATCGCTCTCTGTAATATCCGGTGGAGTCGGCTCATTCCTCTCCTTGGACCCGCTGAAGTCCAGGGTCGTTCGAACGCAGGACGGGTGTTCGCACGAAATGAGAGGAGGGGAAGATGCCACTGGCACTCGGGATGATCGTGTTGCTGCTGGTCGCCTTCTTCAGCACCATCTTCGGCCTGCTGCTCGCCGCGTCCATCGGAATCAAGCGTGCCGACCGGGGGCGTTACCACGCCCTTCGCGACGGCCACGACCGTCGCCTGTTCTCCGGAGCGGGCCGCAGCCTCTCTGGACTCCGCTTCCCCGAGAAGAACCCGCACTCCGACACCGCCGAGCGTACGTCCGACAGCGACGGTGACGGCGGCGCCTCGAACCACCGCAAGGCCGTGGCCTGAAGGGCCCACCGACCCACTGAGATCCCCATCTAGACAAAAGGACCGCGCCGTGACCGACTACGGCCCTCCCCCGATCCCGGTGCCCTACTCACCCGAGTGGGTTCGACTCCCCGAACCCTACGTTCAGGCCATCGCCCACGAGCTGACGTCGCGGGACGTGGAGGTGGTCGACCACTGGAACGACCCCATGGACCCCCGCGACGCCACCGTTATCGTCCGGGCCCGCGGCGGCGGCCGGCTGCGCTTCGTCTGGGACGAGGAGAGCGGCTGGAGGCAGGGCCCCATGGACGCGAACGGCTGGGTCCCGCTGCACCTGACGAGGTATCTGCGCGCCGGGCTGCTCCCCGCGCCCACGCTCGTGGCCGACCTCGTCGAAAAGGTCCTCGACGGAAACCACGAGGGGGTCGTCGAGCGGCCCCGATACCGCTCCTTCCGCGACTACGGCGACGCGTTGGACGGCCGCCTCGCCGAGTACGCGCAGGGGCGTGAACCGGCCGGGTGAGCCAGGCCCCGAGCCGGTAGACGGCGGTGGCCGCGGGCCCTGCGGGCGCCGCGGCCACCGTCACTCGGTCCGCGCCCGCGGACCGTGCGGTCGTCTCAGAAGTCCAGCGCCTGCAGCAGGTCGCCCACCAGGTCGTCGGCCGACTCGATGCCCACCGAGACGCGCACCAGGTCCGCGGGGACCTCCAGCGGCGACCCGGCCGTGGAAGCGTGCGTCATGCGGCCCGGGTGCTCGATCAGCGACTCGACCCCGCCCAGCGACTCGGCCAGGGTGAACACGCGCGTGCGGTCGCACACCTTCAGCGCGGCCTCCTCGCCGGCGCGCACCCGGAAGGAGACCATGCCGCCGAACGCGCGCATCTGCCGCTTGGCCACGTCGTGCCCGGGGTGCTCCGGCAGGCCCGGGTAGAGCACCTGCCCCACCGCGGGGTGCCGGGACAGCTCGGCGGCGACCCGCTCGGCGTTGGCGCAGTGCCGGTCCATGCGCACGGCCAGGGTCTTGATGCCGCGCAGCGTGAGCCAGGCGTCGAACGGGCCGCACACGGCGCCCATCGTGTTCTGGTGGAAGGCGATGCGGTCGCCCAGATCGGGGTCGGACACCACCAGCGCCCCGCCGACCACATCGGAGTGGCCGCCCATGTACTTGGTCATGGAGTGCACGACGGCATCGGCGCCCAGGGTCAACGGCTGCTGCAGGTAGGCCGAGGCGAAGGTGTTGTCGACGACCAGCAGCGCGCCGCCGTCGTGGGCGATGCCGGCCAGCGCCTCGATGTCGGTGATGTTCAGCAGCGGATTGGTCGGGGTCTCCGTCCAGATCGCCACGGTCTCGGGCCGCATCGCCGAGCGCACGGCCTCAAGGTCGGTCTGGTCGACGGCCTCCCACTTCACCCCCCAGCGGTCCAGCACCTTGGAGAACAGCCGGAAGGTGCCCCCGTAGGCGTCGCCGGGGATGATCACGTGGTCGCCTGGGTTGGCGATCGTGCGCAGCAGCGTGTCCTCCGCCGCCATGCCGGAGGCGAACGCCAGGCCGCGGGTGCCCGACTCCAGCGCGGCGATGCACTCCTCCAGCGCCGCCCGCGTGGGGTTGCCCGTCCGGGAGTACTCGTATCCGCCGCGCAGGCCGCCGACGCCGTCCTGGGTGTAGGTACTCGTCTGAAAAATGGGGACCACGACCGCGCCGGTCCCGGGATCTGCCTCTTGCCCGGCGTGAATGGCCAGGGTCTCGAACCCATCGAACGTCATGGCCCCAGACTAACGGCGCCGGCCGGACCGCGTCGCACGCGCCTTCTCCCGTTGATCTCGGCGATATCGACCGAATAACAGCGAAAATTAGGGCGATATCGCCGAGATCAACGGAGGTAGGGGCGCTGTGGGTGTGCGGGGGTCACACGGCGGTGCCGCGCATCGGCGGGTCCCACCCGGCCTCGGGGTCGTAGCGGCGCACGACCTTGCCGGGGATACCGGCGATGACGCTGTGGTCGGGGTACGTGCCGGGGCGGACGACCGTGCTGGCGGCCACCACGCAGTTCCGGCCCAGCCGCACGCCGGGGAGGATGACGGCGTTAGTACCGATCCAGCTCCCGCGGCCGATGGCCACCGGCTCGTCGGACGGCCACTGGCGGCCCACGGGCACCTCGGTGTCGGTGTACACGTGGTTCTGGTCGGTGATGTAGACGTAGGGGCCGGTGAACACGTCATCGCCGATGTCGATCGAGGTGTGGGCGACGACGTGCGAACCGCGGCCGATCGTGCATCCGCTGCCGATGCGCACCAGCGGCTCGGGCCCCAGGTCGAGGCCGGGCACCATCCCGGCGGTGAGGGTGATGTCCGCGCCGAGCAAGGTGTGCTCGCCGATCTCGATCCAGGGCTCCCCGAAGATCGTCGCGGGGGGAAACGCGATCGAGGTGCCGGTTCCGAACGCCGCGAACTTGCGCGCCGCGCGGGACCCCGCGCGGATCTGGGCACGCCGCCGGGCCCACGACCACACCCCGCGCACTATCCAGGACAACAGTCGCGACACCCGAATCCCCTGCGTTGAAAGTCTCCGCCCGCCGGAGGTATCTACCGGCCGGTAATGATGCTGTGAACTGTAATAGCATCCGGCGCCTCATGCGGGGACGGGCCGGTGGCGCCGTGGTCGGCGCCGGGTGCGCGGCCCCGCGGGGGCGCCCGGTCGACCGGGCGCCCCCGCGGCACATATCCGGCTAGGACGAGAGATGGGCCAGCAGGTCCTGACGGGTGAGGACGCCGGCCGGCTTGCCGTCCACCAGCACCACGACGGCACCGGCCTTCTGCAGCATCTGCACGCACCGGCTCACCGGCTCACCGGAGCCGACCTGAGGCAGCGACGCGCCCATGTGCTTGTCCACCGGGTCGCCGAGCTGCGCGCGGTCGTTGAACAGGGCGTCGAGCATGTCGCGCTCGGCCACCGAGCCCACGACCTCGGGCGCCATGACCGGCGGTTCCTCCTTCAGGACCGGCAGCTGGGAGACCCCGTACTCCCGCATGATCGTCACGGCCTCGCCCACGGTCTCGTGCGGGTGGACGTGCACGAAGTCCGGCAGGTCGGCCCCCTTGGATCCGAGCACCTGCCCGGCGGTGACCTCCTCGGTCTCGGCCGACAGGAAGCCGTAGTCCGCCATCCACTCGTCGTTGAAGATCTTGGTCAGGTAGCCGCGCCCGCCGTCGGGCAGCAGGACCACGATCACGTCGTCGGGTGACGCGGTCTCCGCGACCTTCAGCGCCGCGACCACGGCCATCCCGCACGATCCGCCGACCAGCAGCGACTCGTCCTTGGCGAGTCGGCGGGTCATGAGGAACGAGTCCTTGTCGCTGACCGCGATGATCTCATCGCAGATGGTGGTGTCGTAGGTCTCGGGCCAGATGTCCTCGCCGACACCCTCGACCAGGTAGGGGCGGCCGCTGCCGCCGGAGTAGACGGACCCCTCCGGGTCGGCACCGATGATCTTGACCTTGCCGCCGGAGACTTCCTTGAGGTAGCGGCCGGTGCCGCTGATGGTGCCGCCGGTGCCGATACCCGCCACGAAGTGCGTGATGCGGCCCTCGGTCTGCTCCCAGATCTCCGGGCCGGTGCTCTCGTAGTGGGACTGGGGGTTGTTCTGGTTGGTGTACTGGTTCGGCTTCCACGCGCCGGGGATGGTGGTGGCGAGCCGGTCCGACACCGAGTAGTAGGAGTCGGGGTGGTCGGGAGCGACGGTGGTCGGGCAGACCACGACCTCGGCGCCGTAGGCGCGCAGGACCGCCAGTTTGTCGTTGCCGACCTTATCCGGGCAGACGAACACGCAGCGGTAGCCGCGCTCGGCCGCCACGATGGCCAGGCCCACGCCGGTGTTGCCCGATGTCGGCTCGACGATGGTGCCGCCCGGCTTGAGCAGGCCCTTCTCCTCGGCGTCGAGGACCATCTTCAACGCGATGCGGTCCTTCACCGAACCGCCGGGGTTGAAGTACTCGGCCTTCGCCAGCACCGTGGGGGCGAGACCGTTGGTCACCTTGTTCATTCGTAGCAGCGGAGTGTCGCCGACCAGCTCAATCAGTGAGTTGTGCACCCGCATGAGATCTGTTCGTCCCCTTCAAAGCATGAGATCGCTTGTTCGCCTCCGGGTGCCTCAGCCCGCCATGCTCCGCGCTTGGGTGACCTGCGGTGCGGCCCCAGCCCGGCTCACTCGCGATGCCTGTGACAGCCGCGGATCTCGCGAACCGTCGTGGTCACGGCCGCCAATTGCCGTGCACGGGCCGGTTAGGTCCGTGTTACCTGCACCTTAACGTGACTATGCCCAGTGCGACATGCCCAGAGATCACCGGGAAGGCCGGTTTCGGCCGCGAGCGTCGCCACCTCGACCGTCGCGGAATCCGGCACGCGCCGCGGTCGTTGACATGACTGCTACCGCTGAGTAATCCGGAGTACGGAGTGGACGGGAGGACCCCCGGGCTCTCGCGGCCCGGACGACGCGTACGGATCACCGCGGGCGGGACGCCGGGAACGGACGCGCCAGGGGTCGTCCCCGTTCAGGACGGGAGACGGGGATATGTCGTTACGCGCCGCACGGGCTCGGAGAATCGCGACCGCCACCGCCTTCGGTGGCGGTGGGCTGACGCTCCTGGGCGCCGGAACCATCGCACTCCTCTACCTGCAGGCCAAGCTCGCACACCGCACCGTGGGCTTCACCGAGTGGACGCCTCCGCGCGTCAACGGCGTTTACGGGAGCGGGGACGGGGAGCCCATCTCGCTGGTGATGATGGGCGACTCCACGGCGGCCGGGTTCGCCCTCACCGACGGCCTGCAGACACCGGGGAGCCTGATCGCCAGCGGCCTGTCGGCGGTCGCCGAACGCCCCGTGCGGATGCGCAATGTCGCCGTCGTCGGCGCGACGTCGGCGGGCCTGTACGAGCAGCTGGAAGAAGTGCGCTCGATCGGGGCGGACCTGGCCATCATCTTCATCGGCGCGAACGATGTCATCAACCGGATGCGCCCGGCCGACTCCGTTCGCCACCTGCAGTCGGTGGTGCGCGAGCTGACCTCGATGGGCACGGCCGTCGTCGTGGGGACCTGCCCCGACCTCGGGTCGGTGCGGCCCATCGGGCAGCCGCTGCGCTTCGTCGCGCGGCGCTCGTCCCGCCAGCTCGCCGCCGCCCAGACCATCGCCGTGGTCGAGGAGGGCGGGCGCACGGTCTCGCTGAGCAACATGCTGGCCGACGAGTTTCAGACGTACCCTGATGAGCTTTTCGGCCCGGATCGTTTTCATCCCTCGGCGCGCGGCTACGCCCAGGCCGCGATCGCCGTGCTGCCCACAGCGTGTGTGGCCCTCGGCCTGCTGCCGGATCTGGAGACGGTCCCCGACCGCGACCAGGGCGAGGGCGTGCTGCCGGTCGACCGGGCGGCCGTCGAGGCGGTCGAGGAGCCCGGCATGGAGGTCAGCGGCGCACGGGTCGCCGGGCACGAACGCGGCCCGCGGGGCCGCTGGGCGACCCTGCTGCGGCGCCGGACCAAGCCGCCGGTGCTGGACGTCCAGGGCGAGGGCGAGGCCGCGGCGGAGCGGGACGAACGGGAAGTCGACGCGGCGCGCGGCGCCCACGCGGATGGCGGCGGCTGACCGGCCAACGGCGGCGGCACCGTCCGGCAAGGCGACCCCCGAGGTCAGCGGCATCACACCGACAAGCTAACTTGCCAGTAACATCACGATCGGCCGCCCTGTCCGGACGGCCCGGCATCGAAGAGGAAGGCCGCGAGCATGCCTGAAGCCGTCATCGTCGCGACCGCGCGTTCGCCCATCGGGCGCGCGTTCAAGGGGTCCCTGAAGGACCTGCGCGCAGACGACCTGACCGCCCAGATCATCTCCGCCGCACTGGCCAAGGTGCCGGAGCTGGACCCGAAGACCGTCGACGACCTGCTCCTCGGGTGCGGCCTGCCCGGCGGCGAGCAGGGCAATAACCTCGCCCGGGTGATCGCCGTCCAGCTCGGACTGGACATGGTCCCCGGCGCGACCATCACCCGCTACTGTTCGTCCTCGCTGCAGACGACGCGGATGGCCTACCACGCGATCAAGGCCGGCGAGGGCGACATCTTCATCTCCGCCGGTGTGGAGATGGTGAGCCGCTTCACCAAGGGCAACAGCGACTCGCTTCCCGACACCAAGAACCCGCTGTTCGCCACCGCCGAGGAGCGCACCGCCCGGCGCGCTGAGGGCGGAGCTCCGTCGTGGACCGACCCGCGCGAGGACGGCGAGGTGCCCGACGTCTACATCGCGATGGGGCAGACCGCCGAGAACGTGGTGCAGATGCGCGGCGTGTCGCGCGAGCGCCAGGACCGGTTCGGCGTCCGCTCCCAGAACCTCGCCGAGAAGTCGATCGACAACGGGTTCTGGGACCGCGAGATCATTCCGGTCACACTGCCCGACGGCACCGTGGTCAGCGCGGACGACGGCCCGCGGCGCGGCACCTCCTATGAGAAGGTCTCCGAGCTCAAGCCGGTGTTCCGCCCCGACGGCACGGTGAACGCCGGGAACTGCTGTCCCCTGAACGACGGCGCCGCCGCGGTGATCATCATGAGCGACACCAAGGCCGCCCAGCTGGGCATCACCCCGCTGGCGCGGATCGTGTCCACCGGCGTCAGCGCGCTGTCCCCGGAGATCATGGGACTGGGCCCGGTGGCGGCGTCCCGCCAGGCGCTAGCCCGCGCCAACATGAGCATCGACGACATCGACCTGGTGGAGATCAACGAGGCGTTCGCCGCGCAGGTGCTGCCGTCCGCCGACGACCTGGGGATCGACATCGACGCGCAGCTCAATGTGAACGGCGGCGCGATCGCGGTCGGCCACCCGTTCGGAATGACCGGCGCGCGCATCACCACGACGCTCCTCAACGGGCTGGACTTCCACGACAAGACCTTCGGTCTGGAGACCATGTGCGTGGGCGGAGGCCAGGGCATGGCGGCCGTTTTCGAGCGCCTGAGCTAAACGGACATCCCGGCCGGCACGACCGGGTCACCTGCTGAGGGGCGCCCCTGTCGAGGGGCGCCCCGTTTTTCGTGCCTGTCCGGACCTGGGTCTCCCTCGCCGTCCCGTTTCCGAACGGGAGGTGAAGTCGAGCTGGAGGGACGGTAGGAGGAAAGTAACGTAAAAGCTGGGTTCGAGGGCTTGTCCGATTCGTGATCCTGATGCAAGGTCGCAGGTAAGTGCCGCTCATCCTCGGAGGTGCCTATGTCGGTAACCCACTCGCCGGAGACCCACGCGATGCTCATCGCCCGTATCCCGTCCGTCACAGGCCGCCAACTCCACGAGTGGTTCGACAAGCTAGAGAAGGGCCCGGGCCTCACCCGCTGCTCCGAGCGCACGAACTGGCTCGCTGACGAGTACCAGCTCAGCCACGGCTACGCACAGGCCATCGTCCAGGAATTCGACCGGCGCCGCCGGAACCGCACAGCCATCCCGCGGCAGCGCCCCTGATACCCCAGCCCGACCCGTCCGTGAACATAAAGAACCGCCTCGCCCGGGCGGGATCCCGGACGGGGCGGTTCTGTGCGCGTCATGGCGCTCGGCGCCCTGGCGGCGGCTACTCGCTGAAGATCGAGTAGAGCATCCAGAAGAGGCGCAGCATCTCGATGTAGAGCCAGACCAGCGAGACCGTCAGGCCGAAGGCGAAGTGCCACGCCAGCTTGTTCGGGACACCGGCCGCGATGCCGTCCTCGATGCCCTTGAACTCGATGGCCAGGGTGGCGCAGGCGATCACGATCATCACCAGCGAGACGATGATGCCGAGCGGCCCCGCCTCGCGCAGGCCGAGACCACCGGGGATGAAGAAGCTCACCACCAGGTTGAGCAGGACCATCACCAGGGCGGCGACCAGGGCGACCGAGACGACCTTGACGAAGGTGTTGGTCACCCGGATGATCCGCATCCGGTACATCGCCAGCATCGCCGCGAACGCGACGATCGTGCCGAGGACAGCCTGGGTGACCAGCTGTCCGGGGGCGGTGCCGGCCGACAGCTCGAAGATGCGGCTGATACCGCCGACGAACATGCCCTCAAGCGCCGCGTAAATCAGGATGAGCGCGGGGTTGGTGGACCCCTTGAAGGCGATAATCAGCCCCAGGACCAGTCCGCCCAGCATGCCGCCGAAGGTCAGCGCCATGCCCAGGCCGGGGTTGGCCGGGAACAGGAAGAACGTGATGGCGGCGGTCAGGATGACCATGCCGATCGTCATCGCGCTGCGGATGACGACGTCGTCGATCGACATCGGCCGGGCGTCCTCGGCCGACATGGGGGGCTGGCCGGGGGCCTGCCCGTAGCCCGGCTGACCGTAGGGGGGCTGGCCCGGTTGCGGGTAGCCCGCGTACTGCTGCTGGTAGGGCCCGCCCTGGCCGTAGGGTGCCTGATAGGGCTGGCCGTAGCCCGGCTGAGCGGAGCGCATGGCCCGCTTCATGACGGGGTTGGAACTCCTCATCTGCATGTCTTCGCAAGCCTTTCCAGGGCGTCGCTAATCTCCCCTAACCTAACGCACCACCTGTGGCGGGGGTTCCGCGCGCCGGTCACGCTTGGGTGTCGACCTCGGTCCGCGGCTCCCCCGGTGCTGACCGGCGGCGGGAGCCACGCGCGTCGGGGACGGTCGGCGGGGTCCCGGCCCGGTCACCGCACAGGGGAGGCGGGACCGGACCGGGAACGGGAGGCGGGAAAAGGTCGGGGGACAGCGGCTCAGCCCCGGCTCAGCAGGGAGCGGGCGAAGAACGCGACGTTGGCCGGCCGCTCGGCGAGGCGCCGCATGAAGTACCCGTACCACTCGTCGCCATAGGGGACGTAGACGCGCATCCGGTTGCCTTCGGCGGCGAGTCGGACCTGCTCGGCGTCGCGGATGCCGTACAGCATCTGGTACTCGTAGCTGTCCGGCGTGCGGCCGGTGTCCGCGGCCAGTTTCTGGGCGATCGCGATGAGGCGCGGGTCATGCGAGGCGATCATCGGGTAGCCCTCACCCGCCATCAGGATCTTCAGGCAGCGCACATAGGAGCGGTCGACCTCGGCCTTGTCGCGGTAGGCCACCGAGGCGGGCTCGTCGTAGGCGCCCTTGCACAGCCGCACCCGCGAGCCCGCGTTGCGCAGGTCGCGGCAGTCGGCCTCGGTGCGGTGCAGGTAAGCCTGCAGCACCGCGCCCACCCAGGGGAAGTCCACGCGCAGGTCGCGCAGGATGCCCAGGGTGGAGTCGGTGGTGGTGTGGTCCTCCATGTCCAGGGTGACCGTGGTGCCGACGGCGGCGGCCTCCTCGCAGATGCGCCGGGCGTTGTCCAGCGCGACCTTCTCGCCGTCGGCGGACAGGAACTGCCCCACCGCCGACAGCTTCACCGAGACCTCGGTCCGATCGGCCAGCCCCCGGCGGCCCAGCTCGCGCAGGAGCCCGCTGTAGGCCGTGACGGTGGCCTGTGCCTGGGTGATGTCGGTGGTGTCCTCGCCCAGGTGGTCGAGGGTGACGAAGCGGTCCCGGGTGAGTTCCTCGACCGCCGGAAGCGCCTGTTCCTGGCTGGAACCGGCGACGAACCGCGATACCAGCCCCCGGGTCACGGGGGCACGCTCAACGAGGGTGCGGCAGGCGGATGAGCGGGCCGCGACCAGAAGTGGCGTACGAAGCATGATCGACCCCAGTCGTGTTCATCCGGCGCGCCGCCGCCCTTCGCGCGGCGCGCCCGGGTCCGAAAAAGGCCCCGGACGCGGGTGGTCCGGGGCCCGATGGTGTCCCCGTCCGGTCAGCCCTGGTGGGGGTGGGAGGCGATTGTCGGCGGGACGAACGTCTCCTTGATGGAGCGCGGGCTGGCCCAGCGCGCCAGGTTCTGCGCGGAACCGGCCTTGTCGTTGGTGCCCGAGGCGCGGGCGCCGCCGAAGGGCTGCTGGCCGACGACGGAGCCGGTGGGCTTGTCGTTGACGTAGAAGTTCCCGGCGGCGAAGCGCAGCGCGTGGTGCGCCTTGGTGACGGCCTCGCGGTCGTCGGCGATGACGGCGCCGGTCAGGGCGTAGGCGGACCCCTCGTCGACAGTCTTCAGGATGCGCTCGTAGTCGCCGTCCTCGTAGACGTGGACGGCGATGAACGGGCCGAAGTACTCGGTGCTGAAGACCTCGTTGGAGGGGTCGGTGCCGACCACCACGGTCGGGCGGACGAAGTAGCCCACGGAGTCGTCGGCCGTGCCGCCGGCCACGATCTCCAGCGTGGGGTCCTGGCGGGCGTGCTCGATCGCCCCGGAGACCTTGTCGAAGGCCCGGCGGTCGATGACCGCGCCCATGAAGTTGGAGAGGTCGGTGACGTCGCCCATGGGGAGCGCCTCGACCTCGGCGATGAGGTCGTCGCGCATGCGCTCCCAGACCGAGCGGGCGACGAACGCGCGGGAGGCCGCGGAGCACTTCTGGCCCTGGAACTCGAACGCGCCGCGGACGATGGCGGTGCGCACGACATCGGGGTTGGCAGAGGAGTGGGCGACGATGAAGTCCTTACCGCCGGTCTCCCCCACGACGCGCGGGTAGGAGCGGTAGGTCTCGATGTTCTCGCCGACCGTGCGCCACAGGTGCTGGAAGGTGCGGGTGGAGCCGGTGAAGTGCACACCGGCCAGGTCCGGGTCGTTCATCGCCACGTCGGAGACGGCGAGGCCGTCGCCGGTGACCATGTTGATGACGCCCGGGGGCATGCCGGCCTCTTCGAGCAGCCGCATGGTCAGCTCCGCGGCGAACTGCTGGGTGGGGGACGGCTTCCACACCACGACGTTGCCCATGAGGGCGGGGGCGGTGGGCAGGTTTCCGGCGATCGCGGTGAAGTTGAAGGGCGTGATCGCATAGACGAACCCCTCCAGCGGGCGCTGCTCCAGGCGGTTCCACTGCCCGGCCGGGCTGAACGGCTGCTCGGCCATGAGGCGGCGCGCGTAGGCGACGTTGAAGCGCCAGAAGTCGATGAGCTCGCAGGCGGAGTCGATCTCGGCCTGGATCGCGGTCTTGGACTGGCCGAGCATGGTGGCGGCGTTGAGCGTCTGGCGCCACGGGCCGGAGAGCAGGTCGGCGGCGCGGAGCAGGATCGCGGCCCGCTCGTCGAAGGGCATGTCGCGCCAGGCGGGGGCGGCCTTCTTGGCGGCGGCGATGGCGGCCCGCGCGTCGTCGTGGGTGGCGTTGGCCATCGTGCCCAGGACGTGGGCGTGGTTGTGCGGCTGGACGACGTCGATCCGGTCGCCACCGCCCATCCGGCGCTCGCCGCCGATGGTCATGGGCAGCTCGACCGGCTCCTTGGCGAGCTCGTCGAGTTTGCGCTCCAGTTCCGCCCGCTCCGGGCTGCCCGGCGCGTACGTGAGTACGGGCTCGTTGGCCGGGGTGGGGACGTTCGTTACGGCGTCCATGGGCACCTCCCTGTCTCCTCGTCGTCGCAGTAAAAACCACGTGAACCGGACAAACGTAAGAGATGACGGGGCATGACCACCTTGTGGAGTCGGCCACTCTTTGTCAGGCTGACTTGGCCGATAGGACAAAATGGACCAATCATGAACCCAGCTGCCGATCCCACGCGCCCCGCCTCCGACGAACCCGCCCCAGAGGCCGATATCCCAGGTGAACCGGGAGGTGTGGCGCTGCGGCGCCTCCTGCTGGCCGTGGGCGACCCCCTGGTCGACGTCCTGGCCGCCCCCGCGGGCCTCGATGTACGAGTGAACAATGTGGTGATCGTCGACCCCGAGGACGACGCCGAGGCGGGCGCCGGCGACCTGGTGCTGCTGATCGGCGCTCGGGGCGGGGCCGCCCGGCACCTGGTGCGGTCGGCAGCGCGGCAGGGGGCGGCCGCCGTCGCGGTCAAGGTGAACGCGGCGGCCCGCGCGCTCGCCGAGGAGCCCAGCTACCCGCCGCCGCGGGGGTGGGGCGCGCCGACCCCCGCGGTGCGGTCGGCGCGCGACGAATTCCAGCAGCTGCGCGCCGCCGCCAGCGAGGTCGGCATCGCGCTCCTCGCGGTGCGCCCCGAGGTCCGCTGGGACCAGCTGCAGTCGCTGTGCCGCAGCGTACTCGACGACGCGCGGCTGACCACCGACACCGCGGAGCTGGGCGAGTCCGCCGGCGACCTGTTCTCGATCGCGCAGACGATCGCGACCCTCACCGGCGGCCTGGTCTCCATCGAGGACGCGGCCAGCCGCGTGCTCGCCTATTCCAGCGGCGAGGAGGGCGACGAGCTGCGCCGCCTGTCGATCCTCGGGCGCCAGGGTCCCGAGCAGTACCTCGCCCTCCTGCGCGAGTGGGGCGTCTTCTCCCGGCTGCGTTCGGGCGAGGAGGTCGTGCGCATCGATGAGCGCCCGGAGCTGGGCATCCGGCGGCGCCTGGCGGTGGGCATCCACGCCGGTGCGCAGCCGCTGGGCACCATCTGGGTGCAGGAGGGCGCCGGGCCGCTCGCGGAGAACGCCGAGGAGGCCATGCTGGGCGCGGCGAGGATGACCGCCCTGCACCTGCTGCGGCAGCGCACCGAGATGACGCTGGGGCTGCGGCTGCGCGAGGACCTGCTGGCGGGGCTGCTGGAGGGGAGGATCGAGGCGGCCGCCCTGGACGATTCGATCGAGGTGGGCCCCGACCACCCCGCGCTCGTCGTGGCGTTCACACTGGCCTCGGCCGGGGTCCGGGGCGCCGCCGAGGGTCCGGGACGCTCGGGTCGGGAACTGCTGCGGCGCCGGATGATCGACCTGATCTCGGTGCACACCGCCGCCTACCGGCGCACCGCGCTGACGACGATGCTAGGCGGGCGCGCCTACGTGCTGCTGCCCGACCTGTCCGGCGCGTCGGCGGAGTCGTCGGTGCTCGCGCTCACCCGCAAGACCGTCGAGGCGGCGCGCCACGTGCTGGGGGCCACGGTCCAGGCGGCGGTCGGCTCACGGGTGCACACGCTGTCGGACGTGCCCCACTCGCGGACCGAGGCCGACCGGATCCTGGACGCCATGGGCCGCGACCTGGCGATGGATGTGGCCACGATCTCCGATGTGCGGGCGCAGGTGCTGGTCAGCGAGACGCTCGCGCACCTGCGCGGTACCTCGGCCCTGCGCGACCCGCGTGTCACCCGGCTGGTGCAGCACGACGCCGCCGCCGGGTCGGAGCTGGTGGAATCGCTGGTGGCCTACCTGGACGGCTTCGGGGACGTCCGCGCCGCCGCGGGGCGGCTGCACATCCACCCCAACACCCTGCGCTACCGGGTACGCAGGGCGGAAAAGGTGAGCGGGATCGACCTCGGCGACCCCAACCAGCGTCTTTTCGCCCACCTCCAGCTGCTCATGGAGCGCGGGAGGTGAGCCGGTGCCCGGCATCCCCGGTTGGCCACAACTCCCCCGCGATGATCACCGCGGGGTGCGGGGTCCGGGTCTGCTGGGCGGCCTTGTCGGCGGTCGGCCCATCCGGTGTTCGGTGGTGAAAAGCGGCACCGAGGCCGGAGGGTGCTGGGGGGTGCCGGTCGCCGCAGGGGACGAGGCCTGGCAGGGGTGCGGTGGCAGCCCGCCCGGACGCCGGGTATGCCCGGTTTGCCACAACTCCCCCGCGATGATCATGGGAACGGTCCCGGTTCTGTCCGACTGGAGTTTCGGGTTTTTCAGGGGTCATAACGCGCCGATGTCGCTGAGGAGCT
Organism: Nocardiopsis rhodophaea; assembly: GCF_039530945.1. NCBI lineage: Bacteria > Bacillati > Actinomycetota > Actinomycetes > Streptosporangiales > Nocardiopsidaceae > Nocardiopsis > Nocardiopsis rhodophaea. Next base: position 91,720 of record NZ_BAAAPC010000023.1, read on the forward strand.
GTTCGATCTTGGTGGCCCTGTGTTCCTCCTGGTGGGGGTGGCCACCGCAGGATTCCGTGATCGCGGGCGCGCA
>NZ_BAAAPC010000024.1:0-91009 GCF_039530945.1 Nocardiopsis rhodophaea
GTTCCCGCTGGTGGGGTCCATGTCGGTCAGGCTCATCGTCACTGCGGTGCAGGTCCTTGTCTCGCCCTTGATGTTCTAGTTAAGACTGATTCGTCCTGTATGTCTCAAACGAGCCTGACAGATAGGGGAGTCCCTCGACGACCACCCGCTGCCACTGCTCCGGGCGGCCGGGCTCACCGTCACGGTCAACACCGACATCCCCGCCATTATCGGCACCGATCTGACCCGGGAGTACACCGGTCTCCGTGAGGTCTACGGTTACGACGACACCACTATCGCCGAACATTCCCGGGCCGGCATCGACGCCTCGTTCGCCCCCGCCCGAACCAAGGAGCGGCTGCACCAGCTCACTGACGAGTGGCTGGCTTCCTCGGTTGTCTGACGGCATAGCGTTCATCGCGGCGCTGGGGCTGCCCGAGCACGCCGCCGCTACGCTGGGGCGACCGTCCTAGGCTCCGGTGCTCACCTGAGGCCACGACGGCGATCCGTGTCCCTGGGCGAACGGCGTACGCGTCGCCCTCACCTGGATGATCGGCTCATATGAGTGTCACGGAACTGCGTAATCTCGGCTCCGCCAGTGCTCGCATGCTCGCCGTTCGCGTGCCCGACCTCGGCCAGGCAGGTGATGGTTGCTTGCGGGACGCGCCGGTGCACGCTCCGTACGGTGCCGTGGGACCGGAGGGGCGAACCAGGCACGCCCGAATGGAGCGACGGCTTTTCACCCGCACTCGGCCCCTCACACCGCCCGGCGACAGCCCCGAGCGCAATCGGCCTGCTGCGAGTCCGCGGCGGCGCTGCTTTAGAGGCACAGCGGCCGCCGCGGTACCGGGCGGTGAAGGTGGCGGTCCGCATGATCACCAGACGGCGATCACATTGTCGGGACCGAGGTCAGGAGCTCGTGAGGATAACAAGTTGTCCGGTCGCTCGGGTCATCGCGACATAACGGTCGACCGCTCCTTCGACACCCTCACCGAACGCCTCCGGGTCGACAAGGACGACCAAGTCGAACTCCAGCCCCTTCGCCAGGTCCGGGCTCAGCGACCGGACGCGCGGGGTCGCCCGGAACGCGGGGTCGCCGATGACGCAGGCGGTCCCCTCGGCGTTCTCGGCCAGCCAGGTGTCGAGGAGCGCCGGCAGATCCTTGACACACCCGTGTGCGACGGGAACGCCGGCGCTGCGGATCGAGGTCGGCACGTTGGCGTCGGGCAGCACACCCCGGATGACCGGCTCGGCTGCCGCCATGACCTCCTCCGGCGTCCGATAGTTGATGCTCAGGGAGGTCAGCGTGATCCGGTCGAACCCGACCCGTTCGAGCCGCTCCCGCCACGGCTCCCTGAACCCGTGCCTGGCCTGGGCGCGGTCCCCGACAATGGTGAAGCTCCGTGACGGGCACCGCAGCAGCAGCATGTGCCATTCCGCGTCGGTCAGTTCCTGAGCCTCGTCCACGACGATGTGCGCGAACGGGCCGGCGAGCAGGTCCGGGTCGGTGCCGGGTAGTGCGGACTCGTCGACCAGGCTGTCCTGCAGGTCCTCTCCGCGCAGCATGGTCACCGCGCCTTCACCGTCATCATCGGCCTCGACCACGCTGTCGATGACGGTGGCCATGCGTTCGCGCTCGGCCGCGACCGACGCCTTGTACCGGCGCTGACGCCGGGACGCCTCCGGATCGCCCAGCCGCTGCCGTGCGGCGTCTAGGAATGGCAGGTCGGACACCGTCCAGGCCTGGGCGTTGGCGCGCTGCAGCTTGCGAACCGCGTCGAGTTCGAGCCAGGGAGCGCACATGCGCAGGTAGGCCGGTACCGACCACAGGTCTCCGACGACATCGGTCGCCTCCAGCAGCGGCCACGCGCGGTAAAGGGTCCTGATCAGCTCCGGGTTTCCCCGCAGCGACTTCCAAAGCATCCCGGGCGAGACATCGTCATCGCCGTGCTTGTCCGCCAGGATCGCGGCCAGCTCTTCCACGATTTTGTCGCGCGCCTCGTTGTGCGGGGTGCCCGGTTCCACCGCCTCGAATGCCTCGGCCCAATCGTCGGCGCTCAGCCAGATGTCGCACCACGGCGTGGTGACCGTCATCCCCTGGGCGGGCGGCTGCTCGTAGAACCTGACGGCCGCTTCGATCGCACGTACCAGCGTGGCCGATGACTTCAGGCGGGCCACCTCCGGGTCGGCCTCGATCCCCGCTGTAGCGCCCTCGGGGACCAGGCCGCGCAGCGTACAGGTCTGCACGCCCTCCTCTCCCAGGCTGGGCAGGACATCGGCGACGTAGGCCAGGTAGGGCTGGTGCGGACCGACGAACAGCACGCGGCCCCGACGGTGACCGAGGCGGGGGTCGGAGTAGAGGAGGTGCGCGGTGCGGTGCAGGGCGACGACGGTCTTCCCCGTGCCCGGACCGCCCTCGACGACAAGAGCACCGGCGGAACCGGCGCGGATGATCGCGTCCTGGTCGGCCTGGATAGTGCCCAGCACGTCGCGCATCCGGGCTGACCGGTGGGCGCCCAAACTGGCGATGAAGGCGGACTGGTCGTCGAGCGCTGCGTGCCCGTCCAGTCCGTCGGCGGTGAACACCTCGTCCCAGTAGTCGTTGATCTTGCCGTCGCTCCAGCGGTACCTGCGGCGGCTCGCCAGCCCCATCGGGTTGGCGTGGGTTGCCGCGAAGAACGGCTCGGCCGCGGGAGAGCGCCACTCGATCAGCAGTCGGCGCCCCTCGCTGTCGGTGAGGCCGAGCCGTCCGATGTACACGGGTTCGGCGTCGTCCGCGCTGACGATGCGTCCGAGGCACACGTCTAAACCGAAGCGGCGCAGGGCGCGTAGGCGAGCGGCCAGCCGGTGGATCTCCAAGTCCCGGTCCAGCGCTGCCCGGCCCTTGCCGCCGGGGGCTTGGCGCATGGCGTCGAGGCGGTCGGACAGGTCGGTGATCGATTGCGCGAGGCTCTCCGCGATGGCGGCGAAGTGCCGTTCGTCGTTGGCGATCTGATTCGGGGCGGCCTTGTGCGACAGGTGGTCGGGAAGGTCAAACGCGGTGGTGGCCTGGGTGTTCACGTCGTCTCGCATGTTATGGGTCGTAGTCACGAGCGACGATTGTCCGGTATGACCGGGGTCTTGCCGCAAGCCCCGGGGTGCGCTATAAGTTGAAAGTGGCGGAAAGGGCCCAGACCCTCCCCTTTGATCGTCCATCGTCGATGGACGATTTTTTGCGCCGCCGGATGCCCCGCAGGGCCGGCGGACGCATTGCGGAACGCGGCGTTTTCTCGCCTCTCAAGCGCTGGTGACCAGGATCGTGGAGCTGCCATCCAGTCCGCTGCTCGCTCGCTCCCGCCGCCGCGCCTCTGACCAGTCCGTTTTCCCTTTTTCAGGCGTCCTTGGCCTGCCGCACTTTCGCACCGTTCGACGGGCACGGCCACCGCATCGGCGCCGCACCCCCTCGCTTCGCCGATCACGTCGAGCGCGGCGCTCCCGTCGCTCAGTTCGTTCCGGTTTGCGTCACACATAAGAACGGACACACCGTGCAGATCTACGCGCTTCTCGGGTGCCAGGTCGTGGGTCCAGCGGCTTGCCCCTTTTCGTTTGATGTGCAGGAAATGTGACTTTCCCAGACGGGCGGCAGTCATCTGCCCTAGGGTCAACGTGATCGTAGTGGTGTGCGTGACGGCGTCCGGGCAGCCGATGGACCGGGGGCCGCGCGGGCCACGACCGCGGACGCCCACCTGTGGGCAGGGCGTTCAGCCCGTGATCGCGCGGAATCCTCGCCGGGAACGCGTATGAAGCGTGTGCGGTGTTCCCCGCAAACGGTGCGGTGCCGCGCGCGATGGGACACAGATGCGGCGAAGAATGAAGAATATGGTGAACGGCATGGCCACCAGCGAGTCAGCGGCACAGGCGTCGGCTTACAACTACGCGCACTTCAGCCTCGAACACCGCACCATGGACCGCTTGGAGGGACCCAAGGTCGGCGAAGCGGCCCCGGACTTCACCGCCCAACGGCTCGCGGACGCCGAAGCGGTCAAGCTCTCCGACTACCGGGGGCAGACGGTCGTTTTGGAGACCGGTAGCGCCACCTGCCCGATCTACGTGGGACGCATCGGGCCCATGAACGCCCTCGCCCAGCGGTATCCGGAGGTTGCCTTCCTGGTCCTCTACACCCGCGAGGCGCATCCCGGCGAGAACCTCGGCCCGCACCGCAGCATGGCCGACAAGGTCCACCACGCCCGCCTGCTGCCCGACGCGGACGGCGAACGGCGTACCGTCCTTGTCGATGACCTGACCGGATCAGCGCACATGGCCTACGGGGCGATGCCCAACACGGCCTACGTCATCGATGGAACGGGAACGGTGGTTGTGCGCGCACAGTGGAACGACCCGGAGCTGATCGACCAGACGCTTGAGGCGTTGGCCAGCGGCGGCCCGGTACCCACATCCCCGCAGCCCGGCTTCCCGGCCCGCCTCTCCCAGGACCGTGCGACACAGGACCTGTTCAAGCGGGTGATGGAGCGTTCGGGCCAGCAGGCGATCGCCGATTTCGAACGTGCCCGCCCTGACATCGAACGCTTGGGCGCGCGCCCGCCCGCCACGCGTTGAGTCCACCCGGCCCAGCACCGGGCGGCTGACCGACCAGAGTATGGCGCCCGAACGCGCCCTCCTCCGCGCTCCGGCCGGCCGTGACCTCACGGACGCTGTCGGGGCCGGCGACGGGCCGCCCCGGGTCGCTCAGCCGCCTGCGCTCGACGCGGTCCAGTATTCGACGAAACGGTTATCGCGAACCCGCAGGATATCGTTTCCGAAAAAGGTCATCTCGCCATCCGGCGTTCGGCCATGTCCCGTCCACCGGCCCGCGACCAGGTCCCCCTCCACGACGGGACCTACCTCCAACACGAAGCGCAGGCCGCTGAACATGGCTTGCGTCTGAGCGATCAGTTCGGCCAGCTCCGCGGGGCCGTGGACGTCGCGGTCCGGCCAGTGCCCCACGAAATCGTCGCTCACGAGGTGCTCCACGGATTCGGGCGAACCGTTCCACAGCTCATCGATCCAGCGCCGGTAGAGGTCATGCTGAGGTGTCTGAGCCATAGCCAGACAGCCAACCACTGTCACACGCTGGAGATCAAGAGCCGCCACCAACCAACGGACGACCCTCACCGCAGGGGGCAACCGAGGCACGTGAGCCCACGTCGGGGTTCCCGGCATGTGCGGCGGCGACGCGGCGGAGGGAAAACCTTTCCGGGGCGCGGTCACACGCGGGGGGAACGCGGCGTCTAACCAGATGTAGGGCCTGAGCGGATGAGGCACCGCACCGGCGACCGAGAGCAGGGGGCAAACCATGTGGGAATCTTCAGACGACCGGCACGTCGACAACGTGGCGGCAGCCACCGACGGCGAGGCCGAGGCCCTGGAGCGGCTGATCTGCGAAATCCACCCCGAGGTGTACCGGCTCGCGGTCCGCTTCTTCGGTGATCCCCGCGACGCCGAGGACGCCACCCAGGAGGCCCTCGTGCAGGTGATGACGCGCCTCGACAGGTTCAACGGTGAGAGCGCGTTTTCCACCTGGGTCTATCGCGTGGCGACCAACAAGTTCCTGTCCTTGGCCCGCACCCAGGGTGAACGCCGCGCCCTGAGCTTTGAGGAGTTCGACGAGGAGCTGTCACGCGTACCGTCCGCGCTCCCGGAGGCGACGGGCGCCCACGTGGCCGACCGCCTTCTGCTGGAGGAAGTCAAGGTCGGCTGCACGCTGGCCATGCTGCTCTGCCTGGACCGCGGCCACCGGATGGCCTACATCCTCGGCGAGATCATGGAGCTGGACCATGCCACCGGTGCGACGATCCTGGACATCTCCGCGCCGGCGTTCCGCAAGCGTCTGCAGAGGTCGCGGACGAAGATCACCGACCTGATGCGGGCGCGGTGCGGGCTCATCGACCGGCGCAACGCCTGCCGGTGTCGCCTGCGGGCGCCTGTGGCGGTCGAACGCGGGTGCGTCGACCCCCACGACCTGGTGTTCGCCTCCTCCGCGGAGCAAGCCCGCCACTTCCCCGAGGTGCTGGGCGAGATCCGGCGGCTGGACGAGGCCGAACGTGCCGGCGCCCTCTACCGGTCGCATCCCGACAACCGGTCCACGGCCGACCTCGCGGCGTTCGTTCACCGGCTGTTCGATCCGGGCACGTCCTCCGCCGCGGGCAGCGCTCCGACGCGCTGAACCGGACCCTGGTCGACTCCGACCCGGTCCCTGCGCCCACTGGCCGATCCGGGCCCCACCTCATCCGCCGTTTCCTGCCCCACACCAGGGCGGCTGGCCGCGCCATGCCCAGCCGCCGACCGCGATTAGCAACCCGAGAGAAAAGGACGTGGTCCCCATGCGTTACACGAAGAAGACCGTTGCCGTGCGCGAGAGCACGATGGCCTACGTCGAGGTCGGCGAGGGAGCGCCCATTGTCTTCCTCCACGGCAACCCGACATCGTCCTACCTGTGGCGCGACATCATCCCCGCCGTGGCCGACCAGGGGCGTGTGATCGCCCCCGACCTCATCGGTATGGGCGACTCCGGAAAGCTCGATGGAACCGGTGACGAGCGCTACCGCTTCGTGGAGCACCGCGCGTACCTCGACGCCCTCCTGGAGGAGTTGGGCGTGGTCGACGACGTTGTCTTCGTCGTCCACGACTGGGGATCGGCTCTGGGCTTCGACTGGGCCCGGCGGCACCCCGGATCCGTGGCCGGTATCGCCTACATGGAGTCCATCGTCCGTCCCTTCTCCTGGGACGGCTTCGGTGACAGCGCCGAGTACTTCCGCGCCTGGCGGGCGGAGACGGGCGAAGAGCTCATCCTCACGCAGAACTCGTTCGTGGAGGGGTTCCTGCCCGCGGGCATCATGCGGACACTGACGGAGGAGGAGTCCGCGGAGTACCGGCGTCCCTTCACCAGTCCGGGCGAGGAGCGTCGGCCGACCCTGACGTGGCCGCGTGAGGTGCCCATCGATGGGCACCCCGCCGACGTCCACCGCATCGTCGCCGAATACTCGGCGTTCATGGCCCGGACCGACATCCCGAAGCTGTTCGTCAACGCCGAACCGGGCCTGGCCCTGGTGGGCGAGGACCGGGAGTTCGCCCGGACCTGGAAGAACCAGACCGAGGTGACCGTCACCGGGCTCCACTGCGTCCAAGAGGACGCGCCCCACGAGATCGGGGCGGCGCTGTCCCGCTGGATCGACACCCTTGACCGAGGCGCGCAGACGCGTTGACGAGGTGGCGAGCGTGTGCCGCTGCGAGGACGCGTTCTCGCAGCGGCACAGCCGCCATTGGCCGGCACCCGCCGCCGAAGCCCTCAGGGGAGGTCGTCGGGGTACCGACGGGATCTCGCCGCGTGCGGGCGAGGGTCCGCGCGCGCGGCTCGAAGGTGCCATCGGATCCACACAACTCCGGTGTCGCCGCGTCACGCGGTGTCGGTCAGCACCGGAAGGTAACCGTCGGAGTGGCCCTGGGCCGTCGGGTGGAAGGACTCCTCAACGGGGACGGTGGGGGCGTGGATCCAGGGGTCGCCGGAGCAGACCCCGTGGCCGGTGAAGGCCGGGCGGACGTCGCCGAAGGAGAACCCGTGGCCAGAGGCGCGCTCGTCGGTGACGTTGTTGAGGTCGTCGACGACGTCGTTGACCGCGGTCCGCGATTCCTCGCTGAGCCCCCCTTCGGGGCAGACGCGGCGCGGCTCGTAGAGCCGCGGGTAGCCCACGACGGCCACCCGGGCCTCGGGCGCCTTGTCGCGGATGGCCGTGTACACCTCGTCAAGCCTGCCAGGCAGGGTCTCAGCGATGTAGGCCCGTGCCTTGCCGGCCCGCTGCTGGCAGGCCTCCTTTGTGTGCAGGATGCAGGTGAGCACGACTTCGCCCATCTCGGCGTCGTTGGCGCCCACCGTGATGCTCACCAGGCCGGTGCCGCGGTCGAGCGGGGCGAGCTGCCGGTCGATGACGTCGGAGGTGCTGGCCCCCGCACAGGCGGTGAAGTCGAACGAGGAGGGGGCGTGGGCCGCCGCCCACAGCTCGGGATAGGCGCGGGTGCTGCGTTGGCAGTCGCGGCTGCGGGGATCGTAGGCGCCGGCGCCGAGCCCGGAGGCGTAGGAGTCGCCGAGGGCGACATAGGCGCCCACTGGCGCGGCGGCTGCCGGGGGCGGCGTGGCCAGCCCGCCGGCCGCGCACAGCACTGCGACGGCGAGCAGCACGCGGCCGCGCCGCACACCGGGGACAGGCTCGGTGGCCATGGTGCATCCTCCTGCGTTTCGGGGGCGGGAACCCGGCCGGTCCACGAGATCAACACGAGGTTGCTTACTTTAGGCGGGCGGGCGTCGGGATTCCTGGGATTCCGCCAGATCGGTACCTGAGGCCTGGCCCGGCGGGAACCGGGCCGGCTTTCCAGGCAGGCCCCACCGCTGAGGGACACCACAGCCAACTCCGGGGGTCTCCCCCAGGGCCGATGCGCCCGCGTTGGGCTGCCTCAGCGATGGCGGCGCTCTAGGACCGCGTCCGGGGGCGCTCCCCGCTGTGGGGCGGATGGCCGTGCTCGTCGGGGGCCAGGTCCAGGATGGCCAGCGCGCCGCCGTCGGCGGGGTTGGCGAAGGTGAGCCGTGCTCCCAGCACGTTGGCCTGCCCCAGGGCGATGGTGAGCCCCAGGCCGTGTCCGCCGGAGCCGCCCGGCCACTTGCGGAATCGGCTCGGCCCCTCCGACAGCAGCTCGTCGGGGAAGCCCGAACCGTGGTCGCGGACCGTGATGCGCGCGCCGTCGACCTCGACGACGACCGGTGGGGCTCCGTGTTTGAGCGCGTTGGTGATCAGGTTGGTCAGGATACGCTCCAGGCGGCGGGGGTCGGTGTCCACGACCGCGTCGGCGCGCACGCGCGTCTCCACCTCGGGGGCATAAGGTGCGGCGCGGCGGGTGGTGAAGGCACCGAGGGCAACCTCGGACAGCTCGGCGCGCTCGGTGGCCGTGTCCAGGCGGGCGACCTCCAAGACGTCCTCGACCAGGGCGCGCAGCACCCGCACGCGGTCGCGGACCAGTTCGGCCGGGCGGCCCGGCGGCAGCAGCTCGGCCGCGGTGGTGAGGCCGGTCAGCGGGGTGCGCAGCTCGTGGGCGATGTCGGCGGTGACTCGGCGCTCGGCCTCGATCCGGCTCTGCAGGGCGTCGGCCATCGCGTCGACCGAGCGCGCCAGCTCGCCTGCCTCATCGCGGGATCCCGACCCGATCGCCGCGCTCACGCGGGTACTGCGGTCGCCCTCGGCGACCCGACCGGCCGCCGCGGCGGCGCGGCGCAGCCGGACCGACAGCTGCGCGCCGATGACGACCCCCGCCCCGGCGCCGAGGGCGACGACGGTCAGTGCTCCCATCACCAGCACCCGGTCCAGCGAGGCCAGGGCGCGGAGCTGCGGGTCATAGGGCGAGCGCAGCGAAAGGACCTGCTGCTCGGGGACGGCCGCCGCGGCCCAGATGACAGCGCCGTCGCCCGTGTCCTCCAGCAGGGTCGCGGTGGAGCCGTCCTTGACCGCCTGCCGCAGCTGAGTGGGCAGGTCAGGGGGGTCCAGGCGGGTGCCGAGCGTGGCCTGCCCGGTGCGGCTGTACTCGCGCAGCGCCAGTTCGATGCGCTCTGACTGCAGCTGGCGGGCCTCGTCGGCCAGGCGGTAGGCGTAGGCGAAGTGCACGGTCAGGCTCAACGCGACCGCGACGAGCACGCTCACCAACGTGATCGTCGCGGTGATCTTCCAGCGGAGGCTCACTGGTCCGGACCGACGAGCTTGTAGCCGAAACCGCGCACCGTCTCGATGCGTTCGGCGCCGATCTTGTTGCGCAGCCGCTGGACGTGCACGTCGACGACCCTGCTGTCGCCGCCCCAGGCGTAGTCCCAGACGCTCTCCAGCAGGATGTCGCGGCTGAGCACGGTGCCCGGTGATTCGGCGAAGCGCAGGAGCAGCCGCATCTCGGTGGGGGTGAGCGCGACGACCTCGCCGCCGCGCAGCACCCGCACCCCGTCCGGGTCGATCTCCACGTCCCCGAACCTCAGCGCCCCGTGGTCGTCGCCGTCCCCGGCCGGGCGGCCCTCGGTGCGGCGCAGCACGGCGCGGATACGCGCGGCCAGCACGGCGCTGTCGAAGGGCTTGGTGACGTAGTCGTCGGCGCCGGCTTCCAGGCCGACGACGATGTCCACGGGGTCGTCGCGCGCCGAGAGCATGATGACCGGGATGAGGCTGTCCTGGCGGATGCGCCGGCACAGGCTGACCCCGTTCATCCCGGGCAGCATCACATCAAGCAGTGCTACGTCGGGCCGCGACGCCCGAAACTCCTCCAGCCCGGCGCGGCCATCGGCGGCGACGGTGACACGAAACCCGTCGCGCTCCAGGCTGAGCTGGGTCGTCTCCCGGATGACATCGTCGTCCTCCACGAACAGTACGCGCGTCTCTGCCACATTCACCTCTCACTCGCCGTCCGCCACCAGCCTGGTGCCGTCCCAGGACAACGGAACCAACTCCCCGCCACGCGGGCAGGCTGGCGGGTCGTTGGGTTGCCATACCGGCCGCTGCACGAACAGGTCGCCGTTCTTGACGGTGACCTCCCCCATGCGCTCCTCGGAGGTGTAGACGCGCTTGGTGCGGTTGTCCCCGATCCGGTAGACGTAGCTGGCCTGGACGCCGGTGCACGCCACCACATCGGAGCACCCCTGCACATTGATGGCCACCACCTGGATGTCGGTGTCGTCGATCGTGGTGTAGCTGGCGTACAGCGGAAACCACCCGCTGCCGTACTCCCCGCCGGAGCAGGGTTGGGCGATGAGGTCCTTGACGTCCTGGCTCACCCCGGGGTCCTCGCGCAGCACCGCGACGGGGTCGACGCTCGGTGCCTCGCGCCGGTGGGGGTCGGCACCCGGCTCCGGGGTCGGGTTCGCCGTCCCCTTGTCGCTCCCCGCTTCGACCCGCACACCGGTGTCGACCACGCCGCAGCCGCTGACGGCGGCCAGCGTGCACACGATCACAACCGCCGTTATGGCAAACGCCCCCCGAATATCCACTTTCGCCATGTTACCGCCACTCCGCCGCCCGTTACACAACCGACGGGTTGCCGCTGGAATGCCGCAACCATCGCTCGGGAGAGCCGAGAATTTCCCTCCCTAATCTTCCTTTCATGGCGAATGGAAGAGAAACGATGAGGACCCGGATGTTGGGAATCGGGGCACTTCTCGTGGCCCTGGTGTCCGCACTCGCGGCGTGCACACCCCCGTCCCCGGCCAAACCCTCCACGGCGCGGAAGAGCGCCCCCTCACCCTCGGCGACGCCGCGGACCATCGAGGACGCCGACTACCGGGTGGACACCGACGACCCGGTCGTCTTTCTCACCATCGACGACGGCGCCACGCGCGATCCGAAGATGGCTGATGTCCTGAAGGAGGCGGGGGTCCCGGCCACGTTTTTCCTCACCGACCAGTACGTGCGCGAGGACGCCGACTTCTTTCGCCGCCTGCGGGACGCGACCGGCTCGCAGATCGAGAACCACACGCTCGACCACCCCGACCTGAAGAGCCAGTCGGCTGATGAGCAGCGTCGCCAGATCTGTGCGACCTCCGACAACTACGAGGAGGAGTTCGGCCGCCGACCCACGCTGCTGCGCCCGCCTTATGGCAGTTTCGACGACGACACGCTGCGCGCCGCCGCGGAATGCGGCGCCACGCACGTCGTGCACTGGAGCGCCGAGATTGCCAACGGGAAGATTCAATTCGCATCGGGTGATCGGCTCCGCGCCGGAGACATCGTATTGATGCATTTCCGTGAGCAATTCCGCGAGGACGTCGACAGGTTCGCTGAAGAGGCGGAGAAATCCGGGCTTAAGCCCGCCCTTTTGGAGGACTACCTGACATGAGTTTCTCGTCGCATGAATCGTCGTGTGGATACCGGACGGTGATGGGCGCGGCGGCGGTCGGGAGCGCTGCGGCCTTCGCGGTGGCCTACGCGCTGCTGGTGCGCACCGGGGCCGGGCAGCGCCTGGAGGACGGGATCCTGGGTGAGGCCTATGGCCGCCTCGCCGATCCACTGCGGGGTGGAGTGGCGCAGTGGAGTGCGTTGCTCAGCGGCCTGCACTGGCTGACCGCGCCGGTGATCCTCGTGGCGGGACTCGCGCTGGTGGCGGTGGTCGGCCTGGCCCAGCGGCAGGTGCGGAGGACCGTTGTGGCGCTGGCCATGGTCCTGGCTGCGGCCGGTGCCAGTTTCCTGTTGAAGGGCGAGCTGCTGTCGCGTCCGCCGCTGGATCCCGGCAGCGTGTGGGGTGGCGGCGACAACAGTTTCCCCAGCGGGCATGTCACGCTCGCGGTGGTGCTGGTGTTGGGCCTGCTCGTGGTGGCACCCGCGCGTCTCAGGCCGGTGGTGGCCGGGGTGGGGGCGCTGTGGTCGGGGGCGGTGGCGATGACCGTTGTCGCCCAGGGCTGGCACCGTCCCAGCGATGTCATCGGCAGCACGCTGCTGGCGTTCACCGCCTTCTGTGTGGCGATGGCGGTTCTCAGCCCGGCGCGGCGCTCGGGGGTGTCCGCGTCGCTGCTGGCCGCCGCGTGGGCGTGGCTGCCGGTGTTCCTGCTGACCGCGGTTCCGCTGGAGCTGCTCGCGCTGAGCCCGTCGGCGGATGGCCCGGGGCTGGTCGGCGTCGAAGTGGCCGGGTGGCTGGCGGCGGGGGTCAGTGCCGTTCCGCTGGTGGCCGCCCTGGTCCTGGTCTCGCTGCTGGGGTCCGGGGACCCGCCCGGGGTTCTGCGGCAGGGCCAAGGGGAGGTCCCGCCTGGGGCCGATCGCCCGGTCGCGGCGTGGGCGGAGATGCCGCGGGTGCCCTGACTGTCCCCCGAGGGCGGGCCGACTCCCCCTGACCCCGGGAGTCGTAAGCCCTGTGGTGGCGGTGCCCCCGCCGCGGCGAGCGCGGCGGGGGCACCGGCATGTTCTCGCGGTGTCCCGTGGCGTCGGCGGGTGTGCCCGCCCCTGGACGGTGGCGATGTAGCGCCCGGCGCCGGGGCCTGGTGCAATCGGTGTCGGTGCGGCCGGAGGGCGGGTCGGGGTGTCGGCTGGAGGCCGTGCTCGCTGCCGCCCGCGGTGGTGGTCAGCTCGGCGGTCTCCTCGATGGTTCCGGGGCGGCTGGTCTCCGTGCGCTGGTCGCGCGTGGCGCGCCGGTGCCGTTCGCCGCGGGGCCCGTGTCCCCCGCTGTCGCGGGGGCCGTCCTGCGACAGGAACGGAAGGATCGACGGGGGTTGCGTTTCGCGCGTCTCAGGCCAGCGGGGCGCGTAGTTCGCACCAGACGGTGTGGCCGCGCGGGTGGGGTGGGACCGTGAAGCCGCAGCGGCCGTCGCAGAGTGCGGCGACGAAGCCGAGCCCGCGTCCGGACTCGCGGGCGAAGTCCGCTGATATCGAGTCGGAAATGTGCGGCACGCTCGGTGTGTCCGGCCGCGGGCCCATGTCGCGGATCTCCAGGCAGACGCAGCCGGGTCCCTGCCACAGGGACGCGGTGAAGACCCCGCCGGGAAGGCCCGAGCGCGAGTGCCGGATGGCGTTGGTGCCCATCTCGCTCGCGCAGATCACCAGGTCGTCGGTGAGGGTGCCCGGGTAGTCGTGGCGGCCGAGGCGGATGTGGCGCGCCACCCAGTCGCGGAGGACGCCGACGCTCGCCGGGCGGCCGGCGAACGTCAGCTGGTGGTCGGCCTCGTGGCGGCACATGCCAGGACAGCCCGGAACGGGGCGACCTGTTATGTTGTGCACGGTTCTACTCCCTGGTCGAGACAGGTGAGTCGGACGGAAATGCCCTGACCGGGTGCTCCACCACCGGGTCAGGGCTGTTCTTTTCCCCATCACCTTTCCTGGTTCGCCGGACACGTGCGGTGATGCGGGGCTACCGTTCCAATATCGCCCGCCCCTTCCTCGCAGCGCAAGAGGTATGAGTTAACTGGTTAAAAAAGCACTAGTGCACGTATCCTGATTCCTGCTGGCCCCAGCTTCGGAGGTGCATCGTGCCACGTAACAGCCCCACCGCAGCCCGCCGCACCCTGGCCCGCTTCCTCCGGGAGAGGCGACGCGAAGCCGGAATTCCCCGCGAGCAGGTCGGCCAATACGTCGGCAAGAACCCTGTCACCATCACCCGCTTGGAAAAGGCAGAGGTCAGAGCCGAGGTCGGCACGGTCTCCATGATGCTCAACCTCTACAAGGTGCCCGAGGAAGAGCGCTCCTACTTCATCGACCTGGCGCGGGCAGCGCGCAAGCGCGGCTGGTGGCAGCGCTACGCCAAGGACATCCCCTCCTGGGTCAGCACCTACATCGGTCTGGAGGCCGAGGCCGGCGAGATCCGCTGCTACCAGGTCGACCACGTCCCAGGTCTGCTTCAGACCGAGGACTACACGCGGGCGCTGCTGGAGGGCGAACCCGAGCCGGTGGATGAGCGTGAGGCCCAGCGCCGCGTCGAGATCCACGCGGCCCGCCAGCGGCGGTTGACCGAGGAGGCGGTGCGGGTGTGGGCCGTCATCGATGAGGGTGTGCTGCGCCGGACGGTGGGCGGCCCGGAGGTCATGCGGGGCCAGCTGCTGCGGCTGCTGGCCGACTCCGAGCGCCCCGGCCTCCGGCTGCAGGTCCTGCCGTTCGCGTCGGGTGCGCATTCCGGGTCGCACGGGTCGTTCGTGACGCTGAAGTTTCCCGACCCGCGCGACCGGGACCTCGTGTACATCGAGTACCGCATGGGCGCGACCTACCTGGAGGAGGAGCAGGAGGTCGCGGCCTACGACGGCGCGTTGGCCCAACTCGGGCGCCAGGCCCTGTCACCGTCGCGCTCCCGCGCGCTCATCCGCGAGGTCATCGACGCGACGGGCGATCCTCCGCCCGCCTGACACCGGTGTCGGGGAGGGCGTCGGGCACGCAGTCTCGGGAGGCGGCCGCCGGGCTCTCCTGGGGAACGAGGTGGGCGACCAGCGCCGCGATCAGCTGCTCGGTGTCCGCGTCGCCCAGGACGCCGGGCAGGGTGAGGTGTTCGACCATGAGCCCGTTCATGGCGAGGTAGAGGAGCACGACGGTGGTGCGGTCGCCGGGTAGTCCGGCCTTTAGGTGCCCGCGGACGTTGGCGTCGAGGTCCTCGCGGATGGTGCGGGTCAGCGCCTCCCGCAGTTCGGGGCGACGGGTGGCCTCCAGGCGCAGCTCCAGGAGGGCGAGGTAGAGGTCGCGCTGGTCGGTGATGCGGCGCAGGAGCCACCGCATCAGCTCGGTGACCATGGTTCGCGTGCGCGGTCCGCTCATGTGCTCGCGGACCTCGTCGGGATCGGGGGCCAGGCGCACGTAGAGGTGGCGCCCGGCCTGGGCGAGCAGGTCGTCGCGGCTGGTGAAGTAGTTGGAGGCGGTGCCCGTGGGCACGTGGGCCTGGCCGTCCACAGCGCGGAAGGTCAGGCCGCGCGCGCCGTGGCGGGCCAGGACCGCCAGGGCGGCGTCGCACAGGGCCGCTCGCCGTCGCGGGTTGTGTGTCATCGTTCCCTCCGCGTTGTCCGCCCCTGCGGGCCCGGCACCACCCTAGGCGAATGGGGTCGGGGTGCTGGCATGGGCGGGCTGTGGGGTCCCGGCACCGCCGGCGGTGCCGGGACCGGTGGGGATCAGCGGAAGGACGCGGCGTGGTCGGCGGCCCATGCGCGCAGGGTGCGGGCGGGGTGCCCGGTGATCTGTTCGACGGTGGGCAGGACCGTGGGCGGGGTGGTGGCCCACTCCTGCTGGTACTCGATGAAGTGGTCGGCGCTGAGCGCGCCCCAGTGCTTGACCAGTTCGGCGCGGCCCTCCTCGGGGCTGAGGGCCTGGAAGCGCAGCTCGCGCCCGATGCCCTGGCCGATGGCCCGGACCTGCTCGGCGGGGGTGAGCAGTTCGGGTCCGGTCAGCTCGTAGGTGGCGCCCGCGTGCCCGTCGTCGAGCAGCACGGCAACGATGACGTCGGCGATGTCGGCCTCATGGATGGGGCACCCCGGCGAGTCGGGGTAGGCGGATCGGGCCGCGCCTTCGGTGCGGATGGTGGGGCCCCAGTAGTCGAGCTTGTTCAGCATGAACTCGCCCGGGTTGACGATGGTCCACTCCATCGCCGTCGTCTGCACGGCCTCGACCAGGCCGCCCTCGGGCGACATGACCACGAGCCTGCGGACGCCGGCCTTCTCGGCGGCCTCGACAGCGCCCGCGGAGGAGGCGTAGTCGGCGAGGCGCTCGGGGACCGGTACCCGGTAGGCCTGGGGGAAGAGGAACATCCGTGTGGCGCCTTCCAGGGCGGGGGCCAGCGTGTCGGGCCGCGCCAGGTCGCCCTGGGCGACCTCCACACCCTCGGGCATCTGGGCTTTCCGCGGGTCGCGGGTCAGCGCGCGGACGTTCACCCCCCTGTCGACCAGTCCCTGGACCACGTGCCGGCCGATGTTGCCGGTGGCGCCGGTGACCAGAACCGTCATGTCCGCCTCCTACGTTCGCTCGTCGTGGCGTCGTCCACTCACCCGATCGGGGCTGTGCTCCGAAATCCCCACAACCCTTTACTCAAGTTTGAGTGAGCGGTCAGCGTAGCCCGCCAGGCGCTCATATTCAAGTTTGAGTATTAGGGTCCGCTGTGCTCCGCCCGAGGGGACCGCGGGGGCTACTCGGTACCGGAGGCCGCGGGGCGGATGAACTCGGGCAGGTGGGCACTGCCCGGCTCGCCGTACGCCGCGCCCTCGCCGGCCATGACGTACTCGCCGTTCTCCAGCCGGGTGATCAGGTCACGCGTCCACTCGATGCCGCCGGTGATCGACGTCATCCACAGTGAGAACAGTTCGCGGACGTGCAGTGGGAGGCCGCCGGTGCCGGGGCAATGCAAGGTGTCGTCGACCTCGGCCCGCCCGGCCTCCAGCCCGCGCAGGCGCTCGGTGAGCAGGGCGACGGCCTCCGCGCGCGGCAGCGCGGGCAAAAACGCCACACCGGCGCCCAGCAGGTCGGGACGGTCGGCCGACTCCCGCAGAGCGCCGCGCAGCAGCCGGAGGAACTCCGCGTCGCCCGCCTCGGTGAGCGCGTAGTCGGTGCGCCCCGGCCAGTCGGGCACCTCCGCGGCGGTGAGCAGGCCCTCCTTGGCCAACTGCCGCAGCGCATGGTAGATCGACCCCCACCTGATGTTGGCCCACGCGTCGGCTCCCCAGGTGAGCAGCTCGGATCGGACGAGATAGCCGTGGGCCGTCCCGTGGACGCGCACCACGCCCAGCACCAGCAGCCGTGTCGCCGACATCGTCTCCCTGTCTCACCTGTGGCCTGTCGTGGTTTCCCTAGGTTAGCGGCCCCGCGGCCGCTGGCGCGTGCGCCGGCGGACGGCGGTCAGTCCGGCCTCCGGGCGACGACGACGGTGGTGGCGGGCGGGGGGAGCTCGATCTCGCGGATGTCGTGGAGACCGGTCGCGGCGAGCCGCTGGGCCAGTTCGCCCGCGCTCCAGGGGGTGATGCCGGCGCGAGCCAGCCGCCACCGGGTCACGGCCTGCCCCACGACGCCGCCCGTTCCGGTGCCCGGAGTGCGCGGCGCGGCCGTCGCGATGACGCGGCCGCCGCGGCGCAGCGCGGCGCGCACGCGCGGCAGGGCGCGCTCGGCCGCCTGGGGGGTGAGGACGGTCAGCGGCAGCCATGCCAGGTCATAGGCGTCGGTCTCGGCGAGGTCGGCGACATCGTGGTGCCGCAGTTCGACGCGGTCGCCCACGCCCCGTGCGGCCAGGTGGCCCTCCGCCAGGCGCAGGGCGCGCGGGGCGATGTCCAGGCCGACGGCGCGGGCGTGGGGAAGGCGGGTGACGACGGTGGCGGCGACGGCGCCGATGCCGGTGCCCACGTCGAGGAACCGGGCATCGGGGCGCTGCAGGAGGGCGTCGATGTCGGGCAGCTCGTCGACGAGCCGGTCCAGCAGGGCGCCGACGGCCCGCCCGGAGGCCTCGCCCTCGGCGATGAGCTCGGCGTCGTCCTCGGCCTCGGCGCCGCCGGGGCGCCCGGCGGCGGCGTCGGACATCTGGCGCAGCATCCAGGCGATCTGCGCGGGCAGGGCCTCGGGCACCGGCAGTGCGTCGAGGGCGGCACGGTGCTCGGGGCGCAGCCGCCAGCCGTCGGGAGTGCGCTCGGCGTATCCGGCGGCTCCCAGGACCGCGCCGTGTTCCTCGCCCAGCGGCGCCGTGGGGTCGGTCTCCATGGCGGCGGCCAGGGCGGCCAGCACCCAGGCCCCGGTGGCCAGCTCATCGACGCGGGCGAGGAGGTCGGGTTCGTGTTCTGCCGGTGTGCTCATGAGCCGGAGTGTGCCAGGCAGGGTTCACCGTGGGGACCGTGGGGCCGAGGAAGTACCCGCCCCGCAATTTCTCCGACCCTGCGTGCCGATCCACTCACACCGAGTAAATGTATGTTGGATCGACCGAAAACTACCCACAACATTCCACAAACATACATGGTGACAAGTAGCGCGCAGGGATGTAGAAATGCCTATGAACGATCGACCCGTTCACACCGAAAAGACAGGGAGCCGACAATGGGCTGTTTTCATAAGTTCAACGCCGTCGACCTTGATGTTGTCGAGGACATCACGGTCGAGGCCGCCGAAATGGACGAGGAGACCGCTCAGGACACCGTTGAGGCCTGAGTCCACCCGCACGGTTGGGGGGCCGGCCGCCAACGTCGGCCCCCCAACCGGGGCGGTTCGCGCCAGCACCGAGCCCTGGGCCGGAGCGCGGGAACGCGAATTTCCGCTGCGCGACGCCGAGAAACAGGCCCGGCGGGAAATCGCCCACCTGGGATGGCGCCCTATCCTGCACGAATTCAGGGCCGCCGGCCCGAGTGCGGCACACTGCCAACTGCGCGGCGCCGATAGCACCCCGATCCCTCAAGGCCTGGGAAGCGGAAAAGGCTGCGCGGCACCCGCGCGTGTCGGGGCCCTTTTCGAAGCACTGGAACACGCCTTCACCGGCCCCCGCATCCTCACCACCCTGCCCGTCGAGCTCCGCGACCTCGCCGACCTCGCCGCCGGCCCGCTGCGCGCCGAACGCGCCATGGGCCGCCTCGACGGCACCGGCCGCCCACGCCTCGCCTGCCTGCCCTACGACGCCCTCGACGGCGGCGGCCCCATCGACGTCCCGCTGTTCTTGTGGGCTCCGTGGTACCCCCTGCCCACCGGGCCGATGGCCGCCCACCGCGCCCGCCTCGGCGACACCGCCGACTACCGCGCGGTGCTCTCCTTCAGCGTCAACACCGGCTGCGCGATCGGCGCCACCCGCGACGAGGCGCTCCTGCACGCCCTCAACGAGTGGGCCGAGCGCGACGCGCTCTCGGTGTTCCTGCTGCGCACCGTGCACGACGGCGGGCCGCTGCCGGCCCGCCTGTCCCCTTCCGCCCTTCCCCCGTTCCTCCGTCAGCGGCTCGCGCAGGCCTCCGCCGCCGTCCAGGGCCCCGTCACCCTGCTGGACCTGACGACCGACATCGACGTGCCCGTCGTGCTCGCCCACGCCCCGCCGCTGCCCGGAGGCGCACCGCGCTACGGGGTCGGCGCCTCGCTGTCGGGCGAGAACGCCGTGGAGCGCGCCGTGAGCGAGCTGGTCCAAGACCACCTCATCGCCCAGTGGGCCCGCGAACCCCAGGGCGCCGACGCGCGCGCCCGGCTGGCCGCCCACCCCCGACTGCTGGCCTGCGCACAGATGGCCGTCGACGGCCGCATCGACGACGCGCCATGGGGGCCGCTGCCGGCGGATGCCGTCGCCCCCGCGGCGACCGTGGCCGAGCAGCGCGCCGAGGCGGTGCGGCGGATCAGCGCCGCCGGCCACCGCGTCGTGGCCCGCGATCTGGCGGTGCTGGCCCACGGGACGGCGGTCGTGCAGGTGCAGTGCCCGGGCCTGGAGCGCTTCCACCTGATCACCGACGGGCACCTGGCCCTGCCTGGGCCGCGCGGGCGCCGCCTGCGCGCCCAGCCCCCGCGGTCGGCGCACCGGTGAGCAGGTGACACCATGACCGCCCCCGCGGCCGCACCACCGACCCGGCGCAGCGGATGGCTGCCCGTGGGTGGGGGCCATGTCCTGCGCTGGTGGGAGTCGGGCGCCCCCGGCGGGGTCCCGCTCCTGCTCCTGCACGGCGGGCCGGGCGGGCACAGTACGCGCGCCCACCGCGCCCTGGCCGACCCGCGGCGTTTCCGTGTCATCCAGGTCGACCAGCGCGGATGCGGCGCGTCGCGCCCGCGCGGCGAGCTGGCGGCCAACACCACCGACCACCTGGTCGACGATCTGGAGCGGCTGCGCGCCCATCTGGGCGTGGAAGGGTGGGTGGTGCTGGGCCCGTCGTGGGGGGCGGTGCTGGCGCTGGCCCTGGCGGCGCGCTACCCGCGGGCCGTGCGCGCGCTGGTGCTCAGCGGGGTGTTCCTCGGCGCACGCGAGGAGTACCGGCCGCTGCTGGACGGGCGGGGCGTGGACGCGGCGGTGTGGGACCGGTTCGTCGCCCCGTTGGACGCCGCGGAGCGCGCCGATGTCCCCGCCGCCTACGCCCGCCGGATCCACGATCCGGCCCACCCCGACCACATGACTGCGGTGCGCAACTGGCTCGCCTTCGACGCGGCCCAGGGCGGTGCCGCTTTCGCCCCGTCGCGGATCCGGGCGGGGCCCGGCCTGGTGGCGAGTGTTGCCGTGGAGGCGCACTACGCGCGCCACCGGTTCTTTCTGCCGGCCGAGGGGGTGCTGGGCCGGGCCGGGGCGGTCGCGGCCCCGGTGACGGTGGTCCAGGGCACCGGTGACACCGCGGGGGCCGCCAGCGCCCGGCGGCTGTGTGCGGAGCTGCCGCACGCCCGCCTGAGGTGGGTGGAGGCCGGGCATTCGGCGCTGGAGCCCCGGTTGGCCAAGCGCATCCGCGCGTCGCTGGCGGGGGTCGCCGCCGCGGTGACGGGAGGCGCGGTCGCCCGGTAACGTCAACCTTGATTCAGGGTCGACGATCGGGACGGTGAACGTGACGCAGGTGTCGTGGAAGGCCAAGGAGTTGACCGTCGGCCAGGTCGCCGAGCGCAGCGGCGTCGCGGTTTCGGCGCTGCACTTCTATGAGCGCAAGGGTCTGATCGCCAGCCGCCGCACCGCGGGCAACCAGCGCCGCTACCGGCGTGACACGCTGCGCCGGGTGGCGTTCATCCGGGTGTCGCAGCGGGTGGGGATCCCGCTGAGCCGCATCCGCGAGGCGCTGGCCGCGTTGCCGGAGGAGCGCACGCCCACCCGCGAGGACTGGGCGCGCCTGTCGGAGCAGTGGCGCACTGAGCTCGACGCGCGCATCCGGCAGTTGGAGAAGCTGCGCGACGACCTGACCGGCTGCATCGGCTGCGGCTGTTTGTCGTTGGAGCGCTGTGTGCTGTCCAACCCCTACGACGCCTGCGGCCGGCAGGGGCCGGGGCCGCGCCATCTTCTCGTGGGCGGGGCGCCCGGTTCGCCCGACTTCCTGGAGCCGCCGAGGGGCTGCGCCGACTAAGGTCGGGGCGCCCGGGGGCGGGCCCGCTGGCGGTGTCAGGGGCGGTAGCGCAAGGGGTGGTCGTCGGGGACCTCGACGATGAAGATGACCAGACCGTCGGGGTCGGTGATGCGCATCTCCAGCAGCCCCCAGGGTTCGCGCTTGGGTTCGCGCGCGATCGGCACGCCGCGTCCGACCAGGGCGCGGTGGGCGTCCCAGATGTCGGGGACCTGCAGCCACAGCTGGGTGGCGGCGGGTTCGGGCGGGCGGTCGGAGTGCCCGGAGAGCTCCAGGAAGCCACCGCCGAGGAAGAACACGGTGCCGTGCTGGCCGTCGCCGGTGCCGAACTCCCGGTAGATGGCCAGGCCCAGGATGTCGCGGTAGAAGGTGCGGCTGCGTTCGAGGTCGGTGGGGCGCAGCAGGAGGCGGCTGCCCAGCACGTGGATGGCCATG
Organism: Nocardiopsis rhodophaea; assembly: GCF_039530945.1. Taxonomy (NCBI): domain Bacteria; kingdom Bacillati; phylum Actinomycetota; class Actinomycetes; order Streptosporangiales; family Nocardiopsidaceae; genus Nocardiopsis; species Nocardiopsis rhodophaea. Next base: position 21,884 of record NZ_BAAAPC010000024.1, read on the forward strand.
AGGCGATGCTAGGGCGCGGCGGTGGCGGGGTGAAGCCGCCCCGCGACGCGCCGCGGCGGCCGGGGTCAGCCGCGCCCGCGGATCGGCTCCAGTTGGGTCGCCGAGGTGACGCGGCGCAGGTGCGTGGGGTGCCCTGCGGGTGTGGGCGTGAAGATCCGCAGTAGGAACGGGCCGGGCAGGACGGTGGCGGCCACCCAGGTGTGTGCGGTGGTCAGGACGGTGAAGGTGTGCGGGACGGCGTCGAGGGTGATGCGGGTATGCGACCAGGCGGCGTCCGGGGGCAGCGCGAGGGCCTGGGCGCTGAGGGGGTCGCGCATGCGGCGCTCCATGAGGTCGCGCTCGGCGCAGAAGCCCCGCAGCTCGTGCTCGCCGGGGGCGGTGGCGGGGTCCCAGGCGCGGGTGGCGATCTCCAGGTCGGGTCCGCGGTCGGGCCCGTGGGGGGTGGAGCCGAAGTCCACCACCACCTTGGTGGGCAGCGTGGCGCCGGGGTCCACGGTGGTGGAGCTGACGCGCCCGCGCCGTTGCTCGTCGGCCGGGGCGTAGATGGGAAGCGCGTGGAGGATGTCGGCGATGGCGGTGGTGTCGTCGTTCATGGGCGGTGGTGGTCGTCCCCGGTCGGATACGGCCCGGCCCCGCACGGGGCCGGTCGGTCGTGTGGGCGCGACGTTACCGCACGTGGCCGGTGGCGCGGGGCGGTCGGGGCGCGCGGTTCGACCCGGCCAAAACCCTTCCAATGGCCATTGTCATGGTTTAGGCTCGGGCAGCACTGGTTGTGCCCCGTCGGTAGCCACGAAAGGCGCCTGCTCATGGACAACGGACCGGCCTCACCCGCCCCCTCCGCCGCTCGGACGGCGCCCGCGGCCCCGCACCGCGAGCTGAGCGTCCGCTCCGCTGACGGAACCCGCCTGCACGTCGAGGTGCACGGCCCCCACGACGCGCCGAGTATCGTGCTGAGCCACGGCTGGACGTGCTCCATCCCGTTCTGGGCCCCGGTGGTCACCAGGCTCGGTGCCGCCTACCAGGTCGTCCTGTACGACCAGCGCGGCCATGGCCGCAGCGCCCGGCCCGCCCGCCACGGCTACGGCGTCTCCGCCCTGGCCGACGACCTGTGCGCGGTGCTGCGCGCCACGGTCCCCCAGGGCACGCGCGCCGTACTGGGCGGGCACAGCATGGGCGGGATGACGCTGATGGCCGCGGCCCAGCGGCCGGAGGTGCGCGAGCGGGCCGCGGCCGTGGCGCTGATCAGCACCGGCTGCGCCGACCTCCTGGCCTCCGCCCGCGTTGTGCCCGGAGCCGCGCTGTTTCCGCGGCTCGGCGCGGCCGGCCACCGCCTGCTGCTGGGCGCGCCTGTGCCGCTAGGGCCCAAGACGCCGCTCACGCGGGCCGCGCTGCACTACGTGACCATGGCCCCCGACGCCCGTCCGCAGATGGTCGACTTCTGCGCACGCCTCGTCCACGCCTGCCCCTCCCTGCCCCGCGCCCACTGGGGCCGGGTGCTCGCCGAACTCGACCTGGAACGCGAGGTGCGGGCGCTGGAGTGCCCCGCCACGGTCGTCGCCGGCGGCCGCGACCGCCTCACCCCGATCGCGCACGCCCACCGCATCGCCGCTGCCCTGCCCGACTGCGAGGATCTGGTCGAGATCCCCCGGGCCGGTCACATGACGCCGCTGGAGGACCCCGCGACGGTCGCCACCGTCCTCTCGGGCCTGGCCGACCGCCACCTCGCGGTGGCGCGGAAGAAGAAGGAGAAGGATGAGCTGACGCGGCAGCGTGCATGATGCGCCCCGCACGACGCGACGAGAGGCGGCCCCTGGTTCGTTCCCCCCGTTACTGGTAGCGCGCGATGCCCTCGGTTTCCAGGCGAATGTCGTTGAGAGGTTCGGGCAGCTTCACGACGTCGCCGAACTTCATGCGGTGCACGCTGCGGTACTCGCCCTCGCGCGGATCCGCGTAAAGCACGATGGTGCCGTCCCGAGGGTCGAGGATGAGGTAGATGGGGATGTTCCAGCCGGCATACACACGGGGCTTGGCGTCCGTGTCTGTCGTGCTGTTGTTCTTGGAGACCACTTCCAAAGCGAACTCGACGATGTCCGGAGGCGTCAGCCACTCGTCATCGTCTTCGGCTTCAGCGGGGTAGACGACGAGATCGGGGATCGCGCTGTCCTCGGCGTCAACGTGCCCGATGGAGGTGACCTGATGGGAGACGAGTTCCTCGGGAAGCTGCTGTTCCAACTGCAGCATGATCTTCCGGATGGCCGCGTTGTGCTTCCGGGTGGGTGTGGGGGACACGATGAGGCTTCCTCCGAGAATCTCCACTCGATACCCATCGGGGAGCGTCTCGGCCACACGCTCGGCGAGCTCCCGCATCGACTCGTACTGCGGTGAGGCCTCCGTGCTGGGCGGCGGCTCGTGACCTTCAGGGTCAACCTCCGGGTCAGCCGCCGACCGGGTATCCGGCTCCGACATGGTGACGGACATGGGTGCTCCTTCCCGCGACCTGGTCATCGTAGAAGCCAGCCCCTCTCCGTGTCCGGGGGATCCACAGGTCCGTGGGCTCACCCTAGTCCCGCCGTGCGGCGCCGGCCAGAACCCCGGCCGTTTCCCGCGTGCAGGACAGGGCGCCGTCAACCCGTGGGCATCGCCGCGGCCTCGTCCCGGCCCCGGCACGCCAGGGCGTCGGCGCGGTCGTTTCCCGGGTCGCCGCTGTGCCCCCTGACCCACGTCCATTCGATGTCGTAGCGGGTGGCGGCGGCATCCAGGCGCTTCCACAGATCGGCGTTCTTCACCGGCCTCTTGTCGGCGGTCTGCCAGCCCCGGGCCTTCCAGGCGTGGATCCACTTGGTGATGCCGTTGCGCACGTAGGTGCTGTCGGTGTGCAGGTGGACGCGTACCGGGCGGCTCAGGGTCTCCAGGGCCATGATCGCCGCCATGAGCTCCATCCGGTTGTTGGTGGTCTCGGCCTGGCCGCCGTAGAGCTCCTTCTCGTGGGCGCCGTAGCGCAGCACCGCGCCCCACCCTCCGGGCCCGGGGTTGCCGCTGCAGGCGCCGTCGGTGTAGATCTCCACGGCGCCCGAGCCCGGCGCCGTCCCCCCACTGGTGTCCATGGCGCGCAATCTATCGCGCGGCCGCCCCGGCCGCACTGTGGTCGACCCAACGTCCCCGTCCGTGCCCCTACCAGAGCCGTCCGCCCCCGGCTGCCGGGAAGAATGTCGGGGTATCGACCACGTACCGAGGAGAATCGAGGCGGCGCGCCCATGCCCACCCCCGTCCCCAAAGCCGAACTGCACCTGCACATCGAGGGCACGCTCGAACCCGAACTGGCCTTCGAGCTGGCCGAGCGCAACGGGGTGCGGCTGCCCTACGCCACCGTGGAGGAGCTGCGCACCGCCTATTCCTTCACCGACCTGCGGTCGTTCCTCGACCTGTACTACGCGCTGATGGCGGTGCTGCGCACCGAGCGGGACTTCACCGACCTGGCCGAGGCCTACCTGGCCCGGGCGGCCGCTCAGGGCGTGCGCCACGCCGAGATCTTTTTCGACCCCCAGGCGCACACGGCCCGCGGTGTCGGGATGGACGTGGTCGTGCGCGGGCTGTCGGCGGCGCTGCGGGCGGCCGAGGACCGCCACGGGGTGACGACGCGGCTGATCCTGTGCTTCCTGCGGGACCTCCCGGCCGAGGAAGCCCTGCGCACGCTGGAGGAGGCGCGCCCCTACTTCGACGTGATCAGCGGGGTCGGGCTGGACTCCGCCGAGCTGGGCAACCCGCCGGAGAAGTTCCGCGAGGTGTTCGCGCGGGCGCGGGCCGCCGGACTGCACCTGGTGGCCCACGCCGGCGAGGAGGGGCCGCCCGCCTATGTGTGGCAGGCCCTGGACGTGCTGGGGGTCGAGCGCGTCGACCACGGCGTGCGCTGCATGGAGGACGAGGCCCTGGTCGAGCTGCTGCGCAGCGAGCGCACCCCGCTGACGGTGTGCCCGCTGTCCAACGTGCGGCTGCGCGTGGTGGACCGGCTGGAGGACCACCCGCTGCCCCGCATGCTGCGCGCCGGGCTGATGGTGACGGTCAACTCCGATGACCCCGCCTACTTCGGCGGCTATGCCGAGGACAACATGCGCGGCGTGCGCGCGGCCCTCGGGCTGGGCGAGGAGGACCTGCGCACCCTGGCCCGCAACTCCGTCAACGCCGCGTTCATCGGCGCCGAGCGGCGCGCCGCCCTGCTGGCCGAAGTCGACGCCCACCGGTTCGCCGACTGAGGTCGGCCGCGGCGCGCGGGCACCAGGGGCGCTTCGGTCCGGGTGCGGACGGCGGGCGAGAGCGCAATCACACTGCGAATCTGACCGATCCGGAATGAAACGCGGCGGGGCGTCGCGTTGGCGGTAGTGTCTCCGGCTCGCCCGCCCCCGGTGGTCAGTGGGCAGCCGGCCTTCGCACCCCCCGTGACCTGACGCAATCCATTCAGCAACCGCTGAGGAGCCTTCGTGCCTATCGCCCTGCTCGCCCTCGCTATCGGCGCGTTCGGAATCGGCACCACCGAGTTCGTCGCCATGGGCATCCTGCCCGACGTGGCCACCTACTTCGGGGTGTCGATTCCCACGGCCGGGTACATCATCTCCGGCTATGCCCTCGGTGTGGTGGTCGGCGCCCCGCTGCTGGCCGCGCTCGGCGCCCGCGTCGACCGCAAGCGGCTGCTCATCGCCCTGATGGCGCTGTTCACCCTGGGCAACGTCGCCTCGGCGCTGGCCCCCAGCTTCGACCTGCTGCTGGTGTCGCGGTTCTTGACCGCGCTGCCGCACGGCACCTTCTTCGGGGTCGGATCGGTGGTGGCCGCCGCGCTGGTGCCGGCGACCAAGCGCGCCCAGGCGTTCGCGCTGATGATCGCGGGACTGACGATCGCCAACATCGTGGGGGTCCCCCTGACCACGATCGCCTCCCACCACCTGGGCTGGCGCAGCACCTACGGACTGATCGCCGCCGTGGGCGTGCTGACCCTCATCCTGCTGGTCCGACTGGTGCCCGCCCAGCGGCCCCAGCCCGGCGCCTCGGTCCGCTCCGAGCTCGGCGCCCTGGCCCGCCTGCAGGTGTGGATGACGCTGCTGGTCGGCGCGGTGGGCTTCGGCGGTATGTTCGCCGCCTACAGCTACATCTCCCCGATGATGACCGAGGTGGCGGGCTTCGGCGCCCCGGCCGTGGCCGTCATCCTGGCTGTCTACGGCGTGGGCATGACGGTGGGCAACCTCGTCGGCGGGCGCGCGGCCGACTGGGCGCTGCTGCCCACGATGTATGTGTGCCTGATCAGCATGGCGGTGGCGCTGCTGCTCCTGCACTTCCTGGCCCCGTTCAAGATCGCGGCGGTGGTGATGGTGTTCCTGGTCGCTGTCACCGGCACCGCCCTGGTGCCCTCCCTGCAGATCCGCCTGATGGACTCCGCCAAGGACGCGCCGTCGCTGGCGGCCGCGCTGAACCATTCCGCGCTCAACCTCGCCAACGCGGCCGGGGCCTGGCTGGGCGGGCTGGTCATCGCCGCCGGCTACGGCTACACCGCCCCCAACCTGCTGGGGGCGGGCCTGGCGGTGGCCGGGCTGGTGGTAGCCGCGGCCTCGGGCATGCTGGACCGCCGCGTGCGCCGCGCGGCCCCGGCGGGCGCCGAGGACGGGGAAAGCACCGGGCAGACCTCGGCGACCACGGTGTGACGCCTGTTGCGGGCGAAAGCCGATTGTCGCCCGTGCCCCACTCGACACCCACCGGGCGCCGCGAGAGGGTGAGCGCCGAAGCATGACGGCGATGCGGAGGTCGAGGCGATGAGTGCGGCGAACGCGGGCCTGGTCGAACTCGTACCGGGCGTGCACGCGTGGGTGCAGCCCGACGGGTCGTGGTGGATCAACAACGCGGGCGTCGTCCGTGGCGACGGCGGCGGTGAGGCCCTGGTCATCGACACCTGCTGCACGGCCGACCGCACGCGGCGCTTCCTCGCGGCCGTGCGGCGGGCGGTGGGCGGGGCGCCCCTGCGCTTCGCGCTCAACACGCACATGCACGGCGATCACACCTACGGCAACTATCTGCTGCCCCAGGAGACGACCGTCATCGCACATGAGGCGACCCGCGCGGGCATGCTCGCCGACCCGTTCATCGAGGGCTGCCCACCGGTGTGGCAGCCCACCCCCGACTGGAGCGGGGCGCGCCTGCGCACGCCCACCCTGACTGTGGCCGACGCGTTGACGCTGCACCTGGGCGGGCGGCGGGTGGAGCTGCGCCACCCCGGCCACAGCGCCCACACCCGGGGCGACATGGTGGCCTGGCTTCCCGACGAACGCGTCCTGTTCACGGGTGACCTGGTGTTCCACCAGGTCACCCCGCTGGTGCTGATGGGGTCGCTGCAGGGGGCGCGGCGCTCGGTGGAGTGGCTGGGGGACTTCGAGCCCGACCACATCGTCCCCGGCCACGGCGGGCTGCTCGGCGCGGGGGCGTTTGGCACGGTGCTGGCGGCCCACGACCGCTACTACCGCTTCATCCAGGAGACGGCCGCCTGGGGGCGCGCCGAGGGGCTGAGCCCGCTGGAGGCCGCCAACGGCGCCGAGCTGGGCGAGTTCGCCGCCTGGCACGACCCCGAGCGGGTGGTGCTCAATTTGCACCTGGCCTATGCGGAGGCCGATGGCGCCGAGCCCGACCTGCTGGCCGCGTTCGCCGATGCGGTCACCTACAACGGCGGGCCCCTGCGCTGCGCCGTGTGAGGGCGGTGCCCAGCCCCGGGCCCCCGCCGGCGGCCGCGCCCGGGCACCGCGGCGGGCGCGGCATCGTGCCGCTGGGCGGCCACAGGTGCCCCGCGCACCCTTCCGTTCCACCGTGAATACCGTTAACGTTTCGTGTGGTGGCGCGAATCACACCGCATGGCGCGCCGTGGCGCGCACGGTCGGCGAAGGGAGCACGATGAGCCCCCAACCCCAGATGCCCCTCCCCCCACCCCCTGACCCCCAGACCGCTCCCAGCGGCGAACACGGCGACCTGGTCGACGACGAACTCCTCGTAGAAGACGTCTCCATCGACGGCATGTGCGGCGTCTACTAGACGCCGCAAGGGACGTCGGCCATGCCCGAACCCGCCCACCTGGACCTCGACCGCGCCTGGGACCTCCACCCGCAGGTCGCCGTGCGCCCCGAACCGTTCGGCGCGCTGCTCTACCACTTCGGCACGCGCCGCCTGTCGTTTGTGAAGGACCCCCGGCTGCTGGACGTCGTGCGCGCCCTGCCCGACCACACCAGCGCCCGCGCGGCCTGCGCCCAGGCCAACGTCACCGAGGCCGAGCTGCCCCGCTACGCCCGCGCGCTGGCCCGGCTGGCCGCCACCCACATGGTCATCGAACGTCCCGACGCCCCCCTCACCGCCCCCGCGAAGGACCGCCCGTGACCCCACCCCCACCCCCACCCCCTGCGCACGGCACGCGCCTGGCCGACCACTTCCAGCACGGCCTGTCCTCCCCCATCTGCCTGACCTGGGAGCTCACCTACGCCTGCAACCTGTCCTGCGCGCACTGCCTGTCCAGCTCCGGGCGGCGCGACCCGCACGAGCTGAGCACCGCCGAGGCCACAGCCGTCATCGACGAACTGGAGGCCATGCGGGTCTTCTACGTCAACATCGGCGGCGGCGAACCCACCGTCCGCCCCGACTTCTGGGAGCTGCTCGACTACGCCACCGCCCACCACGTCGGCGTCAAATTCTCCACCAACGGCGTGAAGATCACCGACACGGTGGCGCGCCGCCTGGCCGCCAACGACTACGTCGACGTGCAGATCTCTCTGGACGGCGCCACCGCCGAGGTCAACGACGCCGTGCGCGGCCCCGGCTCCTATGCCACCGCCCTGCGCGCCCTGGACCGCCTGGCCGCGGCCGACACCAGCGGCGTCAAACTCTCGGTCGTCGCCACCCGCCACAACATCGCCCAGCTCGACGCCCTGCTGGCGCTGGCCGACCGCTACGGCGCCACGCTGCGGCTCACCCGCCTGCGCCCCGCGGGCCGCGGCGCGCGCGTATGGAACGACCTGCACCCCACCCCCGCCCAGCAGCGCACCCTGTACGACTGGCTGCTGGACCACGGCGAACGGGTCCTCACCGGCGACTCCTTCTTCCACCTGTCGGCCTACGGCCAGGCCCTGCCCGGCCTCAACCTGTGCGGCGCCGGGCGCGTGGTGTGCCTGATCGACCCGGTCGGCGACGTCTACGCCTGCCCGTTCGCCATCCACGAGGAATTCCGGGCCGGCTCGGTGCGCGATCCGGGCGGGTTCACCCGGGTGTGGCGCTCCTCGGAGCTGTTCGCCCAGCTGCGCCAACCCGACACCGGCGGGGCCTGCGCCTCCTGCGACGCCTACGACGCCTGCCGGGGCGGGTGCATGGCGGCCAAGTTCTTCACCGGTCTGCCGCTGCAGGGACCCGACCCCGAGTGCGTCAAAGGGCACGGCGCCCAGGCCCTGCGCGGCGTCGACACCGCCCGCACGCCCCGCCCCAGCCCCGACCACTCCCACCGCACCGGGCCGCGGAAAGACCCTCCCGCCTCCCGGCCCCAGGCTCGCCCCCCGTCGCCGGGGCCGGTACCGGTGACCATCGCGCGCCGCCGCCCGGCCGCGCCGTGCGCCGAGCACCCCCTGGCCGACGCCCCTTCCTCGGCCCACCCCCCAGGCGGTCGGGCATGCGGGAGCTGACCGATCCCGTGGAGCTGGCCGGGCGCCCGGCGCCCGCGCGGGTGCTGTTCGGCCCGCACGAGACCAACCTCGGCGACGGCCGCGCCCTGTCACCGCGGCACACCGCCTACTACGCGCGGCGCGCCGCGGGCGGGGCCGGGGTCATCGTCACCGAGACCGCCTCCGTGCACGCCGACGACCACCCCTATGAGCGCGCCCCGCTGGCCGACGCGTGCCGCCCGGGGTGGGCCGCGGCGGCCGCGGCCTGCCACGCCCACGGCGCCCTGGTGCTGGCCGGGCTCGGGCACGCCGGGTCGCAGGGGTCCAGCGCCTACTCCCAGCGGGTGCTGTGGGCGCCCTCGCCCGTGGCCGATGTCATCAGCCGCGAGATGCCGGCCGCCCTGGAGCGCGAGCAGATCGCCGAGGTGGTGGCGGGGTTCGGCGCGGCCGCCGCGCTGGCCGCCGAGGCGGGACTCGACGGTGTGGAGGTCGACGCCGGGGCCTACGCGCTGCTGCGCCAGTTCCACTCCGGGCTGACCAACACCCGCACCGACGCCTACGGCCGCGACCGGCTGCGGCTGACCCGCGAGGTGCTGGCGGCGGTGCGCGCGGCCCTGGGGCCCGGGCGCGTCCTGGCGCTGCGGCTGTCGTGCGACGAGCTCGCCCCCTGGGCCGGTGTCACCCCCGAGGAGGCGGCCGCGCAGGTGGAAGCGCTGGCCGACGCGGTGGATCTGCTGACGGTGGTGCGCGGCGGCCCGTTGGCGCCGCGCGCCTACCGCCCCGACCTGCACACCCCGCCGGGTTTCAACCGCGAGCTGTGCGCGGCGATGCGCGCGGCGGCGGGCGGCCGGTGCGCGGTGGCGCTGCAGGGCAGCGTCGTCGATGCCGACCAGGCGCGCTCGGCCCTGGCCGAGGGGGTGGCCGACCTGGTGGAGATGACCCGGGCGCAGATCGCCGACCCGGACCTGGTGGCCTGGGCGCGGGCCGGGGCCGCCGAGCGGATCCGCCCGTGTGTGCTGTGCAACCAGGCCTGCCAGGTCCGCGACCCCCGCAACCCGGTGGTGTCGTGCATCGCCGAGCCGCGCAGCGGGCATGAGACCGCGGAGCCTCCCGCCGATCCTCCTGCCGCCGGGCACGCGCCCGCGGCGCGCGAGGTGCTGGTGGTCGGCGGCGGCCCGGCGGGACTGGAGTGCGCCCGGGCCGCGGCGCTGCGCGGGCACCGGGTCACCCTGGCCGAGCGCACCGGGCGCCTGGGCGGCATGCTGCGCACCGCCGCCGCACCCTTCGGCGGCGCCGCGGCCTCGGGCCGCGGGCGGCTGGGGCTGCTGGTCGGCTGGTGGGAGCGGGAGTGCCGCCGCCTGGGCGTGCGCGTGGAGCTGGAGCGCCACATCGGCGCCGCCGACCTGGACGCGGCGGCGCACCGGGGGGCCGAGGTCGTGCTGGCCACAGGATCGCGCCCCGGCGCCCCGCCCGCCCTCCCCGGCACCTGTGGCCCGGAAGGGGAGGGCGCCCCGGCGTGGCTGGACGTCGCCGACGTGCTCATCCGCCCCGGCCTGCTGCCCGCCGAGGGCCCGCTGGTCCTCCACGATCCCATCGGCGGACCGGTGGCCGTCGCGGCCGCCGAATGGCTGGCCGCCGCGGGGCGCAGCGTCCACCTCGTGACCCCCGCCCGCATCGTGGGCGAGCGGCTGGCGCTGTGCGGGGACCTGGCCGACGCCAACGCGCGGCTGCAGCGGGCGGGGGTCGCCCGCCACCCCCGCTCTCGGCTGCGCGCGGCCCGGCGGGGCCGGGTGCTCCTGCAGGACGTGTGGACCGCCCACCGGCGCGAGATCGGCTGTGCCGCGGTGATCGACTGCGGGCACCGGCGGCCCGAGGAGTCCCTCTACACCCAGCGGCCCGGCACGCCCCGCGCCGGGGACTGCGTGGCGCCGCGCACCGTACTCGAAGCGGTTCTGGAGGGCCGCCGGCGCGCCGCGGACCTGGGCTCTCCCGGTGAGCGGGGGGCGCCCCGCCCGGCCGCCGCCGCGCCCGCCCCCGGCTGACCCGCGGCCCGGCCGCGGCACCGACGAGCAGGAGAGGAGGCGCCGATGCGCCCGCCCGGTCCCCCCGCCGGAGTCGGCGCGGGCTACCGCCACCTGTTCACCCCGCTGCGCCTGGGCCCCCTGACGGTCGCCAACCGCATCGTGTTCTGCGCCCACCTGACCAACTACGCCGACAACGGCCGCCCCACCGCCCAGCACGCGGCCTACTACGCCGCCCGGGCGGCCGGCGGGGCCGGGCTGATCATCACCGAGGAGCACTCCACCCACCCCACCGACCGCCCCTACGAAAAACTCATCGAGGGCTACGCCCCGGACGCCATCGACGGGTACCGGCGCATCACCGACGCCGTCCACGCCCACGACGTGCCGATCCTGGCCCAGCTCAACCACAACGGCGGGCAGGCCAGCTCCATGTACACCCGCCTGCCGGTATGGGCGCCCAGCCCGATCGCCGACCCGCTGTTCGGCGAAGTGCCCAAGGCGGTCGAGGAGCACGAGATCACCGAGATCATCGACGCCTACGCGCAGGTGGCCGCCCGCTGCGTGGCGGGCGGATTCGACGGCGTGGAGCTGCAGTGCTCGCACTCCTCCATCGTGCGCGCCTTCCTCTCCCCGGCCACCAACCAGCGCACCGACCGCTGGGGCGGCCCGCTGCCCCACCGCGCCCGGCTGCTGCTGCACCTCGTCGACGCCGTGCGCGCGGCCGTGGGACCGGGCCGGGCCGTGGGGGTGCGGCTGTGCGGGGACGAGCTGATCGAGGGCGGCACCACCATCGACGAGGCGGTGGAGGTGGCCCGGATGGTGGACGCCACCGGGCAGGTCGACTACATCAACACCTCGATCGGGGTGGCCACCCACACCCTGCACATGGTCGAGGCGAGCATGCGCGTCCCGCCGGGCTATGCCGCCTACATCCCCAGCGCGATCCGCGCGGCGGTGCGCGCCCCCGTGGTGGGGGTGGGCCGGTTCAAGGACCCGCTGCAGGCCGACCGGGCGCTGCGCGCGGGCCACGCCGACCTCGTCGGTGTGGTGCGCGGGCAGATCGCCGACCCCGACTTCGCGGCCAAGGCGCGGTCCGGCCACGCCGAGCAGATCCGCACGTGCCTGTCGTGCAACCAGGAGTGCGTGGGGCGCATGGGCCTCAACCGGTGGCTGGGGTGCATCGAGAACCCGCGCGCGGGACGCGAGGCGCTCCCGGACCCCCGGCCCTCCTCCGGCGCCCCCGCCGCGGCGGCTCCGGCCGCGGGCCAACCGGGAGCGGCCCCCTCTCCGGCCGCGGGGCCGGCGCCGGGGCGGCGCGTGCTGGTCGTGGGCGGTGGACCGGGCGGCCTGCAGGCCGCGGTCAGCGCCGCCGAGGGCGGCCACCGGGTCATGCTCGTGGAGCGCGGGGCGCAGCTGGGCGGGGCGGTGCTGATCGCCGCGCGGGCGCCCGGCCGCGCCGAGCTCCTCGACCTCACCCGCAACCTGGCCGCGCACGCCCGCCGCCTGGGCGTCGAGGTCGAACTCGGGACCGAGGCCGACGCCGCGATGCTCGCGGCGCACCGCCCTGGGGCGGTGGTCCTGGCGACCGGGGCCGTGCCCGCGGCACCGTGGTGGGCCGGCGGGCACGCGCGCGTGGTCGACGTCCGCGACGTCCTGGAGGGGCGGGCGGACCCGGCCGGTCGGGTGGTGGTCATCGACGAGCTCGGCTTCCACCAGGCCACCTCGGTGGCCGAGCTGCTGGCCGGGCGGGGCTGCGAGGTGGAGGTGGTGACCCCCGCCCTGGTGGTCGGCCAGGATCTGGGGATCACCCTCGACTTGGAGACCTGGAACGCCACGGCGCACGCGCTGGGCATCCGGCAGAGCACCGAGCGGGTCCCCATGGGCGCCGAGGACGCGCCCGGCGCGGCCGGCGGGGTGCTGCTGCGCCTCCAGCACCACCCCACGGGAACCGAGGAGGCGCGGGAGGCGGACTGGGTGGTGTGCGCCGTGCACCAGCGGCCCGACGACGCCCTGTGGCACGCCCTGCGCGGCGCCCCCTTCGCGGTCCACCGCGTCGGCGACTGCCTGGCCCCGCGCCGCGCCCACGCGGCCGTCGTCGAAGGCCACGCCGTGGCGGTGGGCCTATGACACCCCGCCCCGCACCGCCGCGGTCGCCACCGCAGGCGACGTGCGGGCGTCGGGGACCGGCCGCCCCGGAGCCGCGCCACGCCACGGCCGGGCTTCCCCCAGCCCCCGCCACGGCCCCCACGACACAGCGGAGGATTCCGATGACGCCGTCCAGCCGCCCCTGCGCGTCCCGCCCCCTGCCCGCCGGGCAGCCCCTGGCCGTGGTCCAGGCCCATGAGGGGGAGCTGCCCGCCGGCGCCGCCGAGGAGCTCGCCGAGGCCCGCGGCCGCGCCCTGGTGCTCGGGTCCGGGGCGCGCGACGCCGCCGAGGCGCTGCGCGGTGTGGCCGTGCGGTCGTGGTACGCCCCGACCGGCGGGCGGGCGGGGCCCGGCGCTGTGCTGCCCGGGCTCGTCGACGCCCTGGGCGAGGTCCCGCTGGTGATCTGCCCGGCCTCGCCGGACGGGCGCGATCTGGCGCCGCGCCTGGCCGCCGCCTGCGGGCGCGCCCTGCTGGCCGGGGCGATCCGGGTGCGGTTGGATGACGCCCGCGGGGTCGTGGCGGCCGAGTTGGAGCGCTGGGAGGGGCGGGTGATCGTGGACGCCGAGGCGCCCGCCCCGGCCGTCGCGACGCTGCTGCCGGGCGCGCGCACGGTTGCGCCCGCCCCCGGCGGGGTCGGCGCCGGCGAGCCGGTGCCGGTCGCGCTGCCGGTCGCGCCGGCCCACGACGCCCGGTCCCTCGGGGTCGCCGCGGCGCGCCCCGAGGCGCGGGAGCTGGGCGAGGCGGCCCGCGTGGTGGGCGGCGGCGCCGGACTGGTGCCGCGGGGGACCGCTGATTCCCACGCGCGCCGCACGTTCGACCTCCTGGCCCGGGTCGCGGCCCGATTGGACGCATCAGCCGGGGCCACACGCGTGGCCACTGATGCCGGATGGATCGATCCAGACCGGCAAATTGGCATTACTGGCGCCATGATTGGCCCTGAGCTGTACATCGCATTCGGGATCTCTGGTGCGAGTCAGCACACCGGTGGCCTGGGCTCGCCCCGGCACATCATCAGTGTCAACACCGACCCCTCCTGCCCCATGACGCGCCGCGCCGACCTCGGCCTGGTCACCGACGCCCGCGCCCTCCTGGAGGCACTGGACCGCCGACTGGCCGAGGAGGCCCACGCCCCATGACCCCACCCCCCGCCCCCGCCTCGCGCCCCGACGCCCACCTGGACGCCGTCGTGGTCGGCGCGGGCCCGGCCGGAGCCGCGGCCGCCCTCGAACTCGCCCGCGCCGGACGCTCCGTCACCCTGCTGGAACGCGGCCCCTACCCCGGATCCAAGAACGTCTACGGCGGCGTGGTCTACGGCCGCGTCCTGGACGACGTCATCCCCCACTGGTGGGAAGAGGCCCCCGTACAGCGGTGGGTGGTGCGCCGCTCCACCATGCTGCTCACCGACCAGCGCGCCCTGGCGGTCGACCTGCGCTCCCAGGACTGGGGAGCCCCGCCCCACAACGGCATGACCGCCTACCGCGCCGACTTCGACTCCTGGCTGGCCCACAAGGCCGTCAGCGCCGGAGCCCGCCTACTGACCTCCACCGTCGCCACCGACCTCCTGCGCGACACCACCGGCACCACCACCGGCGTGCGCACCGACCGCCCCGGCGGCGACCTGCCCGCCCGCGTGGTCATCGCCTGCGACGGCGTCAACTCCTTCCTCGCCAAGCAGGCCGGACTGCTGCCCGCCGCCGACCCCGCCCACCACACCCTCGGCGTCAAGGAGGTCATCGGCCTGGACCGCGACACCATCGACGAACGCTTCGGCCTGCGCGGCACCGACGGCGCCGACATCGAGATGCTCGGCCACACCCGCGGCATCCCGGGCGGCGGCTTCCTCTACACCAACACCGACACCGTGGCGGTGGGCGCCGTCCTCTCCCTGACCGGCCTGGCCCAGGCCGGCGTCCGCCCCGAGGAGGTCCTCGCCGGCCTCAAACGCCACCCCGCCATCGCCCCCTACCTGCGCGGCGGCACCGTGGAGGAGTACTCCGCGCACCTCATCCCCGAGGGCGGCTACGACCACATGCCCCGCCTGGTCGACGACGGCCTGCTCATCGCCGGGGACGCGGCCCAGATGACGCTGGCCGCCGGGATCTGGCTGGAGGGCGTCAACTTCGCCATCGGGTCCGGGCTGGCCGCCGGACGCGCGGCCGCCAGCGCCCTGGCCACCGGCGACGTCTCCGCCCGCGGCCTGGCACCCTACCGCCGCGACCTGGAGCAGACCTTCGTCCTGGCCGACCACAAACGGCTGCGCGGCGCCCCCGGCCTGGTGCTGTCCGACCGGGTGCAGCGCCGCTACCCCCACCTGTTCAACGACCTGGCCCACGGCATGTTCACCGTCACCAACCCCGACCCCAAGCCCGGCGTCGCCGCGCTCCTGCGCCGCTCGGCGCGCCGCAACGGGGTGCGGCTGCGCGACCTGGCCGCCGACGCCTGGAGAGCCTGGAGGGTGTTTCGATGATCCCCGACCCGCCACCCCGATCCACTCCGCCCGCCGCGGACTGGGACGACCTGTCGTTCGCCGACCGCATGGCCACCGTCCACTTCCGCGTGGGCCAACGCCCGCACATCACCGTCGACCCGCAGGTGTGCCGCACCTGCCCGGCCCAGCCGTGCGTGACCGCCTGCCCCGCCGACCTGTTCACACCCACCGCCGACGGCGGCATCCTGTTCAACTACGAGCAGTGCTTCGAGTGCGGCACCTGCTACATGGTCTGCGACCAGGACGGCGCGATCTCCTGGAGCTACCCCGACGGCGGGCACGGCGTCGTCTTCCGGCGCGGATGAGCGCCCCCACGGCTGCGGCCGCCCGCGCCCGCCGGCGCGACGCCGAGGGCCCGCTGGTCGTGGCGTGTGTGCGGCCCGTCGACCCGCACCCCCGGGTCGACGCGCTGACCGGCCGCGTCGGCCCCGACGCGCGCTGCGCTGAGCTGCCACCGGGCGAGGCGGCCGCGGTGGAGCACGCGCTGCGGGCGGCCGAGGCCTGGTCGGGGCGCATCCTGGTGGTGAGCGCGGGCCCCGCGGAGGTGGAGCCGGTACTGCGCGACATCAGCGCCCTGGGCATCGCCGTGCTGCGCGTCCACGACGCCGACCAGGACCCCGCGCCGGCGGCCGGTGCCGGGGAGCGCGCCGCTGCGGCCGGGATTGCGCAGGACGAACAGGCGCTGGCCGCCGTGCTGGCCGCGGCGATCACCCACAGCGCGGGGGAGCCGCCCGCGCTGGTGCTGTGCGGGGCCGGATCCCCCCACCGGGGCACCGGGGCGCTGCCCGCGCTGCTGGCCCACGAGCTGGGCGCGGCCCAGGCGCTGGGGCTGGTGCGGCTGGAAGCGCGGGCCCCTGCCGGCGCGGCCGCCGCCCTGGTCGGCGAGCGCCGGCTGGACGGCGGCCGCCGCGAGCTGCTGCACATCCCCCTGCCCGCGGTGTGCTCGGTGGAGGCGGGCGGGGTGCGGTTGCGCCGCGCCTCGCTGGCCGGGGCGCTGGCGGCGGCCCGCGCCCCCGTCCGCTGGACGGCCCCCGCTCCGCTGCGGCGCCCGGGCCTGCGGGTCCGGGGGGTGCGCGCCTACCGGCCGCGCACCCGC
This sequence comes from Nocardiopsis rhodophaea, assembly GCF_039530945.1. Taxonomy (NCBI): domain Bacteria; kingdom Bacillati; phylum Actinomycetota; class Actinomycetes; order Streptosporangiales; family Nocardiopsidaceae; genus Nocardiopsis; species Nocardiopsis rhodophaea. Next base: position 38,303 of record NZ_BAAAPC010000024.1, read on the forward strand.
CACGTTGCGCCGCCCCCGGGGGACACTGCCCACGAGCGGTTGCTCGCCCTGACCAACGCCGCCCAGGACCGCGATCCGCCCACGGTGCTGGGCCCGTTGGAGGCCGAGCAGGCCGCCGAGGAGCTGCTGGCCTTTCTGCGCCGCCACGGCTACCGGTGACCTGCCCCCGCGGGGCCACCGGTCGCGGTGCCGCGGGCCGGGCCGCCCCCGGCGCTGGCGGCTTAGCGCCACCGCGTGCGGCCCGAGCATGGCCCCAAACCCGCGCGAAACCCCCCTCGGTTGTCGAGGACGCGGCGGCGGATTGTCGACGCTGCGATGACGGCGGCGGCCGGGGTCGGCCGCGTGCGGGCGTCGCTCGCCCGGATCGCCGGTCATGCGCGGGTCAGCAAGGGCGCCATCTCCTCCTACTTCGACGGCAAGGACGATCTTGTGGGCCGGATCGTCGCCGAGATCTACGCCGACATCTGGGGGCTGTCCAGCGCCCGCGACCGGCTGCGGGTCTGCATCGCGGCGGCCCTGGAGGACTAGCACGCGCTCGCACCGCAGGCGCTCGATCGCGGTGATGACCACCGTCGGCAGCCACCGCCGGGAGGACGGGACGCTGCGCTTCGCCGCCCTGGGTGCTGACGATGCGATCACCGGGGAGCCGTGTCGCGGTCCTGCGCCAGGGCCAGCGTGACGGGGAGTTCCGCGACGTCGGCCCCCAGGTGCGGGCCACCACGGCCAGTCGGGCGCTGACCTTGGGCGCTGGCCTCGTGGGTGATGCGTCCTGAGGTGGGTCTGGGCCAGTACGCCACTGATCTGGTCGCCCTGTTCGGCCTCTCCGTCCGCCCCTAGGATCCCTGGCCTGCCCTCTGCCCGGCCTCCTGCGGGCCTGCTGGCGGGGACCGTCAGGGGCGGGCCAGGGCCAGGCGGGTGAGGAATTCGGTTTCGGTGATGATGTCGATGCGCTGGCCCCGGGCCCGGTAGGCCTCGGCCCGGCGGTGCTTGCTGGTCGTGCCCGGCCCGTCATGGGCGCCGATGACCAGAACGCCGGTGGCGCGGGTGACATTCTTGGCGGGCTGCCCGCCGGCTTCGGCGATGCGTTTCCAGGCCTCGGGTTTGTCCATGGCGTCCAGCTCGCCGGAGACGCACACCGTGCGCCCAAACAGCGGCCCGGCGGGGTCGGCGTGGGGGTCGGGTTCGGGCAGCGGGGCGCGGGTGGCCTCTGCCCAGCGGGCGAAGCGGTCCTGGGCGCCCGCGGGGTGCGGGGCGGGCGGTGGGGCGGCTCCCGGCGCTGTCGGCGCGTCGGGCGGCGCGGCGCGGGGGTGTTCGGCCTCCAGCCGGCCCAGGCGCAGGCGGGCGGCGCGGGCCAGGTCGCGCAGCGTGCTGGCGCCGAAGTGGTCCATGGCGGCGATGGCGATGCGCGCGGCGGCCTCGGCGTCGGCGTCGGCGCGGTGGTGGCGGGTGACGGGGTGGCCGATGTGGGCGCAGATCGTGGGCAGCCGGTGGTTGGGGAGCTCCCGCCAGGTGCGCCGGGCCAGGGCCAGTGTGCAGGCGTAGTCGAGCGGGGGCCAGCCCTGACCGGTGTGGGCGCAGGCGCCGCGCAGCACACTGATGTCGAAGGCGGCGTTGTGCGCGACGAGGGCGCCGCCCGCTGCGAAGTCGAGGATGCGGTCGCGCACCTCGGGCCAGTGCGGAGCGTCGGCGACGTCGGCGGCGGTGATTCCGTGGACGGCGGTGTTGTGGCGGGTGAAGAAGTCCACGGGGCGCGGCGGCCGGATCAGGGTGCTGTACCGGTCCACGACCGCTCCGTCGGCCACCCGCACCAGGCCGACCGCGCACGCGCTGCCCCGGTCGTGGTTGGCGGTCTCGAAGTCGATCGCGGTCCAGGTGTCGGCCACGGGCGCCTCCTGCGGGTCGCGCGTTGCGCTGTGCGGTGCGGTGCGGTGCGTCAGAGCGTGAGGGTACCGCTGCGCGAGGGGCGAGCGCGGCGAAACGGGCGGACCGCCCGGCGCCTCCGACCGCGCAGGGCACCAGAGGTCAGGAGGAGGCGTCGGTGAGCTGGGCGGCGTTGGCTTCGCGCCGCGCGAAGACGTCGTTGGCCATCTCGTTCATCTGCTTGAGCACTTTCTTGCGGGCGCGTGCGGCCAGGCGGTCGATGTAGAGGCGGCCGTAGGTGTGGTCGGTCTCGTGCTGCAGGCACCGGGCGAAGTAGCCGGTGCCTTCCACCACCAGGGGGCGGCCGTCCTTGTCGAAGCCGCGCACTACCGCGTGCTTGGCGCGCGGCAGCTCGGCGTGGGGGCCGGGCACCGACAGGCAGCCCTCGTTCTCCACCACCAGCGGGGTCTGGTCGGGGTCGCGCTCGTCGAGCACGGGGTTGATGACGTGGCCGACGTGGCGCACACCGTCGTCATCGGGGCAGTCGTAGACGAAGATCCGCAGGTCCTCGCCGACCTGGTTGCCGGCCAGGCCGACCCCTTCCGCCGCGTACATGGTGAGGAACATGTTGTCGATGAGCGCCGAGAGCTCCGGGGTGCCGAACTGGGCGGGCTCGACGTCCTTGTTGCGCCGGTGCAGCACGTCTTCGCCCACGGCGGCGATCCGCAGCACCGTGCCCCGGCCGGCTTCGGGGGCCATCTCGGGGTAGGAGTCGACCGGTTCGCCTTGCACGCGCACCCGCGTGTCGATGGACTGCTCCGACATGCCTGATCTGCTCTTTCCGGTCCCGGGCGGTTCTCGCCGCGCCGCTGGGGCGGCACGACCTTCGCAAAATAGCAAGAATATACAGATTGGGCTGGTCATGTGCGCAACCCGGCGGCACGCGCCCCCGCCCTCTCCCCTCCTATTGTCCCCGCCCGGCCGCCCCGGCCGGGTCACATCCGGCAACCGGGACAACCGGAGGCCCGCGGAGCCGCCCCGCTGACTGGCCGTCGGCAGCCGCCGCGCACGCCGGGCGGAACGTACTCAGGGGGCCACAGCCACGGCCTCGATTTCGACGAGCTGGTCGTCGTAGCCGAGGACGGTCACGCCCAGCAGGGTGCTGGGGGCGCCGTGCTCCCCGAAGCGCGCGCGCACCACCTCCCAGGCCGCCACCAGGTCGGCCTGCTCGCTGGCGGCCACATACACCGTGGTCTTGACGACATCGGTGAGCTGGGCGCCCGCACCCTGCAGGGCGATGATGAGGTTGCCCATCGCTTGGTCGGCCTGGGCGGCGTAGTCGCCGACGCCCACCGTGGCGCCCGCGGCGTCCAGCGGGCAGGCGCCCGCGGTGAAGATGGTGCGCGGCGGGGCGTGCACGGCGGCGGCATAGGCGTAGTCGACGGTATCGGTGAGGCGGTCGTTGCCGATGAGCTCGATGCGGTGGTTCACAGCGCGCATGCTAGAGGCCGCCGCTCCACCAGGCGAGGCGTTTTTGCTCGGCGGCCCCGCCCGCGGGGCCGCCCCGCCGCCGCTACCGGTGCCAGCCGTTGCCCTGGGTGAAGCAGCGCACCAGGTAGTCGCGCAGCGACACCACGGCCAGCCGCCGCTGGTCGGTCTCGTGGTCCCACACGACGATGCCCGGCCCGTAGTCGGTGTGCACGTAGGCGAACTGCGGGCCCATGTCGCTGTCGCCGAAGAAGATCATCTCGTCGAACGGCGCGTAGAGCTCCAGGTAGTCGGGTTCGGCCCGCATGGCGAGGTTGTCCTCGATGAGCCGCTCCACCGGCCACACGACCGCGTCGCCGTAGGCGTTGTGCACCCCGTCGCATTCGCGTAGCAGCGACCCCAGCTCGAAGGGCATCGGCAGCACCAGCGCCTTTTCCACCTCGGCCAGCATCGCCTCGTCGGCCGGCCCGGGCAGCTCCGCCTCGGGGTACAGTTCCACGATCAGTTCACGCCACACATAGGGAATCATCACAGGTCGTGGCAAGGCACGAGAAACCGGCGGCCGCGAGCCGAGGGATTCGGGCCGGGAATCCACCACATGGGCACCGGTGACCGGTATGCGCGCCCGCTCCCGTCTCCTCCCGCACCGCTCGGCGCGGGGCGGCCCTTCAGGGGCGCAGCGGAAGCTGCGCGGTCAGCCGGTAGCCCCCGCACGGCGTCGGGCCCGCGCGCAGGGTGCCGCCCAGGCTGTGCGCCCGCTCGCGCAACCCCGGCAGCCCGTGCCCGCCGGAGGGCAGCTCCAACGGCGGCGCGGTGGGGGCGTCGTTGGTGACGTCGATGCGCAGCTGGGCGTCGTTCTCCCCCAACCGCACCCGCACCGGCGCGCCCGGCGCGTGCTTGCCCGCGTTCGTCAGGGCCTCCTGCACGATGCGGAACGCGGCCCGCTGCAGCGGCTCGGGCCAGGCCGGCCCTTCATCGGCGGGCACGGCGAGGTCGGCGGTGATGTGCGGCCCCGCCTCCGCGATCAGGCGGGGCAGGTCGGCCAGGGTCGGCTGGGGCGCCAGCCCCGTGGAGTCGGCCCCCGAGGCGCGCAGCACCGCGACCATGTGCCGCAGTTCACCCAGCGTGGTCACGCTGCGCCGCCGGATTTCCGCGGCGGTCTGGGCGGCCTCCGGGTCGCGGGTGGCGACCTGCAGCGCCCCGGCCTGCACGCTGATCAGGCTGACCTGGTGGGCGACGACGTCATGCATCTCGCGGGCGAGCCGGGCGCGCTCGGTGGCCAGCACCTTCTCCGCCATGAGCTCCCGCTCGCTGGCCTGGCTGCGCTGCAGCTCGCACAACCGCTCCTCCAGCTCGGCGCGGGTGCGCGCCAACAGCCCCAACGCGGCCGGGGCCAGCCCGGTCAGCAGCGAGTACCCGGCGATCAGCACCGCCTCCGACACATCCGCCCCGGCCACGAACTCCCGCAGGTCACTGACCGGGTAGGGCACCATGTCGAAGACGATGACCAGCACCATGGCCGCGGCCACCGCCCAGCGGCGCCGGTCATAGCGCGCCACCGTGTACAGCGCGACGATGGACGCCGACCACAGGTAGGGGATCCACAGCGCCGGCAGGGTCGCCAGCAGCACCAGCCAGGGCCAGCGGCGCCGCAGCGGAAGCACCGCGGCCGCGAACAGGGCGGTGCCCAGCTGCACCGGGCCCTCGCTGCCCACCAGCAGCAGCGACTCCACCACCGCCACGACCACCGGCAGGCCCAGCGCCGCCCACGTGGGCATCCTCACCCGCGACCCCAGATCTCGACCGGCCCGGCGCGGTGCGCGATCACGGCGGCCTGCACCCGGTTGGCGGCATCCAGCTTGTCCAGCAGCACGCTCACGTGGTCCTTGACCGTGCCCAGCCCCAGGTGGAGGCGTTCGGCGATCTCGGCGTTGGAGCACCCCTCCGCCAACAGCCCCAGCACGTCGCGCTCGCGCGCGGTCAGCCCCTCGACCCACTCCGGCAGCGGGGAATGGGCCTCAGCGCGGGCGTCGACCATACGGTGGGTCACCGCCGCGGAGAACGTGGTCCCGCCGCTGGCCAGCAGCCGCACCGCCTGCACGAGCTGCTCGGGGTCGGTGTCCTTGAGGAGGTAGCCCGCCGCGCCCGACCGCAGCGCGCGCGTGATGAACTCGTCGGTGTCGAACGTCGTGAGCATCGCGACCACCGGCGGGTCAGCTTCGGCGCGCACCCGCCGCAGCACACTGAGCCCATCCACCTTGGGCATGCGGATGTCCAGCAGGACGACGTCGGGGCGGGTGCGCTCGATGAGGCCGGCCGCCTCCACACCGTCCCCGGTTCCCACCACCTCGATGTCCCCACCCGACCGCAGGATCATGGACAGCCCTGTCTGGATCAGGGTCTCGTCATCGATGATCACCACGCGGATCACTGGGCCACCTTCCCTGGACAGGCACCATCTGGGCGGTGCGCGCAACGACTCTAAACGCTTCCGGGTAGCGGTGTCTCCTCCGCGGGGAGGAGGGCGTTCCAGCCACCCGGCGGGGGTGCGGCGGCCGCCCAGCGGGTGCGCGCGGCGGAGACCAAGGAGATGATCACCTATGTGATCTTCTCCCCCGCCCGCCGCTTCCCCTTCGGCGGCCCCGCCCGCCCTGGCGCGGCGGCACCCCGCGGGGCGGGTGGCGTGGTGGCAGACCGGCCCTAGGACGGATGGGGCCGACCTTCCACCACGGGGCAGGGGGCGGCAGTGGGGACTCCGCTGCTCCCTGCCCTGCTCCGCGCTCACCGCAAGCGCGGGACCCGCGGGAGGCGGGCGCGACCGCACCGCGCCTCCCGGTCGGCCGCATCGTCCTGGTGCCCCCGGGGGTGCGGTCCACATAGCCCTGGAGGGCACCACAGCGGGTGGCCCGCGGCGGCGGGCCACCCACCACACCCCGCCGCCCACGTGTGCGCCTCGCCCGGCCTCCCCTCCCCGCCCCGGCAGGCGGGTTCCGGCGCGGCCTGCCCACGGGGCGGCGGGCCCGCACAAAAATCTGCGGCAGGTGGAATATCATCTGCATACCCCCTGTTAGAGGGGGTGCGGGCCGGTGCGGTCTAAGTGTCCCCCGGGCTCCACTCATTGCCTTCGCGGAATACCGCGCCCGTCCCACCCCGGTGGGCGGGCGGTCTTCGGAGCCGCGTTGTGCCCTACGCCGTGAGGCGACCGCCGTACCGGCCCCGCACTATTGCGGCGGGCCCGCCACCTGCGTGTGGCGGGCCCGTTCGCGTAGGTCGCCGCCGATCCATCAGACCCGCGCCACCGACACGATTGCGCGCCCGCGCGCCGCGCGGCCCCCTGCCCGACGGCAGATGGGCATCGTCACAGCCCACCTCTGACCGCCCGGCTCCCGCCACCATCGAGGGCGGATGGCCCCGCACCCCCTGCACACCCCGCCCCAGGGCGGGCCCGACCGCGGCCGCCGCGCTCCGGCACACGCGTGCGGATTGGCACGCGGTGCGGACCTTCACCCCCACCCGTGGGCGAGGCCGGCCGACCGGCGCAGCGCGGCACGACAGCGGCCTCCACACGCCGCGTCACGGCCGCAACCTACCGCGGCTACTCGCCCGGTCCCCCGCCCGAGCCGACCGGCCGCAGACGAACGACGAGGTCCGGGGGGACCACCATCGCCGCCGCGCCATCCGTCGCGCCCGCGCCGTCTTCTCCGCGGTCAGCGCCTTCCCCCAGCGCGCAACCATCCCCTACATGGCGGGCCCGGCGCGCGTCTTCCGCTCGGGTTGACATTGACATTGGTGTCAACGTAGTCGACTGCGCCCATGAGCACTTCCACCAGCACCCAGCTTCAGGACACCGCCGTCATCGTGACCGGCGCGGGCTCGGGGATCGGCCGCGCCACCGCACGCGCCGCAGCCGAGCAGGGGGCCCGTGTCCTCGCGGTGGGCCGACGGCGCGACGCGCTGGTGGCCACCGCCCGCGACCATCCCGGCATCGTCTGCCACCCCGCAGACATCACCGCGCCCGACGCACCCGACACCATCGCCCAGGCCGCCCGCACCCGGCTGGGGCGCATTGACGCCCTGGTCAACAACGCGGCCATCCTCGGCGGCGGCCCGCTGGGCACCGCCACCCGGACCCAGGCGATACGCCTGTTCGACACCAACCTGATCGCGCCGATGCTGCTGTCCCAGGCGGTCGTGGGTGACCTGGAGTCCACCGGCGGGGTGATCGCCAACGTCTCCACCTCGGTGGGGCAGCGCGGCTGGGCGGGCAGCGGGCCCTATGCCGCCTCCAAAGTGGCGCTGGAGTCGTTGACCCGCAGCTGGGCCGTGGAACTGGCGCCGCGCGGTGTGCGCGTGGTGGCGGTGGCGCCCGGCGCGATCGCGACCCCCATCGGTGCCAACAACGGCATGTCCCCTCAGCGCCGGGAGGAGATCCGCGCGTGGCAGGTCGCCCGCACACCGATGGGCCGCCGAGGCCGCCCCGAGGAGGTCGCCTGGGCGCTGTGCGCGCTGATCGGCCGCCAGGCGTCGTTCGTCACCGGTGCCGTGCTGCCCGTGGACGGCGGGGCGGTGGTGGGGTGAGCAGCCCGCCCGCAGGCCAACGCTCCGCGGGCGGCCTGGGCCGCCCGCACGGACAGGGCCGGCAGGCGACCCCTATCTGCCGTTCCAGGTGCGCGAGGCGGGATCGTGCAGGGCGGCGGACGCGGATAGGAACATCGCGCGGTTGAGCTGCCGGTTGCCGCCCCGCGGCGCATGTTCTGCGTCTATCGGGGTCCCCGACGACGTGGCCGGGGGGCGAGTCCGGCATCAGAGGCGAGGTGGGCGGTGGGGAAGCCGGCGCCGTCGCCGGGCAGCGACGCCAGGACCTGGAAAGGAGGGTGGGCCTCCAGCAGGGCCCCGATCCGGGCTTCCAGGGCCCGGCGCTGTTCGTGGACGGCCGCGCGCCGCCGGGACAGGGAACGGGATGACGATGCCGACAGTGCCCGTGCCGGGAACGACGAGGGCCGGCTCATCAAGGGCCTCGAAGACATTGTGCACACGTTGCCGCCCCGGGTGGGGCCATCGCGGGCCCGCGCGGCGGCGCACCGCCCGACGGAGGCGACAATGGGGCCGTGTATCGCAAAGATGAGGTGGCGGGGATGCGTATCGGGCAGCTGGCGCGGGCGGCGGGGGTGTCACCGCGATCCGTGCGCCACTACGAGCAGGCAGGGCTGATCACCAGCACCCGGGCCGCCAACGGCTACCGGGTCTTCGATGAGCGCGCCCTGCGGCGCGTCCGCAACATCTCCTTCCTGCTCGCAGCGGGGCTCACCCTGCGGGATGTAGAGCACTTCCTGGAGTGCCTGGACGGCGATGTCGCCGGGGCGCCTCCGGCCCCGGCCAAGCTGGAGGTGGCCCGCGCACGCCTGCGTGTGGTGGAGGAGCGGCTCGCGGCCCAGACACGCCTGCGCGACCGCCTCGCTCAGATGGTGCGCGAAGCCGAGGCGGTGTGCGCCAGCACGGTCCCAGACCACGGCTGACGCCCCCGCCCCCGGCGCGCCGCATGCCGCGGTTCCACCGGTTTCGCCCCGGCTTGCCAGAGAACCGCCGAGACGCTCCGTATTCCCTCCTCACCACCTCCACCTGCGGCTTAATGGGAACATCAGCCCTCCCCTGCCTTCGATCCACCGCCAGCACCGCTGGAGAGGGACCGCCGATGTCCGTCATCCCGTCCACCCGACCCAGCCTGGCCTGGCTGGCCGCCGCCACCGCGACCGTGGCCCTCCTCTCCCTGGGCACAACCGCCGCCCCCGCCTACCCCGGACACACCGTGAGCCGCTACATGCCCCTGTCCGGCACCGCCTCCGACATCTCCACCGCCCGCAGCGCCGGATGCGACGCGGGCCGCACCGGCCGCAGCGGAGTGCGCATCCTGTTCTTCGGCACCCAGGAGCGCGGCGGGCGGCTCCGCCCGCCCGGCACCACCCGCGACAGCACCGCCCCCCGCGTGGCCGCGACCCGCGCGATCCGGGTCACCGCCGCATGGGCACGCGGGTTCTCCTCCTGCCGCACCCGCGGCGCCACCGCCGACGTCGCCCTGGGCGTCAACAACAAAGACGACACCGGGCTGGGCGGCGGCACCGCCGGCACGGCCTGGGCCCGCATCGTCAACGAGGCCGCCTCCTCGGCCAGCACACCGGCGGTCACCATCGCCGGCGCCGTCGACGCCGAACCGTCCTGGTCCTCGCCCGCCTGGGCGCGCGGCTGGGCCCGCGCCTTCACCACAACCAGCACCCGCCCCCTGTACGCCGCCAGTTCCGCCGACGGCTGCCCCACCTACGGGTCGGCGTCGGTGGCCTGCGGCAACGGCTGGACACTGGCCGATGTGCACTACGTGGCCACCGGCGCCTCCGCCCAGATCCGCGCCATCCCCCAGATCTACCGCACCGACGGCATCCAGGCCCGCCAGTGGGCACGGATCAGCTCGTGGGGCGCACGGCAAGGCCCCGGCACGGTGCGCTTCGCCGGGTCGCTGTCCCAGCACGTGGCCTGCCGCCAGCGCGGCGGGTGCGCGAGGACGAACAACACCGCCAAGGCCGCCTGGACCCAGTTGCGCGACGCCCTCAACGCCCACCCCGAGACCCGCGTGTCCGCCCTGCCCAACGCCACCGACGTCCGCTGGCCCTGAACCGCCCCGGCCGGGGCGGGGCTCACCGGGCATAAGCGGCGGTGATCGCGCGGTGGTCGCTCCCGGGGACCTCGACCACGCCCGCCCGCACCGCCCGCAGACCGCGCGCCATCGCGTGGTCGAGCCGCACCAGCGGCACCGACGCGGGCCAGGTGAACCCCAGCCCGCGGCCCGCCTCGTCCTGGGCGTCGGTGAAGCCCGCGAACGCGCCCAGCCGCCGGTCGGTCCCGGCGGTGTTGAAATCACCCAGGACCAGGACACGCTCGGCGCCGCTACCGGTGGCGGCCCGGGCCAGCCGACGCAGCGAAGCGTTGCGCTGGGCGGTGTTCCCGGGCCGGAGGGAGGCCAGGTGCGCGGCATAGACCGTGACCGGCCCCTGGGGTGTGGCGACCTCGGCCCGCAGCGCCCGCCGCCACCCGATCCCCACATCGACCGGTTCACTCACCTCCAGGGGGAAGCGGCTCCACAACCCCACCGTGCCCGCCGCGGTGGAGTACTTCAGGCCGGTGGGGCACGCGCTGGCCGCCCCGGTCATCTCCTGGGCGGCGATGAGGTCGGCGCCCCGCGCGGCCAGGACCCCCAGGGCGGCGCACGGGTCGGGGTTGCCGGCGCGCAGATTCACCGAGGCCACCCGCAGCCCGGGCGAAACAGCGTCGGCGGGCCCGGCCAGCAACGCCGGGGCGAACACCGCCCCCCAGCAGGCCAGCGCGGCCGCGGCGGCGATCGCCCCCGCCCCCGAGCGCGCCGTCGCGGCCACAGCGGCCAGCACAGCGATGGGGGCACCCAGCCAGGGCAGGCCGGTGTCCAGGAAGGAGCCGACCGGCTCGGGAACCAGCCGGTGGCCGATGAGGAGCGCGGCTGCGGCCAGCGCGGCGACGCCGGCGCCCGCCCCGACGGCGCGTCCGCGGGCCGGCGGCCGCCGGTGGCCGCGGCGGCGCGCTCGACCCCGGGCGGGTGCCGGGCGGGTGGTGGTGTGCATAGGACGCACACTGGCCCGCGATTCTAAGAGCTCGATGAGAACCGCCCGCGCCCCTGCGGGGCCGCCTCAGCCGCGGCCGAGGTAGGGCATGGTGGTGGCGGTGAGGGTGCAGGAGCAGATGTTGGCCTCCAGCGGCCGCGCGGCCATGGCCGCCACGGCATCGGCGGCGCGGGTGCCGTCGGCCTGGAGGGCGCCCTGGGCGATGGTGGCGCTCAGCTCGGTGGCCGCGTTGTCGATGTGGATCTGCCCGCAGGCGATGTTGTAGGGGCGCCCGTGCAGGCTCAGCGCCGCGGTCAGCCCGGTCACGGCGTGCTTGGTGGCGGTGTAGGCGACGGAGTGGGGGCGCGGCGGTGGGGTTCGGCCCTGGGCCGCCCGCTGGGGGTGGTGTCGCTGCTGGTGGGCGGGCACCCTATCGGCGGCGCGACGAGGGGGCGCGGGCCGGTGCCGGGTCGGACCGCCACGGACCGGGCACCGGGGCCGAGGGGTCACCGCGGGGCGGGGCCGGTGCTGGAGCGCACGACGAGCTCGGGGTGGAAGGACAGCCGCCGCGGGGCGGGGTCGGCGCCGTTGATGCCGTCCATGAGGGAGGTGACGGCGGCCTGGCTCATGGCCCGCACGGGTTGGCGCACGGTGGTCAGCGGCGGGTCGACGTAGGCCATGAGGGGCGAGTCGTCGTAGCCGACGACCGACACGTCGCCGGGGACGGCCAGGCCGCGTTCCTTGGCGGCGCGGATGGCGCCGATGGCCATGGTGTCGCTGCCGCAGCAGATCGCGGTGCACCCGTCGTCGAGCAGCCGCTGGGCGGCGGCGTGCCCGCCCTCCACGGTGAACAGGGTGTGGCGGATCCAGGCGGCGCGCACGGCCCCGGGCCCCAGCGTCTCGGTCATGGCGGCCACGTACCCGGCTTTCTTGCCGATGGAGGGCAGGTAGCGCTCCTGGCCGAGCGCCAGCCCGATGCGGTGGTGGCCCAGGCTGGCCAGGTGGCGCACGGCCAGCTGCACCGCCGCCTCGTCGTCGGTGGACACCAGCGGCGCCTCCAGGCCGTCGCGGTGGCCGTTGATGAGCACGATGGGCAGGCGGCGGCGCAGGAGCCGCTGGTAGCGCTCGGTGTCGGCGCGGGCGTCGGCGTGCAGGCCGCAGACGAACACGATCCCGGCCACGCCGCGTTCCAGCAGCAGTTCGGTGTAGTCGTCCTCGGCGATGCCGCCGGGCTGCTGGGTGCACAGCACGCTGGCGTACCCGTGGGAGATCAGCCCGGATTCGAGGAACTGGGCGAAGCTGGGGAAGATCGGGTTGGACAGCTCGGGCACGATGAGCCCGATGAGCCCCGCTCTGGTCGTCTGCAGCCGACCGGGCCGCTCATAGCCGCACACGTCCAGCGCGGTGAGCACGGCCCGCTGCTTGTCGGCCGACACGCCGGGCCGCCCGTTGAGGACGCGGCTGACGGTGGCGACGCTGACCCCGGCCTGGGCGGCGATCTCGGTGAGTGTGGCGCTCATCAGGCCAGCACCTTACCGAGACCGCCCCCGGAGCGCGGGCTGCGTGGCGCAATCGGTCACGACTTGGTGCTCCCGGCGCTCAGCCCGGCCACCAGGTGGCGCTGGACCGCCAGGAACACCGCGGTGGCGGGCGCGGCGATGAGGACGGCGGCGGCACTGAGCATGCCCCATTCGGCTTTCTGCTGGCCGACGAACTGGCCCAGGCCCACCGCCAGGGTGGAGGTGGCGTCGGTGGTGAGGAACGCGGTGGCGTAGGCCACCTCGCCCCAGGCGGTGATGAAGGCGTAGAAGGCGACCACGGCCAGGCCGGGGCGGGCCAGGGGCAGGATGAGCCGCCAGAACGTGCCCAGCGGGCTGAGCCCGTCCATGCGCCCGGCCTCGTCGATCTCCACGGGGATGGTGTCGAAGGTGCCGCGCAGCATCCAGGCGGAGAACGGCACGGCGATGGTCAGGTAGGTGAGGGTCAGACCCAGGTGGCTGTTGATCAGGCCCAGGGTGGAGAGCACGTTGTACAGCGGGACGATGAGGATCGCCACGGGGAACATCTGGGTCACCAGCAGCATCCACAGCAGCGGCCGCATCCCGGGGAAGCGGAACCGGCTCAGCGCGTAGCCGGTGGTGGCGGCGGTGATCAGGGCGACAGCGGTGGTGCCGCCCGCGACGACGAGGGAGTTGGCGAACCACGTAACAAACGACGTGGAACCCAGCACCTGGACGTAGTTGTCCAGAGAGGGGTCGTGGAACAGCTCGATGCGGCTCGACTGCCAGGCGCCGCGGGGTTTGAGCGAGGTGAGCACGACCCAGACGACCGGGAGCACGGCGCAGGCGCCGGCGGCCAGCAGGGTGGCGTGCAGGGCCGCGGAGGCGGCGCGGGAGCGCACGCACCGCGGCGCGCGGGTGCGGGGGGTGGCGGTTACCATGCGGTGCCTCCGCGTCGTAGGGCGCGCTGGTAGACCGCGGCCATGGCGACCAGCAGCAGGAGGATGAGCATGCCGTAGGCGGCCGAGCCGCTGTAGTCGCGGATGCCTTCGAAGGCCATCCGGTAGGCGTAGGTGACCAGCAGTTCGGTGCTGTCGCCGGGTCCGCCGCCGGTGACCAGGTAGATCACCGGGAACTGGTTGAAGGTCCAGATCGTGCCGATCAGCACCACCGGGGCGCTGATCGGGCGCAGCCCGGGCAGGGTGATGTGGACGAACCGCTGCCAGGCCGAGGCCCCGTCCACGCGCGCGGCCTCGTAGTGCTCGGCGGGGATGGACTGCAGGCCGCCGAGCAGGGCCAGCATCATGAACGGCACCCCCACCCACACGTTGACGCAGATGACGGCGATCTTGGCCGTCAGCGGGTCGTTCAGCCAGGCCACGGCGGGCAGCCCCAGGCTCGTCAGGGCGGCGTTGAACACCCCGTAGTCCTGGTTGAACAGGAACCGCCAGGTGAAGGCGGTGACGAACGGGGGCACCGCCCAGGGCAGCACCATCGCCATCCGGTAGGCGGCGCGCCCGCGCAGGGGCCGGTTGAGCAGAAGCGCCAGGCCCAGGCCCAGCCCGTAGTGGGCGGCGATGCACACCACGGTCCACACCAGCGTCCAGGCCAGGCGCGGCCAGAACGCTCCGGTCTCGCCCGACAGGATGGCGAGGTAGTTGTCGGCGCCGACGAAGGTGTAGGTGGCGGGGATCTCGTTCATCCCGATGGTGCGCCCGACGGTGGCCTCGGTGGCGTTGGTCAGCGACAGGTACAGGCCGCGGGCGAACGGGATGCCGATGATGACGGTGGTGACGATCACCACGGGGGCGACCAGGAGCCAGGCGTGGCCGTGGGCGGTCAGGGCGCGGCGCAGCGGGCCGGGTACGCCGCGGCGTACCCGGCGCCGCGGTGCGGCCGGCGCGGGGCGCCGGGCGGGCAGGGTGGTGGTCATGGTGCGGTTCAGTCCCATCCCAGGGCGTCGCGGTAGTCGGCGGCAACGGCGTCCAGGGCCTCGTGCGCGGTGGCGTGCCCGGAGACGGCGGCGGGCAGCTGGTGGGTGAAGGGCTGGAAGAGGGTGCCGCTTTCGGGGATCCACACCCCGGGGTGGGCGGTGTCGATGGCGGGTTGGAAGGCGCGGACGGTGGGGTGGGAGGCGATCTCCTCGCGCTCGTAGACCGAGGCGCGGGTGGGCAGCAGCCCCAGTTCCTTGGTAATGGTGGCCTGGCTGTCGGCCGATGCCATGAACCGGATGAACGCGTAGGAGGCGTCCAGGTCGCCCGATCCGGCGTATACGGCGTAGTCGTGGCCGCCGGTGGGGCCGCCCCGGCCCTGGGGCCCGGCGGGCAGGGGGGCAACGCCGAGGTTGTCGGCGTTGCCGCTGAAGGCGGAGCCGGAGCGGATCTGGCCCAGTGACCAGGGGCCGTTGAAGATCATGGCGACGTCGCCGTCCTTGAAGGCGGTCTGCATGGTGGCGTATGTATCGGTCAGGGCGGGATCGGCGGCGGCACCGGAGTCGATGAGGTCGAGGACCTCCTCCAGGGCGGCCACGCCGGCGTCGTCGTTGACGGTGATCTGCTGCTTCTCCACGTCGAGCAGGTCGCCGCCGTGGGCGTAGTAGTGCGGCAGGAGGAAGAACCCGTCGGCGGCGTTGAGGTACAGGCCGGTGGCGTCGGTGGCGTCGTTGACGTCCAGGGCGACCTGTTTGAGCTCCTCCATGGTGGCGGGGGGCGTGTCGTGGCCGGCCCGGGCCAGCAGGTCCTTGTTGTACAGCAGCGCCAGGGAGTCGGTGACCTGGGGGACGGCATAGGTGGCGCCCGCGTGCCGGGTGCTCGACAGCGGGGTGGGCAGGAAGTCCTCGGGGTCCTGCAGGGCGGGGGTGTCGTCGAGGGGGGCCAGGTAGCCCAGGGCGGCGAGTTCGGCCACCCAGCCGACGTCGGCGCGCATGACGTCGGGGGCGTCGGTGCCGGCCTGCGCGGCAGTTTTGAACTGCTCCTGGGCGTCGGCGAAGGGGACGTTCTCGTAGTGGACGGTGATGTCGGGGTGGGCGGCCTCGAAGTCGGCGATGAGGTCGCGGAAGACGGGGGCCTCGGTGGTGGCGTCCGAGGTGTCCCAGAAGGTGATCTCTGTGGAGCCCGCGGCGGGTTCCGCGCCGCCGGTGCCGCAGGCGGTCAGGGCCAGGGCCAGGCCGAGCGCCGCCGCAGCGGTGGGGGCCAGACGCATGGTGCCTCCTTGGGGGTGGGGGTCAGGGGGGTGGTCCTCGCCGCCGTGTCCCCCGTGGCGGAAGGATTGCGCAGAAGCTAGCAAGAAATTTCAAAAACTGAAACCCTCTTGCAAAGCCCGCGGCATCACCCCAACCCCCGCCCCCACCCCTCACCAGCACAAACACCACACCCCCTCCGACCCGCCACCACAAGGGAGCCACCACCCCGGCCACCCCCGCCCCCCTCAGCCACAATGAAAGGCAGAACACCCCCACCCCGCCACACCCGCAAAGGACCCCACATTGGCCGGCATCGACTACCAGCACGCCAGCCGCACCAACCTGCTGGCCTGGTCACTGCTGTTCGTCGCCCACGCCGCCACCGGGCTCATCCTCCTCATCCTCTACGCCCTGGCCACCCTCCTCTCCCTCATCTGGGTCGGCCTCCCCCTCATCGTCCTCCTCACCCCCCTCATCCGCGCCCACGCCGACACCCACCGCCACATGCTCGGCCACTTCCTGCCCAGCGGACCCGTCCCCTCCCCCTACAACCCACTCCCCGCCACCGGCATCGCCCGCCGCGTCGGCGCCATCCTCACCGACCCCACCACCTGGCGCGACCTCACCTGGCTCCTCGTCAACGGCCTCATCGGCGCCGCCATCGCCGCCCTGCCCGCCCTCCTCATCGCCCAAGCCGCCCACCTCACCCTCTACAGCACCGTGCTGTGGACCACCGCCCCCGACAGCTACTACAACCTCACCCCACCCCACGACCAAACCAGCGCCCTGATCACCCTCCTCCCCGCCCTCCTCCTCATCCTCGTCTCCTGGGCCATCACCCCCATCAGCGTCAGCGGCTACGCCCACCTCAACCGCTGGCTACTGGCCCCCGACGAAAAAGCCCGCCTCGCCCAACGCGTCGCCCACCTCGCCACCTCCCGCGCCGAAACCATCGACGCCCAAGCCTCCGAAGTCCGCCGCATCGAACGCGACCTCCACGACGGCGCCCAAGCCCGCCTCGTCGCCCTCGGCATGAGCCTGGGCATGGCCGAACAAATGCTCACCCACGACCCCCACACCGCCCAACAACTCCTCACCGAAGCCCGCGACACCACCCGCCAAGCCCTCACCGAACTCCGCGACCTCGTCCGCGGCATCCACCCACCCGTCCTCGTCGAACGCGGACTCCAAGGCGCCGTCCGCGCCCTAGCCGTCACCCAGCACCTGCCCATCGACGTCGACATCGACCTCCCCGGCCGCCTCGCCGCCCCCGTCGAATCCGCCGCCTACTTCGCCATCGCCGAAACCCTCACCAACACCGCCAAACACGCAGACGCCACCCGCGCCTGGGTCCGCATCAACCACGGCGGCGGCCGCCTCGTCCTCCTCGTCGGAGACAACGGAAAAGGCGGCGCCGACCTCTCCCAAGGAACCGGCCTCCACGGCATCCGTCGCAGGCTCGGCGCATTCGATGGCACGATAAGCATCGTCAGCCCGGCAGGCGGGCCGACAATCGTCACGATGGAGCTCCCGTGCGTGTTGTCATCGCCGAAGACCTCGCCCTCCTCCGCGATGGACTAATCCGGCTACTGCAAGCCCACGACCTCCAGGTCGTCGCCGCCGTCGACAACGGCCCCGACCTCCTCAAAGCCCTCCTGGAGCACCAGCCCGACGTCGGCGTCGTCGACGTCCGCCTGCCCCCCACCTTCACCGACGAAGGACTCCAAGCCGCCATCGAAGCCAGACGCCGCGTCCCCGGGCTGCCCATCCTCGTGCTCTCCCAACACGTCGAACAGCTCTACGCCCGCGAACTCCTCTCCGACAACGGCGGCGCCGTGGGCTACATGCTCAAAGACCGCGTCTTCGACATCGGCCAATTCATCGACGCCATCCGCCGCGTAGCCGCCGGCGGCACCGCCATGGACCCCGCCGTCATCTCCCAGCTCCTCGCCAAACAAAGCGAAGACGGCCCCCTCGCCGCCCTCACACCCCGCGAACGCGAAGTCCTCAGCGAAATGGCCGAAGGCCGCTCCAACTCCGCCATCGCCCAACGCCTCTTCATCACCGAAAAAGCAGTCAGCAAGCACATCAACAACATCTTCACCAAGCTCGACCTGCCGCCCTCCAACGACGACAGCCGCCGCGTCCTGGCCGTACTCGCCTACCTCAACAACGCCTAACCCCACCCCACAGCCACACCCCCACGCCCCGCGCCGCGCCGGTGCCGACGCTATGACCGCCCGCACCGCCACCGGACCAGCCCACAAACCGGCCGCAGACGCACAATGGCGCCACCAACCAATAACGCCCACATCCAGCCGCCCCGGCGCACCACACGCCGCACCGCTACTCGCGCGGACCCCCCTCAGGCGTCCGGTACAACCCGTCGATCTCCTCAGCAAACGCCCGCAGCACCGCATCGCGCCGCAACTCACCCGAAGGCAACACCAACCCACTCTGCGGCGTGAACTCCTCAGCCAGCACATGAAACGCCCGCACCGCCAACCCCGGCGGCACCGTCCCGTTCGCCTCATGCACGATCGCCTGGATCTCCTTGAGCAACTCCGGATCGGACGCGATCTCCTCCGGCGCCATCGACAACGGCCGACTGTTCACCAACCGCCAGTACTCCAACTGGTCACGCACCAACGTGATCAACGCACTCACATACGGGCGCCCCTGCCCGATCAGCATCACCTGGCTCACCAACGGATGCGCCTGCAACCGCTGCTCCAGAGCCGCCACCTGGTCCACCGCAGCACCCACCGCGGCCGATGCCGACGGCGCCGCCGAAGCCGCCCTCTCAGGCGCCGACCCCGACCCAGCAGACGGCACCTCCGACGCCACCGGCGCGGCCGCCTCCGGTACCACCGCCGGCATCGGACCACTCTCCGCCGCGACGCCCGGGGCCGACTCCGCCACAGCACCCCCGCCCCGCGGCGCCCGCGGACGCGGCCGCGCCGGCGCCAGCGGCGCCTCCAACGTCGCCTGCGGGCGCATCCGCTGCACCACGCTCACATACCCCTCGGCGTCCATCTCCCCGACAAACCCCGTCGCCAACCACCCGTCGCGGAACGCCCCACGACTGGCCGCCTCATCACGCCAATACCCCCCGAACACGCCCTCACCGCGCACGTGCAGCTCGCCCTCACGCGACAGCCTCACCTCCACCCCAGGCAACGGCCGCCCCTGCGCCCCCGCACGACGCTCCCCCGGAGCGTTCACCACAAACGCACCACCGGTCTCCGGGACCCCAAACGCCTGATAGACCGGGATACCCGCACCGCTGTAAAACCGGTCCATCTTCTCGCTCAGCGGCCACCCCGCACACACGACGAACTGCGCCCGACCGCCCAACGCCTCCCGGATCCGCGCGTACATCCAGTCGTACATCGCCATCGACACCCGCTTCCAGGCGCCCTTGCGCTCGGCCCGGTCGAAATCCACCGCCAGGTCCGTCGCCGCGTTATACGCGTTCAGACTGTCCCAGCTCGTCTCCCGCGCCCGCGACCGCTCAACCGCGTGCACCTCCTCCAACAACCGCGGCGTCGCGACTACCACCGTGGGCCGAAACTCCCGCACCGCACGCAACCACCCCGCACCCAGCGGCAACAGGCCCACCCGCACCTGCCCCACCAAGCACGCCACCAACGCCGCCAACCCGTGCACATCAGAAGGAGGCAGCTGCAGCAGCGCCGCCGCACGCCCCTCCTCGACACCACCCAACGCCGCACCCAACCGGCGCACCACACCGTCAGCCGCAGCCAGCACATTCCCGTGCGTCAACACCACACCACGCGCCCGCACCACACGCCCCACCGGGTAGGCGATCACCGCCGGATCCTCCCGACGCGCCTCCTCCCGCCGAAACCGCACCGCCGTGGGATCCATATAGGCGCCCGGACGCGCGATCGCCTCCAAACCCCCCTCATCCAACCGCCACGTCCGCGCCAGCTCCGTCAACTCCGCCGAAATACCGGCGACCGTGCCCGCATGGCGCCCATCCTCCACCACCACAGCGGCCGGACCGCAGTCCCGCAGCACATGACGCACCCGCTCCGCCGACGCCGACGACGGCACCGGCACCACCACCGCGCGCACCACCCACGCCGCGAACGCCACCAGCGCCCACTCATAGCGGGCACCACAGACCACCACAATCCGGTCACCAGCGCCCACACCCGCCGCGATCAAACCCTTGGCCAGCGACGTCACCTCACTGAGGAACTCACCCGCCGTCACATGCCCCCAGCCGCCCTCAGCGCCCCGACGCGCGAACACCCTGCTACGCGCCGCCGTATTGGCACGGTGATAGGCGATATCCCCCAGCACATCGAACCGCGGGGCCTGCGCCACCCCATCCGCGCGCGACTGCCGCATGCCGGCAACTCCTCCACCTACAGGGGCCGCCACCCGGCCGCCACCCTCATGTCGCAAAAACGACGAACGTCTCCTGAACGAGCCCTACTGTGCACGGTTTCCTCACCCAACAGCAACTCCCCCGCCACGCCCCCAACCTGCACCCACACACCCACACACCCACCCCGCCCGCACCCGACACCGCCCCCGCGGCCCTTGAGCCCCCGCCCTCCCCCCGGCACACTGACCCCCCATGACCCCCACACACAAACTCACCACCCTCCTGGCCGCCCTCACCCTCGCCACCACCCCCGCACTCACCACCCCCGCCCACGCCGCCACACCACCACCCGCCACACTGGCCACCTCCGGCCACCCCATCGACCCCCGCCCCGACACCGCCGAACTCACCCACCACCTCCACCACCTCGAAAAACGCAGCCACGGCCGCATCGACGTCACCGAAATCGGCCGCACCAACCAAAACCGGCCCATCTACAACGCCACCCTCGGCACCGGCCCCCGCCGCCTCCTCTACATCACCCAGCAACACGGCGACGAACCCCTCGGCACCCCCGCCGCCCTCGAATTCCTCCGCCACATCGGCACCGGCACCACCCCCTGGCACCACTGGATCCGCTCCCGCCTCACCATCGACATCGTCGTCCGCGCCAACCCCGACGGCTCCGAACTCGACTGGCGCTACAACTACGGCCCCCACGCCAACCCCGAATACGGCCACAAAGGCAAGGGCTACGACCCCAACCGCTACCACGCCCCCGACCTCCACCCCGACGACAACCCCGTCCCCGAATCCGCCGCCGTCCAACGCACCTACGCCAAAACCGACCCCGACATCGTCGTCGACTACCACATGCAAGGCCGCTACACCGACGCCCACGGCCGCGAAATCACCGCCTCCGTCATGTGGCCCACCCACCCCGACGTCGACACCGAGCCCACCGACCTCGCCCGCCAGGTCTCCGTCGCCGCCGCCAACGCCATGAACGCCTCCCACCCCGCCGCCAACGTCAGCACCTACCCCGGCGGCAACTACCGGGGCATCGCCCGCAACGCCTACGGCCTCCGCGGCAGCGGCAGCGTCCTCATCGAACTCAGCGACATCGGCCCCCACGCCGAACAGCGCCAGATCCGCTCCGCACTCACCGCCATGACCGCCATCGCCCAACGCTTCGCCGACGGCTCCCTCACCCGCATCGACCCCCGCCGCGCCAACCGCATTCCCCCACGCGGCCACCCCATCCCCAGCGACGACCGCGCCCCGGCCACCGGACGGGCCGACACCCTCGACTGACCCCCACAAAACCGACGGCCCGCAGACCCCTCCGGCAGGGATCGACGGGCCGTCACCACACGCGGCCGCTACCGCCCCTCATAGGCCGCCCGCAACGCCGCGAAATCGAGCTTCGTCATCGACAGCATCGCCTCGGTCGTCCGCTTCGCCCGCTCCGGATCCGCATCCCCCAGCATCTCGATCAACCCGTCCGGGATGACCTGCCACGCCACCCCAAAACGATCCTTCAACCACCCGCAGGCCACCTCCTGGCCCCCCGCACACAACCGGTCCCAGTAGTAGTCCAGCTCCGCCTGGTCCGCGCAGAAGATCCGAAACGAAACCGCCTCATTGAACGTGAACTCCGGCCCGCCGTTCAACGCCACGAACTTCTGCCCCTCCACCTCGAACTCCACCGTCATCACCGAGCCCACAGGCCCCGGACCCGCCTCGGTACAACGCCCCACCCGCCCCATCCGCGAATCCGCGAAGACCGACGTGTAGAACACCGCCGCCTCCTCCGCCTGCCCGTCAAACCACAGACACGTGGTCAACCCGCCAACAGTCATCACCATCACCCCCAACACGTGACTCACACCACGCTAACCACCCACCCCACGCCCCACCCACAACCAACAGCCCCGCGTTTACCTCCAGTCACACCCCGGGTAAACAGCACCCACCCCACACCAGCACCCGCCGCCCCCTGACCCGGAAACGGCCCACCCATGACCACCACCGCGATCGCCACCCGCTACCACCACTTCGCCACCCACGAAGCCACCACATCCCCCCTCTACACCGAACTCGCCCGCGGCATCGCCGCCGACCCCACCCTCCTCGCCCTCCTCAACACCCTCCCGCCACGCTGCCACCAGCCCAACCTCCTCTTCGCCGCCACCCGCCACCTCACCGGCACCCCCACCTCCTTCCCCCACCTCCGCCGCACCCTCCTCGACAACTGGCACCGCATCGCCCCCCTCATGCAACGCCGCCGCACCCAAACCAACGAACCCGCCCGCTGCGCACCCCTCCACCCCCTCCTCACCGCCCTCCCCCAACCCCTCACCCTCATCGAAGTCGGTGCCTCCGCCGGCCTCTGCCTCTACCCCGACCGCTACGCCTACGACACCGACGACCACCTCACCGGCGACCCCCACTCCCCCCTCCGCATCACCGCACCCGCCACCGGCCCCACCCCGCCCCCCCACCCCCACCTCGACATCGCCGCACGCATCGGAATCGACCTCAACCCCCTCGACATCCACGACCCCGACGACACACGCTGGCTCCACAGCCTCATCTGGCCCGAACACCACCAACGCACCCAGCGCCTCGACGCCGCCATCGCCATCGCCCGCACCGACCCACCCCACCTCATCCAAGGCGACCTCAACGAACGCCTCCCCGACGCCATCGCCCACGCCCCCGCCGACACCACCCTCGTCGTCTTCCACACCACCGTCCTCACCTACCTGAGCGACAAAGAACGCGACCGCTTCACCGACCAGATCCGCCCCCTGGACCTGCACTGGTTCGCCCAAGAACCCCCCGCCGCCCTGCCCCACATCACCGCCCCAGAGCCCGACCCCAGCCCCGGAATCACCCACCTCCTCTGCCACAACGAACACCCCCTCGCCTACACCGACCCCCACACCGGCGCCGCCCACTGGTTCGCCTGACCCACCCCCCGAACACACGTGTCCCCGGCGGCCACAACCGGCCACCGGGGACACACCACACCTCCGCGCTACCGCACTCGGCCCTCCGACATCAGCGCACCAGCGAATCCAACAACCGCTCCAACTCCCCCTCCGGGTCATCAGTCAACCCGGTGTGAATCGGCCCCGGCTGCACAATCGTGCTGCGCGGCGACGTCAACCAGCGGAACCGCCGCCCCGCCGACTCACACCCCGCCGCACCGGCCGCGCCGCCGCCCTGGCACACCGCCTCTACCGCATCCAGCGCCCGACGCACCCCCGCGACGTCCACCGAGGCGTCCAGCACCGACAACCGCTCCTCATCCAACGCGCACCGCGCCGCCAAGAACCCCCGCGCCTGGCAGTACACGATCACCCCCGCATTGACCTGCTCACCGCGCTCCACCCGCGGAACAACCCGCACCAGCGCGTACTCGAACACCTCCCGCGTCACCGGACCACCTCCGGCAGCCAGCCGCGCTCAGCAACGCGCCCCAGCAAATGCCCGACGAACGCCTCACGCACCTCCTGCGCCGAACCGAACCCCGGCTCCTCCACCAGCCACTCATCCGGCACCAGGGCCGTCACCTCCGACAGCAGCTCCTCCGTCACCAACGGCGCCAACGCCGCATCCGCCGCCGCAACATCCGGTCCCACCGGCAGCAGCACATGATCCGACGCGTCATAGGCCCGCGCCACCGCGCCGTCCGACCCCCGCCAGTTGTGCTGGAAGATCAACGTCGCCCCGTGGTCGATCAAGTACGGCGCACCGTGCCACACCAGCATGTTCGGATTACGCCACGTCCGATCCACATTGCCGACCAACGCGTCGAACCACAGCACCCGCCCGGCGAACTCCGCGTCCACCCCGAAAGCCAGCGGATCGAACCCCAGCGACCCCGGCAGAAAGTCCATCCCAAGGTTCAGCCCGCCACTGGCCTTCAGCAGCTCCTGCACCTCCGGATCGGGCTCACCGCGACCGATCACCGCGTCGACCTCCACCAGCACCAACTCCGGAACGGGCAGCCCCAACGCCCGACCCAGCTCACCCGAGATCACCTCGGCCACCAGCGTCTTACGCCCCTGCCCCGCGCCCCGGAACTTCACCACGTACATGCCCAGGTCATCAGCCTCGACCAAACCCGGCAACGATCCACCCTCACGCAACGGCAGCACATACCGCGTCGCGACAACTTCTCTCAGCACGCCGATCAGCATACGGTCGCGCCCCTCCACTAGATTGCGGACATGCGGCTCAGTGACGACCACCTCACCCACGACATCACCGCCACCCTCGCCGCCCTCCCCGGCGTGCATGCCGTCACCCTCGGCGGATCACGCGCCACGGGCACCCACACCCCCGACAGCGACTTCGACTTCGCCATCTACTACCGCCGCGACTTCGACCCCGACCACCTGCGCTCCCTCGGCTGGGATGGACAGGTCTTCGATATCGGGGAATGGGGCGGCGGGGTCTTCAACGGAGGCGCCTGGATCACCTACGACGAACGCCACGTCGACGTGCATTACCGCGACCTCGACGACGTGGAGCACCGCATCGCCGAAGCCCGCCATGGGCGCTTCGACGTCGAGCTCCTCGCCTTCCACCTCGCCGGGATTCCCACCTACCTGGTCGTCGCGGAACTCGCGGTCAACCGCTTCCTCCACGGCGACCTGCCGCGACCGGAGTACCCCGAGGCACTGCGCCACGCGGCGCCCGCCCGGTGGTGGGGCCAGGCCGACCTGACACTCTCCTACGCCCGCGCCGCGCACGCCCAACGGGGCCATGTCACCGAGACGGCCGGAGCGATCGCCACGGCCGCTGCACAGGCCGCGCACGCCATCCTGGCCGCGCGGGGGATCTGGGTGACCAACGAGAAGCGGCTGCTGGACCTGGCCGACCTGCGGGGCATCGACAAGATCTACTCCGACCTGGCCCCGGAACCGTCCGCTCTGGTGGACGGCGTGGACGCGGTGGCGCGGTT
Source organism: Nocardiopsis rhodophaea (assembly GCF_039530945.1). Lineage (NCBI taxonomy): Bacteria > Bacillati > Actinomycetota > Actinomycetes > Streptosporangiales > Nocardiopsidaceae > Nocardiopsis > Nocardiopsis rhodophaea. The sequence continues at coordinate 63,291 of NZ_BAAAPC010000024.1, forward strand.
CCTTGGCGAGGCCGTGGAGCAGGCGCGGGGGGTGACGGGGTAGAAGGAGGCGAGGTCGGCGCGGCAGGCCGGAGCTGCCCCGGTGTCGTGCCCGAACCCTAGCGGGCCGCTGTGCACGTACCCGCCCATCCCAGGACGTGGCCGGTGAATGCCACGGCCAGCTCATTCCACCGACTGATCCGGACCATGGGGTGGGAGTCCAGGTGGACGGGGACGAAGTCGGCGCTGGCAGCGACTTCGCGTGCGCGGTGCACGTAGGCGCGGGACTCGTCGGGGCTGGTGGTGGCGTCGAAGTCGGCGTGGGCGATGAGGAGGTGTCGATCGCGCAGCGGTTCCACGGGGTCGTTATCGCAGATCCAAGGTGCCAGCCCGAGCACACCGCGCACGTGAGGCGCGTCGGCGGCACGGAGCACCGCACGCCCGCCCATGGAGTGACCGGTGGTGACCACCGGGATCGGGCCGAAGCGGCGCTCGACCTCCTCCAGCGCCCGCCGTGTGTCGGCCAGGGCGTCAGTTCCGGTGCCGTTCCAGCCTCGTAGGCGCAGCCGGAGCCGCATCACGACCAGGCCGGAGTCGGACCAGGCACGGCGCAGGGCCCAGGCGAACGGGATCATCCGCAACACGGCGGCCTCCCAGGGGGTTGTGGCCGCGGTGCTGTTGACGTCCCCGCCATGAAGGATCAGGACCGCTCCTCGCGGGTGACGCGTCTCCCCGGAGACAGTCAACCATGGACCATTCGTCCCGATATGCCAGGTCTGCTCCTGGGCCATACAATCGTCCTTCGTGCGTTTGAGGAGGTGGGTGCGGCGTAGCCGCTCCATTTATTGTGCTGTAGTGCTGATGGCATCAAGCACAAGCACCTTTACATTGTAGATTTGTAGGGATCCTACGGAGACAACCGTGTGCCCGCATGCGGAATGACCCGGTTCCTTACCGCCGGACCGCCCTCCCGCACTACGGGGACGGCGACACGAAGCGCTCGTACTCGACCTGCTCGTGCAGGTCCCCGTCCCCCATGGCACGGCGCCTGTGCGCACCCGACGCACGAAACCCGCACTTCGTATAGAAACGGTGCGACTGCGGCGTCTCCCGCAGCGTCCAGACGTGGACACGGCGGAAGCCCGCTGCGGACAGTCGCGCGAGCACGGCATCCATCAGCTGCCCGGACAGGCCGCTCCCCCACGCATGAGGGTGGCTGTAGAACGCGAAGATCTCGGCCGCCCCCGCACGCGTCGGCGACGGCCCCGCGTAGCTGAACGCCAGCGGCCTGCCGTCGAACCGGGCCAACAGGAGGATGTCGCCATTGGCCCCCAGCCCCGCGATCACCGGCCGCCACTTGGTTCGCCGATGGCGGGCCATCGCGGCGAGGTGCTCGGGCGCGAAAAGTTCGCGGTAGGCCACGCTCCACGCCCTCGCGTGGATCTCCCCCACAGCCTCGGCGTCATCGACCGCGGCTGAAGCGATCACCGTCCCCCTGCGCCCCGAGTGCATGCCGTTCTCCCGCGCCGACGAAACCGACATGTGCCCCAGGCTCTCACATGCTCACCGAATGCCCCCCATGCTCCAGGGGCAGTCATCCCCACCGGGGCCCGCCCGCAGCGAGGGGGGCGGCGACCCCGCGACGTGGGCCGCGGCGGCTCCACAGCTGGTTATCGTCCTCGGTAACGCCCATTACCGCAACCATCCTCGGCCTTCCCCTCCCCAGCGAAGGAGCGCGCCATGTTCGTGATCGCCCATGTGAGTGACCCCCACATCGACACCACGGAGCGCAGCCGCCGACGGTTCGGCCGCGTGGTGGACCACCTGGCCACACTCACCCGCCCGGTGGACGCGATCCTGCTCAGCGGCGACGTCGCCGACCGCGGGACGGCCGAGGAATACGCCGTGGTGACGAAACTACTGGACCAGTCCGCCCCTGTGCTCATCTGCCCGGGAAACCACGACGACCGCGATGCGCTGCGGGAATCGGCGCTGCTCCCCCGGTCCGCTCTCGCGTTCCCCGACCAGCCCGGAGCACCCCTGCACCAGGTGCGCCGGGTCGGCGGCACGCTGTTCGTGTTGCTCGACGCCACGGTGCCCGGTGAGCCCTACGGCGAGTTGGGGAAGGAGGGCCTCGCCTGGCTGCGCGAGCAGCTGGCGTCCGCGACATCGGGATCACCCGTCGTCATCGCCCTCCACCACCCGCCGGCGACGCTGGGCCACCCCGGCATTGACGACATGGGGCTGCGCGATGGTGCCGCACTGGCGACCGTGATCGAGGATTTCCCCGACGTCGCGGCGGTCCTGACGGGGCACGCCCACACCGCTGTGTCCACCACCTTCGCCGACCGCCCCCACGTCGGCGCGGTCGGCGTCAACTCCACCCTGCGTCTGCCGTGGGAGATCGGCGACGGCCGGACCGACCACAGTGCCCCTCCGGGGCTGGCGTTCCATCTACTCGACGGCGACCGGCGGCTGATTACGCACTTCCGCACGCTGGCCTAAGGGCTCGGTGGCACGATAGAAAGACGCACACCCACCTTTACACTGTAGATCTTCTGGGGGAATCCGGGGGTCGGCGGACATGGCGCCTAGGAGGCCGCGGCCAGCGCGGGAACCGGCCGGGCCGTGAGCGCCACCGCGGTCCCCGGAGTCAGGTCAGCGATCAGGGAACCCGCTACCTGTGCCACGACCAGGCGGCCATCGGCCAGGCGTACCTGCACCCGGGCCAGCGATCCCAGGAAGCTCGACGCGACTACCCGCGCCGTCGCGGTCGCGTCGACGGCCAGCTCCAGCGCCTCCGGCCGCAGAAGCACGGTCACCTCCTCCCCCACGGCCGAGCCCTCCAACAGGGGGACGCGCCCGCCCAGCACCTCCGCGTAACCGTCGGCGGCACGCCCCGGCACGCGGTTGGTCAGCCCCACGAAGTCGGCCACGAACTCAGTGGTCGGACGCGCGTAGATCGTGGCGGGGTCAGCGATCTGCTCCAACCGCCCGGCACGCATCACGCCCACCCGGTCGGCCATCGCCAGGGCCTCCTCCTGGTCGTGGGTGACGAACAGGGTCGTGGTCCCCACCTCCAGCTGGATCCGCCGGATCTCGTCGCGCAGCTGCGCGCGGACCTTCGCGTCCAGCGCCGACAACGGCTCGTCGAGCAGCAGCACCCGCGGCTCGATGGCCAGCGCGCGGGCGATCGCCACACGCTGCTGCTGACCGCCCGACAACTGGTGCGGGTAGTGCGCCGCGTGGGCCGACAGCCCCACAAGCTCCAGCAGCTCCCCCGCGCGTGTCCGGCGCTCGCCCGCGCCGCGGCCGCGCAGCCGCAGCCCGAAGGCCACGTTGTCCAGCGCCGTCATGTTCGGGAACAGGCTGTAGGCCTGGAAGACCATCCCCATGTCGCGCCGGTTCGCGGGCAGGTGGGTGATGTCCCGCCCACCCACGTGAACCGAGCCCGCATCGGCGCGCTCCAACCCGGCCAGCACCCGCATGGCGGTGGTCTTGCCGCATCCCGAGGGGCCGAGCAGCGCGACCAGTTCTCCCGGTGCCATGTCCAGGTCGAAGCCGTCCAGGGCCCGCACCCCGGAGAACGCGCGCACCAACCCCCGCAGCTCGACCGGAACGCCCCGTGCACCCGTCCGCTCGGACGCGCTCCCAGCCGTCGTCATCGTCGCCTCTTCTCTTTCCGTGGATCGCGTGGACACGTCCCCTCCCCGCAGTGCCGGTGTCGGCCGCATCAGCGCCCCTCCCTTTTCGTCATGCGCCGGTGGCGTCCGGCGAAGGACAGAGCCAGCAGCAAGACGAACCCGAACAGCAGTGCGGCCAGCGAGACCGCTACTGACAGGGCGGCGTCGCGCTTGCCGATGTTGTTCACCTGCACCTGCAACGTCGGGTAGTTCAGCAGGGAGGCGATGGTGAACTCGCCGAGCACGAGTGCCACCGAGATCAGAGCGGCCGACAGGATGGCCGCGCGCATGTTGGGCACCACCACCCGCAGCATCACCGACCACCACGACGCCCCGAGGCTCTGGGCGGCCTCGGCCAGTGTCGTGAGGTCGAAGGCGCGCAGTCCGGCGTCCAGCGCCCTGTAGGCGTAGGGCAGCACCAGCACGATGTAGACGAACGCCAGGGTGAGCGGGGTGTCGCCGATGAGGTAGCCAACCCAGGCGTAGATGGGGCCGAGGCCCACGACGATGACGATCGCGGGGATGGTCAGCGGCAGCAGGCAGACGAATTCCAGGAGGCGGTGCAGCCGCGGCAGGCGCAGCTGCACCAGCACCATGGTGGGGAGCAGCAGCACGAGCATGCCCAGTACGGTCAGGAGGGCCAGTTGCAGCGATGTGGCGATGGCCGTCAGCAGCTGCCGGTCCTCGCCGATCGCCAGCCACGCCTCGGCGGTGCGCCCGTCGGGACCGCGCGTCGAGAATTCCAACATGGCCAGCAGCGGAAACAGCAGGTAAGCGCCGATGACCAGCAGGATGGTCCAGCGCAGCAGGGCGGTCCCGCCGCGACGGCGGCGGGCAGGGGCGGCGCCGTTGGACGCGGCGGGCACGGGGGTCGAGGTCAGCGCAGCCATCGCGCGGTCCGCCTTTGCAGCAGTGCGTACAGGGACATGACAACGGCGACCACTACAACCATTCCGAAGGCCAGCGCATAACCGATGTCGGCCTGACCGAGAATGACCTCGCTGGTCAGCGCGTTGCGGATCTGCAGTGTCACGATCGGCCCGCCCTGGGACACCAGTGCCGCCGCTGTGGCGTAGGAGGAGAAGGCGTTAGCGAACAGCAGCAGGAACGATCCGGCGAAGGCCGGGGCGAGGATGGGGCCGGCGACGTAGCGCCAGTAGTGCCAGGCGGAACCGCCGAGGCTCTCGTTGGCCTCGCGCCACTGCTTGCGCAGGCCGTCGAGGGCCGGAAGGAAGACGATGGTCATCAGCGGGATCTGGAAGTAGCAGTAGACCAGGACCAGGCCGGGCATGCCGTAGAGCCAGTTGCCGCCGGCGAACAGGTCGAGTCCGAGGGCGTCGCGGAGGATCAGGGTGAGCCACCCCTGCAGGCCCACGGTCGCCAGGAACGCGAAGGCCAGCATGACGCCGCCGAACTGGGCGAGGACGCCGGAGAACGCGGTCACGACGCGGCGCAGCCGACTCGCGGCTCCAGCGCTACCCGAACCGGCGGAGACGGCCCAGCTGAGCAGGGCGCCACCGATGGCGCCGATCAGAGCGGTGATCAGGGATACCCAGACCGAGCGGCCGAAGGCGGCGAGATGCACCGATCCGGTGACGGCCGCGACGTTGTCCAGCGAGAACGTGCCGTCGGGGCCGGTCAGCGCGCCGGAGATGACGATCCCGGTGGGCCACAGCAGGAAGACCGCCACGAAGGCGAAGAAGGGAACCGCTCCGGCGTAGGCGCGCACGGTGCGCAGCCAGATCACGGCCCGGCCGCGGGTGCGCGCGGGGCCGGGTGGCTCCGGTGCCCCTGCGTGCGGAGGGTCGTTGAGGATACTCACCGCGTCTCCCTCGAAGATGCCCCGGCTTTGGCCGGGGAAAGGAATCGAACCCCTGCGGAGCAGGGCGAGATCGGGCTCGCGCCGCCGGGGCGAACCACCGCCCGCACGGTCGGGTGCGGTGTACGGCGCGCGTCGCGAGAACTCCGCGCGTGGCCCCGGTGCTCCGAGAACCCCCGGAGCACCGGGGCCACGCGACGCACGGGCGGCCGGCGGTCAGGAGACCGCTGCGGCCCACTGCTCGCCGAGAATGCCGTTCGCCTTCTCGATCTGCTCCTCGGTGAGCTCGACGGGATCGCCCTGGGCGGGGGGCAGCTGCGCGCTGGCGTCCTTGTCCAGGGTTCCCGCCTCTTCCATGGCGCCCATCCGGACCGCGCGGGCGAAGCCCTTGAGATAGATGTTCTGTCCCTCGTCGGAGTAGACGAACTCCTGCCACAGGCGGGCCGCCGCCGGGTTGGGGGCGTCGGTGTTGATCGCCTGGTAGTAGTAGGAGCTGACGACCGCGTCCTCAGGGATGACGACCCTCCAGTCCGCCGTGTCCTTGAGCTCGACGGTCTGCTGGGCGTTGGTGTAGTCCCAGTCGATGACGACCGGGGTCTCCCCCGAGGCGATGGTGGCGGGGGTCGGGTCGACCGGCAGGAAGTTGCCCGCCGTGTTCAGCTTCTTGAAGAAGTCCACGCCGGGCTCGATGTCGTCGGCGCTGCCTCCGCTGGCCAGTGCGGCCATGACCACGCCGGAGAACGCGGCTCCGGCCTGGGTGGGGTCACCGTTGAGGGCGACCTTGCCCTTGTAGTCGTCGCCGAGCAGGTCGCTGAGGCTCTTGGGCTCGGGCACCTCGTCCGCGTTGTAGCCGATGGACATGTAGCCGGTGTAGTCGGCGATGTAGCGGCCGTCGCTGTCCTTGAGGTTGTCTGGGATGTCATCCCAGGTCTCGACCTTGTAGGAGGCGAAGTGCTTGTCGGCGTTGGCCAGGGCCACCGCTTGCCCCAGGTCGAAGACGTCGGGGGCGCGGTCGGTGCCCGCGTTCTGCTCGGCGGCGTTGATCTCCTCCTGGCTGGAGGCGTCGGGCGAGGCGGAGTTGACGGTGATCCCGTACTTCTCCTCGAAGGTGGAGATCATCTCGCCGTAGTTGGCCCAGTCCGGGGGCAGGGCGATGACGTTGAGCTCGCCCTCGTCTTTGGCCGCCTTGATGAGGGCGTCCATCCCGCCGAAGTCCTCGGCCGACGTGGCCTTCGCGGCCTCACCGCCGTCGTCGTCGGATGGGGAGGGCGGGGCGCCGCACGCCGAGAGCATGAGCATGCCGGCGACGCCGAGGGCGGTCGTCGCGGTGAGCAGGCTCCGCCGGGTCGAGGGTCGGGTGAAATCGTTGGGCACTGCGCATCCTTTGCAACCGGGGACGGGGATCCCCGTGGGGGGTTCGGTCATGGGGAACGGTGAATGACGGGGGTGAGTTCGGGGGAGACGACCGTCGGGTGGTCGGCGCGGGCAAGCCATCACGATGCCATGGCAAATGTGGTGAAACGGTAACGATTCCGAAAACGCATCCCGGACAATGCCGAAAAAAGGGACAAACTATCTGAATATCCAACATCGCCATCGCTTCAACCAGCAGAAATCACCCTCAATGACATAAACGCCACAGGATGCCCACATCGGGCATAGCTTGCGATATTCGCCGATCACCGGTTAGCTCAAGACCCTCACACCTTGAAGCTCCATCCCCAGATTCCACGCCCACCCCCGACCGAAACCCGAACCCCCCAACCAAAAATTCGCCCGGCGTATCTCCCCCGCCGCCGGGCGCCACACCCCCTGACCCGTCTCATACGCCCCCCACCCGCACCCACGATGAGCACCCCCATGCCCACTGAGCAGCGCCGATCCCTCCGGGCGCGGCTGATCTCCCTGTCCCTCCTGCCCAGCGCCGCCCTGCTCGCACTGTGGGCTGTCTTCACCACCGTCTTGGTCCAGGACATGCTCGAACTGCGCGCGACCGCCGCCTTCACCGAAGACGTCGGTACGCCGGTCCTCGATGTCATCGCGGAGCTGCAGACCGAGCGCCGCTACACCATGGAGTACATCGCGGGCGCCCGCGCCGAGAGCCGGACTCCCCGCTACGACACCATGGCGCGCATCCGCACCCAGACGGACGAGACCATCGACTCCTTCCGAGTCTCGATCGACGAGGACGCCCCCGCCCCGGCCGGGCCCCGCGTCCGGCGCTTCGACACGACCCTCGACGGGCTCAAGGACCACCGCGCCGCCCTGGACGAGGGTGCCCCCGGCCGCGCCGAAGCCGCCGCCTACTACGACGGCGCCATCGAGGAGGCGTTGCGCATCTGGGACGCCCAGGCCGAACTCGTCGAGGACCACCTCGCCCACAACACGCACAGCCTCACCTCCCTGCTGCGCGCCCGCGAGCACCTGGCGCGCGAGGACGCCCTGCTCACCTACGCCAATGCGGCCGAGAAGTGGACCACCGACGACCACGCCGCGTTCGCCTCCGCCGTCGGGGCCCAGCGCTACCTGTACTCCCAGATCACCCCCGACCTCAGTGACAGCGAACGCGAGATCTTCGACGACCTGGCCGACAGCGCGTTCTTCCGCACCGTGCGGTCCCTGGAGGACAAGGTCGTCGCCACCGCCCCGGAGCGCACTGCCCCGGTCCCGGTCAACGGCCAGTCCTGGAAGGCCGCCAAGGAAGCCGTGGACATCGACTTCCAGCGGGTCGAGGAGAACCGCACCGGAGCCGTCATCACCAGCATCCACAACGAGGCCACCTCTCTGCTGTGGCGTGCCATCGCCCTGAGCACGGTGTCCCTCATCGTCGTCCTGGCCTCGCTGGTCCTCTCGCTGCGCTTCACCCGGCGGCTCGCCTTCCGTATGCAGAGCCTCCGCGAGGCCACCCTCGACTACGCCGACAATCGGCTGCCGGCCATCACCACCCGCCTGCGCGCCGGGCAGACGGTCGACGTCCAGTCGGAGTCCCCCGACATCCCCGTCCTGCGGAACGACGAGATCGGGCAGGTCACCGAGGCGTTCAACACCGCCCAGCGGGCCGCGGTCACCGCCGCGGTCGAGGAGACCCGGCTGCGCGGCGGCGTCCGCAACCTGTTCCGCAACGTCGCCCGCCGCACCCAGACCCTCGTGCACCGCCAACTGGGGCTACTGGACGCCCTGGAACACTCCGAGACCGACCCCGACGTCCTGGAATCGCTGTTCCGCATCGACCACCTCAGCACGCAGCTGCGGCGCAACGCCGAAAACCTGATGCTCCTCACCGGCGGCACCGCCACCCGCAACACCCGCCCAACCGACCCCGTCCCGCTCCAGGACGCCGCACGGGCCGCCTCCAGCGAAATCGAGGACTACCAGCGCGTCCGGCTGCTGCCCATGCCCAACGTGGCTCTGCAGGGCGATGCCGGACGCGACCTCGTTCGGCTTCTCGCCGAGCTTTTGGAGAACGCCTCCTCCTTCTCCCCACCGCACACCAGCGTCACCGTGCGCGGCGAGCCCCTCGCCAACGGGCACTACGCCGTGGAAGTCGAGGACCGCGGACTCGGCATGCCGCCGGACCGCTACGCGCGCGCCAACGAGCTCCTCGCCGCGCCCCCGGACTTCGACCTGGCGGACATGCGCGAGGACTCCCAGCTCGGGCTGTTCGTCATCGCGACCATCGCCGACCGGCACGGCCTGAAGGTGACGCTGCGGCCCTCCCCCTACAACGGGACGCAGGCCATCGTCGTCCTGCCGCCGCAGGTCATCGTCGGCAGCGACACGGGGGACCACCAGCGCCCCGAGACCGACGCGCCCTCCCAGCCCAGCGCGGCCCAGGAAGCGTCGCAGGGCGGCGCCGAGCCGAGCACTGCCACAGACCACCCCACCCCCACCAACACCGACGCCCCGACGCCCGCGCCCGCCCGGCCGCCGATACCCTCCGCATCACCGCCACTCTCCCCCGCCCCGGAGGCTCCCGTAGCCTCCCCGCGCCTGGACACCGCGGCCGCGGACCACGCCACGCCCCCGTCCCCCGCCGCCCCCACCGGCGACACCTACAAGGGGCTACCGCGGCGTATCCGCACGTCCCGGCGCCAGGGCAACTCCCTCCCCGCTCCATCGACCGAGGCACCGACGACCGAGGCAGCGGACGCGGCGCGTCCGCTGGAGGAGATCCGCGACATGATGAGCGCCCTCCAAACGGGTATCCGCGAGGGCAGGCGCTCCGACCGCGGAACCGGAGACGATATGACCAACACCGAGGAGTCTCAATGAAGTTGTCAAGCCGCCAGCGGGACCGGTGGGACGGGGGTGAACACCCTCCCGTCCCGCAGCAGCGCCCACAGCACGCTCACCCGACGCCGGGCCAGCGCGATCACCGCCTGGACGTGCTTGAGTCCTTCAGCCCTCTTGCGCTGGTAGAACTCCCGGTTGGGCCCCTCCACCCTGAGGGAGGAAAGGGCGGACATGAAGAACACCCGCCGAAGGGCGCGGTTGTAGCGTTTGGGCCGGTGCAGGTTGCCGGTCCGTCTCCCGGAGTCCCGCGCCACGGGCACCAGCCCGGCCGCCGAGGCCAGGTGGCCCGCGTCCCGGTAGCCGGACAGGTCACCGGCCGCAGCGATGAACTCCGCCCCCAGGATGGGCCCGAACCCGGGCACGGACTCGATGATCTCCGCGGTGTCCAGCCCGCGGAAGACCTCGCGGATCTGCTTCTCGGTGTCGGTGAGCCGCTCGTCCAGGTCCAGGATCCGCTGGGCCAGGTCGGCCACGATCGACGCCGTCACGGCTTCGCCGGGCACCTGGGCGCGCTGGGAGGCGGCGGCCTCCATCGCCGTGGCGGCGATGGAGCCGGGGCCGCGCACTCCCCGTTTGCGCAGCCAGGTCTCCAACCGCGTCCGGCCGGTCCCGCGCAGCGCGCGGGGGGTCTGGTACCCGGTCAGCAGCACGAGGGGGCCTTTGGCCGACGAGTAGTCGAAGGCGCGTTCCAGAGCGGGGAAGATCGAGCACAGCGCGTCGCGGAGCCGGTTGACCGCCCGCACGCGGTCGGCCGTCAGGTCGTTGCGGTAGCCCGTCAGCACGGCCAGGGACCGGACGGTCTCGGCGGGCACGTCGATGGGCGCGAAGTCGGAGCGCATGCGCACCGTTTCGGCGATGACGTAGGCGTCGCGGGCGTCGGTCTTGGCCTCGCCCCGGTAGGCGCCGGACATGCGGTTGACGGTGCGTCCGGGCACATACAGGGGCCGCTGGCCGTGGGCGGCGAGCAGGGCCAGCAGCAGCGCCGAGGCGGTACCGGAGATGTCGATCCCCCACACGACCTCTTCGGCCAGGGGTTGGATCTCGGCGAGGGCGTCCAGGATCGCGGGCTCGTCGTTGGGGATGGTCTTCGACCACACGGTGGCGCCGGTGTGGTCGATGGCGGTTGCCCAGTGGTGGGCCTTGCCCGCGTCGATACCGACCCACACCTTCGGCCGGGGCTGTGTCATCCGTTCCTCCAGGCGTTCGACCTCGTGCCGTCGGCCCGTGGAACACCCCGTCGTCATCTCCGTAAACAGCGACCGTTGCACGGATCTCAATCAGCGACCGGAGCGCCCCGGAGGGTCGGGCGGCCACTCCTCGGAAGCCACTGATGACAAGAACCGATAAGCCACACCCGGCCCTCCCGGGCCGCCTAACAACTTACGGAGAGCCGATGAACGAGGCGACCACCACTCCCCCGACCGCGTCCGCGCACCTGGACTGGCTGCTGACCGATCTGGTGGATCGGGTCGCAGGTGCCCGAGAAGCGGTCCTGGTCTCCGCCGACGGGCTGATGCTCTCCGGATCGGCCGGCATCGACCGCGACCGCGCCGAACGCGTCGCCGCGATCACCTCGGGCTTCTCCAGCCTGGCCAAGGGCGCGCGCAAGCAGCTGGGGGCGGAGGAGGTGCGGCAGACCATCGTGGAGATGGACAGCGTCTTCCTCTTCGTGCTGGCCGCCGGGTACGGCGCCCACCTGAGCCTGGTCGCCGACTCCAACTGCGACATCGGTCAGGTCGCCTACGAGATCAACCGGCTCGTGCGGCAGGTCGGCCCCTACCTGTCCGCGCTGCCCCGTTCAGCGGGTCGGCGACCGGGAGCGGCTGAGACTGACCTGGGTGAGTGAGCACCGTGGAGGTGGATGACCACGGCCCGACGGCCGCCGACGACGGGCGGCTGATCAGGCCCTTCTCGCTCACCGGAGGCCGTACCCGCCCTTCCCGCTCCGATTTCGCCATGACCTCCCAGGTGGTCGCGGTCCCCACGATGGAACCCGCCGAGCTGGAACCGGAACACCTGTCGATCATGCGGGAGTGCGCGCGGCCCGTATCGGTCGCCGAGATCGCCGCGCACACCGACCTGCCGCTCGGGGTCCTGCGAATCCTCATATCCGACCTGCTCGACCGCGGGCACGTCATGGTGCACGCCTCGCCGTGGCAGCTGCACCGACCCGACGCTGAGACTCTGCGATCCGTCATCGAGCGCATCCGCGCGCTGTGAAGGGGGACACCTTATGTCCGACAACGGGGGAATCGTTCCCGACACCCTCAAGATCCTCGTCGCTGGTGGGTTCGGAGCCGGAAAAACCACGCTTGTAGCCGCGCTCAGCGAGGTCGAGTCGCTGCACACCGAGGAGGTGATGACCGAGGAGAGCATCGGCGTCGACGACCTTCAGGGGGTCGAGGACAAGAACACGACCACGGTCGCGCTCGACTTCGGGCGGATCACGCTGGACGAGCGCACCCTCATTTACATGTTCGGCACCCCCGGGCAGGGGCGCTTCGCGTTCATGTGGGACGAATTGGCCGAGGGCGCCCTGGGCGCGATCGTGCTCGCCGACACCCGGCGGCTTGCGGACTCCTTCGAGTCAATCGACTTCTGCGAGCAGCGGCAGCTGCCGTTCGTGGTGGCGGTGAACTGCTTCGATGGCCATACGTCCCATGCGCCCGACGACGTGCGGATCGCCCTGGACCTGGATGGCAACGTGCCGGTGATGCTCTGCGACGCGCGTGAGCGGGAGTCGGTCAAAGCCGTGATGGTCGACCTGGTGTCCCACGTGCTGGAACTGGAACTGTCCGGCACCTGAGAAAAGGAGGGGCCCAGCTGACCGCTGACCGGCTGGCACTGCGGTGCGCTGGGAGAGCGTGCGGCGTAGCCGCGCGGTATGTGCCGTGGGGATAAAGTTATTCCCCACGGCCACCTTTACACTGTAGATTCACCCCTGGTGGTCAGATTTGACCACCAGGGGTTCCTCCGTGGAGCCCAGGCACGAACGTCACGGGCGCCCGCCGGGACGGGCTTCAGCCGGGTCAACGGCCCGGTAGGGTCGCGGTTCGGGGTGCGGCCGCATGGTCGGTCAGGTCCCCAGGCGCCATGGAGACTAAGGGGGAGACCGAGGTTGCTGGTCCTGCACGGCCTCTGGGAGAGGGCGGCCGGCGGCGGGGCCGCGGATGGCGGCGGTTCCCTGGTCCTGTGGGGCGAGGACGCCGCGCTCCCCGCCCGGACGACCTCCCAGGAGGCCATCCGGCCCCACCCCTATGCGGCGGACCACGCCCGGCTGCGGGCGGCGATCACTTCCCTGACCGAGACGGCCGGTGGCACGGCGGCATTACCGGCGGAGGTAGAACTTTTTCTCCCCGGTTCGCCGACCCACCCCCTCCCCTCCCCCGCACTCGGCCCAATCGGCGGCGCCCCCGCGGTCTCCGAGCCCCGGCTCCGACGGTGGCGGATCCCCGCCGTGCGCATTCCCCCGACCGCGGCATCGACGACGCTCACCGCGCTGATGAGCGCCTCGACAACCCGCGCGGGCTCCCCCACGGCCCATGACGTGGGCGACCTCGCCCTCGGCCCGGGGGTGCACCACCTCATCGCGGTGCACCAGTTCGCATCGCGGCTCGTCTCCGAAGGCCGGGTCCTCCCCCGGATCATCGGTGACCCGCCCCGCGCAGTGTGGCGGCCCGTGCTCTGCGACCCTGACGCGCGGCACCTCCGTGGCCTCACCGATGCGCTCCCACCGGTCGCCCGCGCCCATCTGGACCCCCACGGGACGGAGGCGGGAGAGCTGGTCCCCTCCGCGCTGTGCGACCTGCTGGACGCCGCCGCGCGCGATCGGCTCGGCTCGCTCGCGCGGGGCCAACAGCGCGGACGATCGGCGCTGACGACGGCTCTGACCAGCCAAGATTCCGCATACCGGACGGCCGCGGGAACCGCGGCACTCGCAGCGCGGCTCCAGGAGTGGCACCGCGCCGCCCACCGCCCCCGCGGACGGGCGCGGCTCCTGTTCCGGCTGGTCGAGCCGGAACGCGACGGCAGCACGGACGTCTCCGCCCCGAAGAGCAGCACGGCCCAGGACACCCGCGACGCCGGCACAGGGCAGACCTCCGCTCGGCACACGTCCAGCGGCGGTGAGGTGTGGCGCGTGGAGTTCTGGGTGCAGTCCAGCGCTGACCCGAGCCTGCAACTGCCGCTCGCTGACCTGTGGTTGGGCGAGGGCCGCACGTGGCTCCCCGAAGATGTCGAGTCCACCGTCCTGCGCGACCTGGCCCGTGCGGCCCGGCACTATCCCGCCGTGCACAGCGCCCTGCGCGAGCTCGCCCCGTCCGCCATCACCATGGGGACCGGCGGCGCCTACGCCTTCATCCGCGATGCCGCCCCGCGCCTGAGTGCGGCCGGATTCGCGGTCGTGCTGCCCGAGTGGTCGGGACGGAGCACGCTGGGGCTCAGGTTGACCGCACGCGAGCAGCCGCGGCCGTCCGGCCGCGGCGGGATCAGCCCTGCCGACCTGGTCGACTTCTCCTTCGAGGCGGTCCTCGGCGAGGAGCCGGTGGACCTCGGCGAACTTGCCGAACTCGCCCGCCTCAAGCAGCCTCTGGTCCGACTGCGCGGCAACTGGGTGGAAGTCGACCCGGCGCATGTGCGCACCGCGCTGGACTTCCTGCGCCGCCGGGGCCGCGGCACCATGCGCCGCGACGAGGCACTGCGGGCGGCGATGGCACCGGACGCGGCGCCCCTGCCCGTCACCGGCGTCGATGCCGACGGCGCGCTCGGTGCCCTGCTCAGCGGGGCGACGGAGGCGCGACTCACCCCGATGTCGACGCCCACCGACTTCGACGGCTCGCTCCGCCCTTACCAGCAGCGCGGTGCCGCCTGGCTGCGCTTCCTCGGCTCTCTCGGTTTGGGCGCGATCCTCGCTGACGACATGGGGCTCGGCAAGACCGTGCAGCTGCTGGCCCTGCTCACTGACGCGAAGGCGCGTGCGGGGCGGAGCAGCGAGGCGTGGGCACACGGCCCGACGCTACTCATCTGCCCGGTGTCGCTGGTCGGCAACTGGCAGCGCGAAGCGGAACGCTTCGCCCCCAACCTTCGGGTGCACGTCCACCACGGAACCCATCGGCCGCACGGGAACGCGCTGGCCCGGGTCGTCGGCTCCACTGACCTGATCGTGACCACCTACGGAGTGGTGCTGCGCGACGCCGACGAGCTGGCCGCGATGCCGTGGCACCGCGTTGTGTGCGACGAGGCGCAGGCGATCAAGAACAGCGGAACCCGGCAGGCTCGGGCGGTACGCGACCTGAACGCCGAGTGCCGGATCGCGCTGACGGGCACGCCCGTGGAGAACAATCTCGGCGAGCTGTGGTCGATCATGGAGTTCGCTAATCCGGGCCTGCTGGGCTCGCAGGCGGCGTTCCAGCACGGCATCGCCAATCGGGTGGAGCAGGAGGCGTCCAAGGGGGACGGCTCCGGTGGAGGTGAGAGCACCGCGCTCCTGAAGAGGATGACCGGACCCTTCATCCTGCGCCGGCTCAAGACCGACCGGTCGATCATCTCCGACCTGCCCGAGAAGCACGAGATGCGCAGCTGGTGCACGCTCACGCCCGAGCAGGCGTCGCTGTACAGGGCGGCGGTCGACGACATGACCGAGCGGATCGACGGCGCGGACGGCATCCAGCGCAAGGGGCTGGTGCTGGCGACGATGGCGCGGCTCAAGCAGATCTGCAACCATCCGGCGCAGTTCCTCGGCGACGGGTCGGGGCTGGCCGGCCGATCGGGGAAGCTGGAGCGGTTAGCGGGGCTGCTGGCGGAGGCTCTGGCCGAGGGAGACAAGGCGCTGTGTTTCACGCAGTACACGGCGTTGGGCGACCGGTGGGCGCCCTACCTGGCGGAGCGGTTGGGCCGTGAGGTGCTGTGGCTGCACGGCGGAACGCCGCGTGCCCGACGGGAGGAAATGATGGAGCGGTTCCAGAGCTCCACCGAGCCGATGGTGTTCCTGCTGTCGTTGAAGGCGGCCGGTACCGGGTTGAACCTCACGGCGGCTAACCAGGTCGTGCACATCGACCGGTGGTGGAATCCGGCGGTGGAGGACCAGGCCACCGACCGGGCCTTCCGTATCGGGCAGCGGCGCGACGTCCAGGTGCGCAAGCTGATCTGCGTCGGGACGCTGGAGGAGCGCGTGGACGAGATGATCGAGCGCAAGAAGGCGCTGGCCCAGGGCGTGATCGCCACAGGCGAGGACTGGCTGGCGGAGCTGTCTACCGAGCAACTGCGCGAGGTGGTCCGGCTTGCTCCGGAGGCGGTGGCCGGATGAGCGTGGGCGACGCGCGCAGCGTGCGTGGTGGCGGGGCCGGTGGAAGGCGGTCGTGGTGGTCGCGCCGGTTCGTCGAGGCGATGGAATCGGGAGCGGAGGCCGGACGGCTGGCACGCGAAGGCGGCTACGCGGCCCCGGGGGCGGTGCGGGGCGTCAAGGTGGCACCGGGCGAGGCGCGTGCAGAGGTGCGGGGGTCCCGTTCCGGTCCGTACCGGGTCAGCCTGATTCTGCCGACGCTGGATGAGGAGCAGTGGGCGACGGTGATCGCGGCGCTGGCGGGGCAGCCCCTGTTCCGCGCCCCGCTCCTGGCGGGCCACCTCCCTCCGGAGGTCGAGCGGGTCTTCGAGATCCTCGGCATCGCCCTGTTCCCGCGTGGGCTGGACGACCTGACACTGACCTGTTCCTGCCCCGGGTGGGGTTACCCGTGCACGCACGTCGCGGCGGCGCTGTACGCGCTCGCCGATTCCTTGGACGCCGATCCGTTCCTGCTGTTGACCTGGCGCGGCAAGGAACGCGGCGTGTTCCTCTCCGAGCTGCGCACGCGCGCCCGCACGGCGTCGGAGACACGGCTCGGGCCGGCGGAATCGGGGGCCGACCCCGACCTGCCCTATCCCGCCCATCCCGCCCCACCGCCGCTACCGGAGGCCACCGCCGAGTTCTGGTCCGCCCCGAAGCTCCCCCCGCTGCCGGTGCGCCAGGGGCCGTCGCGGCCCATCGCCTTGGCAACCGACCCGCCGGGTGACGACGACGGAGCACTGGTACGCGAGCTGGAACCGCTCTACGAGCGGCTGATCGCCCCCGACGGCCCGTAGGGAGGGGGCGCCGTCCCGGTCGCCGAACGGGCGGCGACGGACCGAAGGAGGTCCACGGCCCGGGGGCCGTCGGCGTGGGAGACGAACAGGTGGTCGTGGTAGTACCCGGCGACGACGTTGCACGACATGTCGGCCTCCGCCAGGACACCGGCCACGGTGGCGGTCAGGCCAACGGCGTGTAGGGCGGAGTGGACTCTCAGGGTGATCCACGCGGCCACGTAGTCGTATGGCAGGCCCGTAGCGTCGGCCTCCTCTTGGGGGCAGACGATGGTCAGGGCCTCATCCTCGGCGACGGTGACGATGGGGTGCACGCCCGGCGGAATCCGCTCGGCGCGGGTGAAGACGTGGCGACCGGGGCGAAGTTCGGGTTCCATTCCGGTCAGCAGGCGGGTCAGGTCGTGCTCGGCCGTGGTCACGGGGCCCTTTCTTCCGTCATTCCTCGTGGTCGCTTCCACGCACGCTGCGCGGTGAGGGCGGGCAAGGTGGTCGAGCGCGGCCGGCGACGACAGATCCGATGACTGGTCGATCCGTCGACACGTTCCCGTGCCCGTCCCGCAGGCTACGAGCCCGCCGGGCGAATGCGGAAGACCTGCAGGCGGCGGTCGTAGTATTTGTCGGTCTCCCCGACCCACTCCATGCCAAGCCGGCGGGCGGTGGCGATGGCGCGTTCGTTGTCGGGGCGGGCGACGGCGAAGAGTTCCTCGATGCCCTGGTCGAAGGCCCACGCGATGATCGCCTGACTGGCCTCGGTGGCGTAGCCGTTGCCCCAGCAGTCGGGGCGGAGCTGCCAGCTGAGTTCGAAATCCTCGTCATAAGGCGGCAGCTGCCGCAGGGAGAGTCCGCCGATGAGCTCTCCGTCCTGGGCGCGGACGATCGCCCAGCGGCCCGCGGGCGGAATGAGGTTGGGCTGGGCTTCGACCCAGGCGTGCAGGACCGACCGCATCGCGGCGGAGTCGCGCACGGCTTGCATCTGGGGGGTCAGCCACCGGGCGACTTCCTCGGCACCGTAGATAGCCAGGGCATCATCCGCGTCGGAGATATCCCAGTCGCGAATGATGAGGCGTTCGGTGCGCACTTCAGCGGTCATGTCCCGAATCGTAACCGCGCGCGGATCGATCCAAACGGTGGGCGCCTGGGGCACTGGCCCCACCCGCGCCCCAGGTGCCGCATCCCCCACCCACACCTCTGGCTGAGGGTCACACAAGTCCCTGGAACGCACGCGGGGGCCGCCCGGTTTCCCCGGGCGCCCCCCACAGCAAGACTTATGAGTAACGCAACGCAGGCTTAGACGCCCTGGACGTCCTCTGCCTGCGGGCCCTTCGGGCCCTGAGTGATGTTGAACTCGACACGCTGGTTCTCTTCCAGGTTACGGAAGCCGTTGCCGAGGATGTTGCTGTAGTGCACGAAAACGTCGGGGCCACCGGCGTCCTGCTGGATGAAACCATAGCCCTTTTCGCCGTTGAACCACTTGACGGTTCCCTGCGTCATGCGCGATCTCCTACCTTCTGAAGATCAGTTCCAGACCCGCACTTTGCGGCTCTGCAGGTGCTGCGAACCTTCTCCTTCAGAAAAGAAAAACGCCCGCTTGTCAAAAACTCCGCGGGCGATCACATGCGATCAGGCGAAATCAAGACTGCAACCTGTCTGCGACAGTACCACACAGGCCACTCGCGTGTCATGTGGGCGCGGTCACACCGGGCAACTGCCACCGCGGTGAGGTGGTGACAGACGGCGAGCCGCCCGCGGTGCCAGAATGGGATAGAGAGACAACGACGTCGGCACCGTGTTCACAGAGGGATGAGCCGCTCATGTCCACCGCACCGAGCGAGGACCCGCGCCAGGACGACCCCCGGGTCGAAGCGCCACAGCGCGAGGCCGTCGGCATCCCCGCCATCGTCAACAGCCTGCGGGTCGTCGGCGAGCAGTCCGGGCCCAAGCGCGGCCTGCTCACCCTCGTCAGCGTCAACCAGAAGCAGGGCTTCGACTGCCCCGGCTGCGCCTGGCCGGAACCCGATCACCGGCACCCGGCCGAGTTCTGCGAGAACGGCGCCAAAGCTGTGGCCGAGGAGTCCACCCGTCGCGCGGTGACACGCGAGTTCTTCGCCCGCCACACGGTCGCCGATCTCGCCGAGCGCTCCGGCTACTGGCTGGGCCAGCAAGGCCGTCTCACCGAACCGATGTACCTGGCCGACGGCGCCGACCGCTACCAGCCAATCGGCTGGGACGAGGCCCTGGGGCTGATCGCCGACGAGCTCGGCGCGCTGGACTCCCCCGACGGCGCCGCCTTCTACACCTCCGGGCGCACCAGCAACGAGGCGGCCTTCCTCTACCAGCTCTTCGCCCGCCGCTTCGGCACCAACAACCTGCCGGACTGCTCGAACATGTGCCACGAATCCTCGGGCTTCGCGCTGACCGAGACGCTCGGCATCGGCAAGGGCAGCGTGCTCCTGGACGACATCTACCAGGCCGATCTCATCATCGTGGCCGGCCAGAACCCGGGCACCAACCACCCGCGCATGCTCACCGCACTGGAGAAGGCGAAGCGGGCAGGCGCGCGGATCATGACGGTCAACCCGCTGCCGGAAGCCGGGATGCAGCGGTTCAAGAACCCGCAGGCCGCCCGCGGCCTGATCGGGCGCGGCACACAGCTCACGGACCTCTTCCTGCAGATCCGGGTCGGCGGGGACCTCGCGCTGTTCAGCGCGTTCAACCGCCTGCTGCTGCAGATCGCCGAGCAGGGCGACACGAGCGAACAAGGCGGCGGCACGGACGTCATCGACCGGACGTTCATCGCGGAGCACACCCACGGCTTCGAGGAGTTCGCCGAGCGGCTACTGGAGGCGGACGAGGAGACCTTCTGGGCCGACGTGTCCCGTGCCACCGGGCTGTCGCGGGAGCAGATCGACGAGGCGCTCGCCATGGTGCTGGCGTCGAAGCGCATCGTGGTCTGCTGGGCGATGGGCCTCACCCAGCACAAGCACGCGGTCCCCACCATCCGTGAGATCGTGAACTTCCTGCTGCTGCGCGGCAACGTGGGACGCCCCGGCGCCGGGGTGTGCCCGGTGCGCGGACACAGCAACGTCCAGGGCGACCGCACCATGGGCATCTTCGAGCGCCCCGCCCCGGAATTCCTGGACGCGCTGGCCAAGGAGTTCGACTTCGACCCGCCGCGCGAGCCCGGATTCGACACGGTGGACACCATCCGCGCCATGCGGGACGGACAGGTGAAGGTGTTCTTCGCGGTGGGCGGCAACTTCGTGTCGGCCACCCCGGACACGCACGCCACCGAGGACGCGATGCGGCGCTGCCGGCTGACCGTGCACGTGTCCACGAAGCTGAACCGCTCCCACGTCATCACCGGCACGCGCGCACTGATCCTGCCCGCGCTCGCCCGCAGTGACAGAGACGTACAGGAGAGCGGGGAGCAGTTCGTGACCGTCGAGGACTCGATGGGCATGGTGCACGCGTCCCGGGGCAAGGTCGCCCCGCTGTCCGCGGAGATGCGCTCGGAGGTCGCGATCATCTGCGGCCTGGCGCGCCGCGTCCTGGGCGCGGACGACGCGGTCCCGTGGGAGCAGTTCACCGCCGACTACGACCGCATCCGCGACCGAATCGAACACGTGGTGCCGGGCTTCGACGACTTCAACGAGCGGGCCCGCCACCCGGGCGGATTCGCCCTCCCCCACGCGCCCCGCGACGAGCGCAAGTTCCCCACGGCCACCGGTAAGGCCAACTTCAGCGTCAACCCCATAACCGCTCCCGAGGTCCCCGAGGGACGGCTGCTGCTCCAAACCCTGCGCTCGCACGACCAGTTCAACACCACGATCTACGGCCTGGACGACCGCTACCGCGGCATCCACGACGGCCGACGCGTGGTCCTCGTCAACCCCGACGACTGCGCCGAACTCGGCGTCACGGGCGGCGAATATGTGGACCTGGTGAGCGAGTGGGCCGACGGCATCGACCGCCGCGCCCCCCACTTCAAGGTCGTCGAATACCCCACCACCAGGGGATGCGCCGCCGCCTACTACCCGGAGACCAACGTGCTGGTCCCGCTGGACTCCACCGCCGACGTCTCTAACACCCCCACGTCCAAGTCGATCGTCGTCCGTCTGGAAACCGACTCGGGAGCCTAGACGGCGAGGACCGGGGACCCGGGCTCGGTGCGGCGCACCGGCGAGTGGGGGCGGGTCACGGGTCACCACCGGCGGCTACGCGCAGCAGGACCGCTGCGTGGCACAGGTCGGGTTCGCCCTTTTGGGGCAGGGGGCACCAACACGCGAGGTCATGCCCGGCGAGTTCGGCACGGATCTCCTTGTCCGACGGGTACCCGACAGAGTCGACCCACCCGGGAGGGGGGTTTCGGCGTTCCTGTAGATGGCGCCGGAACTCGTGGACCGAGGCCTCGCGGCTGCCACAGTCCTCGATGCGGAACGGGTTGCCCCACTTGGTGGGGCGGCTCACCACCACGGCGTCGGGATGGTCGGCACGCCACGGGCGTCGGCGGGTCATCTGGATGCGTTGGGGCATCTGCGTGTCCGTGTCGGGTGGTGATCGTGGGTCCAGTCTTCCAGCAGACTCCAACCCGACCGAGACCCCACTCCGGTCGAAGCCGCCGGTCGATTTCGTGGCCGCCGCGAAGCGGTAGAGCATGACCCCCGGCTGCGTCCATCACGCCGCCGGGCCACGCCGCGGGTCCTGTTAATACGATGCGCACGGTGCGTTAGCGGAGCGCGGTTGCTCAGGCGTTCGACAGCCTGGAATGGCCGTCGCCAAAAATGGCCACCTCAGCGGTCGTTGGGCGGCAGCGGTCTCTCTTTTTTCGGGAGCCACTGCGGAAAGTTCTCGAACGTTGCATGAAAATGACACTCCGTTACCCGTCGCGCCGCGGATCGCGGGTCTCCAAAGGGGCTGACCGGTTGCTCCTCCCCATCGGTCTTTCACCCGCGGCGCACCTGATCCACTGCCCGGCAGGCCGTCAACACACCCTCGGCGGTAGGCGAAGGATCACCGCACATTGTGAGCGGCTGCCTGCCCCTAACGTGGAGACATGCGCCTGACCGCTTTCACCGACCTGTCGCTCCGCATCGTGATGCGGTTGGCCGTGGCCGAGGACGAGCTGCTGACCACCCGCGACGTGGCCGACATGGTCGTTATGCCCTACACCCACGCGGCCAAGGCGGTCGCGCGCCTCAGTGAGATGGGGCTGGTGGAGGCGCGTCGGGGGCGCGGTGGTGGGTTGCGGCTGACCGATACCGGGCATCGGGCGTCGGTCGGCTGGATCGTGCGGAAGCTGGAGGGGACGGGGGACGTCGTCGGCTGCGAGGACGATCCGCCGTGCCCGCTGCGGGCGGCGTGTCGGCTGCGGACCGCGCTGCGCGCGGCCCAGGAGGCGTTCTTCGCGTCGCTTGATCCCGTGACCGTGGATGCGCTGGTGGCCTCCCCGACCGGTCCCGCGCTGGCCACGTTGCGGGGGCGGGAGCACGAGGAGCGGACGCCCGAATCCACCGCGTGAACTGCTGAATCTTGGGATCCACTGCCCCGGCGCGGCGGGGTGCCCCACGGGACTTAATATGCATCTGAAACTCCAATTCAACGGGTTTCGTCCCCTCACCCCATGGAGGTCGCATGCTGTCCGCGCAATCCGCGAAGGTCGTCCAGGCCACGCTTCCCGTCATCGGCGCGTCGCTCGACACCATCACCGACCGCTTCTACTCGACGATGTTCGCCGCGCACCCCGAGCTCCTCGACGGGCTGTTCAACCGGGGGAACCAGGCCAGCGGGGAGCAGCGCCGAGCGCTGGCCGCGTCCATCGCGGGGTTCGCCTCCGCTCTCCTCGACAACCCCCTGGAGCGCCCCGATGCCCTCCTCTCGCGCATCGCGCACAAGCACACCGCCGTGGGCGTCACCGACGACCAGTACGTCATCGTGCACAAGTACCTGTTCGGCGCGATCAAGGACGTGCTCGGCGACGCGGTGACCGACGAGGTCGAAGCCGCCTGGGACGACGTGTACTGGCTAATGGCCGGGGCGCTCATCGCCCAGGAGGCGCGTCTCTACGCCGAGGCCGGAGCCGTGGACGGACGCACGTGGCGCCCGTGGACCGTCGTCCGCCGCACGGAGGAGACCTCCGACGTGGTCTCCTACACGCTCCGCCCCGTGGGCGGCGCCCCTGTCCCGGCGGCCCGCCCCGGGCAGTACGTCAGTGTGCGGGTTCCCCTCCCCGACGGCGCACACCAGCTGCGCCAGTACTCGCTGTCCGGCGGCGTGGGAGCGGGGTTGCGCCGGATCACCGTCAAGCGGATACGGGGCGGCGCGACCCCGCCCGGCGAGGTGTCGAACCTGCTCCACGACACCGTCCGCGAGGGCGACGAGCTGACCCTGTCCGCCCCCTTCGGCGACCTCCAGCTGGAGGACGGCGAGGGGCCGCTGGTCCTCGCCTCCGCCGGAATCGGGTGCACACCGATCACGGCGATGCTGCACCATCTCGCCGAGACCCGATCCCAGCGCCGGGTCCTGCTCCTGCACGCTGACCGCTCCAACCGCGCTCACGCGCTGCGTGGGGAGGCCGAGGCGCTGGTCGACCGGCTCCCCGGGGCCGAGCGTGTGTTCTGGTACGAGGACGCCTCCGGCGGCCCCGCGGCGCGGTCCGGTCGGATGGACCTCGACGGCGTCGCCGTTCCCCCCGACGCCAAGGCGTACCTGTGCGGTCCGCTGCCCTTCATGCGCGACGTGCGTGCCCAGCTCCTCGCCGCCGGGATACCCGCCTCGGCCGTGCACTACGAGGTGTTCGGCCCCGACCTGTGGCTCGCCACCGACTGATCCCCCTCCTCACCGCCCGGGTTCCCTGCGGGCGCCCTTCGCGCGGACGGGGCTCGGTCGTCGGGCAGCGCGGACGGGTGAGGCGGGGTCCGCTTCAGGCGGGGGCGGCCTCGACGAGGCTGCACGGCGAGGCCGTCGGAATGACGCGGTTCAGTCGCAGGTCGGCGGCGGCGAGCAGGGCCGCGAACTGCTCCTCGGTTCGTTCCCGGCCGTTCAGCAGGGTGAGCATGGAGAAGTCCATGGTCTTGCCGGGGTGGGGGGTGTCACCGGGCGGGATCACCTGCTCGATGATCAGGACCCGGCCGTCGGGTGCCATGGCCTGGCGACAGCCGCGCAGGATCGCGGCCGCCTGGTCGTCCGGCCAGTCGTGGAGGATCCACTTCAGCACGTACAGGTCGCCGTCCTCCGGGGCCTCGCGGAAGAAGTCGCCGCCGACGGCGGTGCAGCGATCGGCGAGACCGTCGGCGTGGATCCGGTCCCGCGCGCGCTCCGCGACGTGCGGGGCATCGAAGACGAAGCCCCGCGCGCCGGGCGCGGTGCGCAGGATCGCGCTGAGCAGGGTGCCGTTGCCGCCGCCCACGTCGACAATCCGCCGGGCGTAGGAGAAGTCGTAGGCGTCGAGCACGGCGCTGATCACCGGCCGGCTCATCTCCCGCATGGCGGTGTTGAAGAGGTCACCGAGGTCGGGGCGGTCGCTCAGGTAGTCGAAGAAGGACGTGCCGAACGTCGTGGGGAAGGTCGCCTCCCCGGTACGCACGCTGTGTAGGGAGTCCAGGAACACCTGGGCGGTGGCCCCGCCGAAGGCCAGCGTGGCGTGGACGCTGTAGGGGTGGTCGGAGCGCAGGACGACGCCCAGGTCGGTGAGGGCGAAGCAGCCGGGGTCGGTTTCGGTGAACACGCCGAGGGCGGCGAGCATGCGCATCATGCGGTACAGCGCGTCGGGGTGGGTCTCGGTGGCCGTGGCGAGGTCGGCGGCGGTGCGGGGGCCGTCGGCCAGCAGATCGCCGATCCCCAACTGTGCGGCGATCTGCAGCGCGCGGGCGTGGATGAGCTGTTCGTGCATCTCCAGCAGGCGGGCGGCGGCCTCCGGCGGCTCCGCCCGCCCCTGCCGCCGGGGCTGCTCGTGGTGCTTCGCCTGATCGGTCCCCTCAGCGGGCAACTGCTGTCCTCCTTGACGTGTGTCCGGCGTCCGTGTCCCGTTAACTGCCGGGTTCCTGGTGGTGCTCGGCCTCACTTGACGCCCACGACCATGGACTCAGGGCCGGCCAGGTGTTCAACGTAGCAGTCGCGGAATCCGGCCTCGGCCATCCAGCCGAGGCAGTCCGCACCGGTGTAGTCGAAACCGCTGGGGCTCTCCACGAGCATGTGCAGGCTCATCAGCAGCGCGAACGTGTTGCGTCGGCGTTCGTCGTCGATGAGTGCCTCGTAGACCACGACGCGGCCGCCCTCCGGCAGCGCCTCGTAGGCCTTGCGGAGTAGCATGCGCTTGGTGTCCAGGTCCCAGTCGTGCAGGGTGTGGCCGAGCACGATGACGTCGGCCTGGGGCAGCGGGTCGGTGAAGAAGTCGCCCGGCTGGAAGGACATGCGGTCGCCTACGCCAGTTTCGCTGGCCGTCTCCTCGAAGTACGGTGCCACCGCCGCCAGGTCGAAGCCGGTGCCGGTGAGGTGCTCGTGTCTGCGGAGGACGCGGCTGATCAGCGCTCCCTCAGCGCAACCGATATCGGCGACGGTGCGGTACCGGCTCCACGGGATCTTGTCGATGATGGCGGCGATGCTGCCGGTGGAGCCGCCCGTCATGGCGCGCTGGAAGCGGCGGGTGCGCTCGGGGTCGGCGTACAGCGTCTCGAAGGGGCCGTCCGTTCCCTCGGGGATATTGTCCTGGGGCTCGCCGGTGCGCAAGGCCTCGTGGAGCCGCCCCCAGGGGTCGTACCACTGCTGGGAGGCGACTTCCAGCAGCCCGCCGATGTAGGAGTCGGTCTTGGACGCGTCCAGGAACGTGTCGGCAGGCGGCAGGTTGCGGTAGCGGCCGTCGTCGCGCTCCAGCAGGCCCAGGGAGACCAGGGCGTCGAGGAAGTCGCGGAGTCCGCGCCCGTGCAGACCGAGGCGGGCGCGCAGCTGTTCGGCCTCCAGCGGTCCGGCGGCGGCCAGTTCGGTGAACAGTCCCAGTTCAACGGCGGCCTGCAGCACTTTGGCCGTCCAGAACCCGAGCCCCGCGTCGATGATCCGGTCGGGCGCGTCGAGCCGCGGGCGGTGCTGGGGGCCGGACGGCTCGACGATACGGCGCACGTCGTGGGTGTCGTGGAGGTCCTCGAAGTGTGTCACCTTGCCGTCGGCCAAGTGCCAGGAGTGCACCATGCGGACCGCGCCCGCCACCCCGCTGCGGGCGCCGCGCATGTGCAGGACGCCGAGTACCACGACCCGGTCGCCCGATTCCAGGAACTCGTGGGGCTCCTGGCGGAGTTCGCTAAAGACGGTGCGTGCGCGGGCCATGAACGCCCGCACCTCGTCGAGTCCCTTCTTGGTGCCGCCGAGGCCGTAGTCCGCCATGCCGTTGGGGTGGGTCCAGGTGACGTCGGGGTGGAACACGGACAGGGCGGCGTCGATGTCGCCGCGCTGGAACGCGGCGTAGGAGGTGCGGATGAGTTCGGTGTTGGTCGACACGCTGGCCTTTCTAGGGGCAGGTGGGGGGCGATCCGGGTCGGGCGAGGTACCGGACGCGGCGGTCAGCCGTGCTCGGGGGCGACGGTGACGCCCGGCAGGTGGGCCTCCAGCGTGCGCCGCAGGCCGCTGCGCCAGTCGACCTCGCAGTCGCCGATCAGGGCGCGGCGGCGGGTGTTGTCGAAGGCGTGCGTGCCGCGGGTGACGTCGCTGGGTTCGAACCGTGCCTTGGTGCCGGTGATGTCGGCGAGGTAGGTGAGCATGTCCTGGACGCCGACGATGTCGTCGCCGCCCCAGTTCACGATGCGGGCGGGGGAGGTGGCCACGTCCCACAGCAGCGGGACCTGCCGGGTGATGTCGTCGGTGTGGATGGGGTTGCAGTAGTTCTGGACGTCGCGGGGGACCTCGATCGGTTCTCCGGCGAGCAGGCGGCGGAAGAGCAGGATGGGGACGCCGCCGTGGCCGTGCGGCCCGTAGGCGACGTTGAGCCGGGCGATGGTGGTGGGCAGGCCGAGCGCCGTGGCGAACGCGCGGACGGCGCCCTCCACGGCGAGCTTTCCCACCGCGTAGGTGGGCAGCCATGGGGTCTGCCCACCCAGGGGATCGGTCTCGGCGTGCGGGTGGTCGAGCTCCTGGCGGGCGTAGATCGCGCCGGTGGAGACATAGAGGAACGCTGTGGCGCGGCGGCAGTGGGTCATGAGCCGCCCGGTGGCCGCGCAGTTGGTCTCCAGTGCGGCGTCGAAGTCGGTGCCGTCGCCGCGGTAGGCGGCGGCGTGCAGCACGTGGGTGAAGTCGTCGGGGAGTCCGTCGAGCGTGTCGGTGGCCATGTCCCAGCGCCAGGTGCGGATGCCCCGGGCCAGGAGCTCGCGTTCGGTGTCGGGGTCGCTGAAGCGGGCCAGGCACCACACCTCGTTGTCGTGCGCCAGGCTCTCGGCGACTTCGCGGGCCACCTGGCCGGTGGCTCCGGTGATGAGGATCTTCTTTGTCGCGGACACGTGCGCCTCCTGCGTCGCTGGATTGTGGGGGCCGCCGACCCCGGTTGGGGAAGGAGGGCCGGCACCGACGGCCCCAGAATCATAGGATCATCGGCCATTACGTCGCTCAGTCAGGCTCCGTTCAGCCTCCGGTCCAGTTCGTCGCGCAGAATCGCCTGGAACGAGGCGACGTGCTCGGGCCCCATGAGGGTGTAGTGCTCACCAGGGACGTCGATGTAGCGGTTCTCTGGAGTTGCTTCGGTTCGGTAGACGCCTGTGAGCTTGGGTTTTACGCGGCCTCTGCCAGGTCGGACAGACTGCTGTCGGCTGCTGCGGCGTGACGACGTTCATACTCGGCCGGACTGAGCTGGCCGT
>NZ_BAAAPC010000025.1:0-84892 GCF_039530945.1 Nocardiopsis rhodophaea
GGTGTATGGCCCCAGCGCCGAGACCGTGCTGGACCGGCTTGTGAAGCTGGAGGCCTGAGCCCACCATGCTGCGCACCACACTGGCCGGCCTGCGGATGCACAAGAGCCGGCTGATCACCACTGCCCTGGCCATCGTCCTCGGCGTCATGTTCGTCTCCGGCACCCTCGTCTTCACCGACACGATCCAGGACACCTTCGACAACAAGGTCAAGGGATCGACCGACCGGATCGACGCCGCCGTCGTCATCGACTGGGAAGCCGCACGACCCACGAGCCCCGAGGAGGCGGAGGATCGGGAGGAACCCACGCTCACCCCCGAGATGCTGGCGCGGATCCGCGACCTGCCGCAGGTCGCCAAGGCCGACGGCCTGACCAAGGGCGACGCCCCGCTCCTCGACCAGGACGGCCGCATCCTCGGGTTCGGAACGGCGGGCCTCTCCGTGGGCGATGACCTGGTCAGCCGCTACCCGGCGGAAGAAGGCCGCCTGCCCGCAGCCGACGACGAAGTCGCCCTGGCCACGACCAGCGCCGCCAGCGCCGGCTACACCACCGGCGACACCGTCGCGATCCTCGACGCCACCGGCGACAAGCACGAGTTCGATGTTGTTGGCCTCATCGACGTCGGCGTCGAGCCGGAGCTCGGCGGCCGCGGCGCAGTCGCGTTCGCCCCCGACACCGCGGCGAAGATGACCGGAACCTCGGGCTACAGCGAAATCGACGTCATCGGCAGCGGGGACACCGCACCAGAGGAGCTCAAGGGCGCCGTAGCCGCCACGCTCCCCTCCTCCGCCAAGGCCATGACCGGCCAGGAGCTGGGCGACGAAATGGCCATGGCGGCCGGAGGCGGCCAGGCGGCATTCCTGGGCACCGCGCTGCTGCTGTTCGCGGCGGTCGCCATGTTCGTGGCCGGGATCGTCATCTACAACACCTTCGCCATCCTCATCGCCCAGCGCCAGCGCGAGACCGCCCTGCTGCGCTGCGTCGGCGCCCAGCGCCAGCAGATCTTCGGCAGTGTGCTGACCGAGGCGTTGATCGTCGGCATCCTGTCCTCTCTCCTTGGGGTCGCGGCCGGGTTCGGCCTCGCCGCGGCGGCGATCGCCGTTGTCGGCACGCTCGCCGCCAACGTTCTGAACGGCCTCACCGTCGCTGGACCGCCAAGCCTCAGCCTCCCCGCGATCGCCGTGAGCCTGCTGGTCGGCACTCTCGTCACGGTCGTCTCCGCCCTGCTGCCCGCCTGGCGCGCCACCGCGATCCCGCCGCTGGCGGCGCTGCGCGCCGGTGCCGTGGCCACCGGCGTGGAGAAGGGCAGCGGGTGGAAGCGCGTTGCCAGTGCCGCGGTGCTCTTCCTGGTCTCGGCGGGAATGATCGCCTCCGCGCTCCGCGGAGAACCGAGTCAGAGCGCGATGATCGCCGTGGTCGCCTCGGGGATGGTCTCGTTCGTCGGGATGGTAATCATCGGTCCGGTGCTGGTGCGGGCCATCGTCCGGGTGGTCGGGATACCGCTGCGCACGTCCGGTGTGCCGAGCATGCTCGCCGTCGACAACGCCCGACGCAGCCCCAAGCGCGCCGCGACCGCCATGATCGCGCTCACCGTCGGCGCCACGCTCATGACCGGCTACGCGGTGATCAACTCCTCGACGGAGGCGACCCTCGACGACCAGCTGGGGCTGAAGTTCCCGGTCGACTACGCGCTGACACGGCAGCCGATCGGCGCCCCTGGTCCGCAAAGCGGCGCCGCAGCGGGTGAGGACGGCGGCGGGGACCTCGGGGTCCCCCAGGAAATCATTGCGAAACTCACCGCTTCGCCGCTGATCAGCGGCGTCTATCCCCAGCGCGGGACCGAAGTATCCCTGGATGGCCCGGACGAGGAGATCCAGGGCTACGTCTCCACCTACCTGGACGCGGAGATCGGAACCGACATCCGGCAGAAGGTGACGGCGGGGGACCTGTCGAAGGTCGGGCCGGGCCGGATCTCGGTTCCCCAGGGCATCGCCGCCTATCTCCAGGTGGACGTCGGCGACACGCTGGCGCTGGCAGCAGACGAGGGCGGGAAGCGGTCCTTCGAAATCGTGGCGATCACCGAGGGCGATGGCCCGCTGTCGTCGCCCACCATCGCCCCCTCCGATTTCGCCGCCGCCTACCCCAGCGCCACGACCAACCAGGCGGTGGCGATCACGGCGTCCGAGGGGGCGGATCTCGCCGACGTCCGCGAGGCCATCCTGGCGACGACGGCCGACGACCCCACGCTCGTCCTCGGTGGCGCCGCCGAGTTGAAACAGGAGTACACAACGGTCCTGAACGCCGTCTTCTGGACGGTGGCCGCGCTGCTGGGGCTGGCCATCATCATCGCGGTGTTCGGCATCGCCAACACCATGGCGCTGTCGGTACTGGAGCGCACCCGCGAGTCGGCGCTCCTCCGGGCGCTGGGGATGACCCGGGCGCAGCTGCGACGGATGCTGAGTATCGAGGCGGTCCTCGTGTCCCTCATCGGCGCGGGACTGGGTGTCGTGCTCGGGGTGCTGTTCGGCTGGGCCGCCGGTAAGGCGACGTTCGAAGACCTGATCCTGCGTGTTCCGGTGGAGATGATCGCCGGGTTCCTCGCCGCCGCGGTGCTCGCCGGCCTGCTGGCCGCGATCGTGCCCGCGCGCAAGGCGGCGCGCACATCGATCGCCGGATTGGGGTCGGGGGAGATCGGCTGACCGACAGCCCGGGGCCGCCGGTGGCGCCCACCGGCGGCCCCGTCGCCTACCGGGGCTATCGCTCTGACGGGGCCGGGATCCGCCATGATTCCGCGGGTCCCGACCCCGATCGGTGTCTCCGGGCGATTTCCGTAAGGAAACAGGGCTATTCGACGCCCCCGTCATCTGCTTATCGTTCGACTGGTTGAGCCTTCAACCCGGTGATTCCCCTCCGGCCCGGGCTGCCCCGCCCACAACGCGGGCCGTCCCGAGCGGGGAGGGAGCGGCCCGGGCACCGCCCCGAACGCCGCTTCGCCTTGTCCACCCCCACAGGCAAGGAACAGGAACACGGATATGCGGCCCCTCTCCCAGAGTCTCCGACTCCTCGGACTATCCCTGCTGGCCCTCGGACTACTCCTCGCGCTCTCCCCCACCGCCGCCGCCCACACGACCGTCACCGCCGCAGCGCGCGGCATCGACGAACCGACGCGCATCATCGCGGGCGACCCCATCTTTTCCGGCACCGTGTCCCGGTGCTCCATCGGCGCGGCCGTCAGGACGGCCACGGGCACCGGCGGCTTCCTCACCGCGTACCCGTGCGGCAGGCCGGGCGACGTCGTACGCAGTCCGGACGGTACGTACGGAACCGTCAGGTGGGTCGACCCCGAGCTCGGCGTCGCCTTCGTCGAAACCGACGAGGACTGGATCCTCACCCCCCACGTCCGCACCTCCCCCGGCGGAGCCTTGAAGACGATCGACGGGTCGCGGGAGGCGCCGATCGGGGCCTCCCTCTGCCGCTCCGGGTCCACGACCGGGTGGCACTGCGGGACCATCCAGGCCAAGAACCAGGATGTCCGCTTCACGTGGGGCACCGTGATCGGGCTGACCCGGACCAGCGTCTGCGCGGAACCCGGCGATACGGGCGGGCCCTTCATCAGCGGCAGCCAACTGCAGGGCATCCTGCTCGGCGGCGGGGGGAGCTGCCGCACCGGCGGCTACACCTACTTCGTCCCGATCAATCCCGTCCTGGCGAAGTACAGACTGATGCTCGTCACCGTCTGATCTCCGCCACGGAGTGCTCCCCCGGACGAGGACACCGACCGGTCGGTCTTGTAGGGTCGCTTCACCGCGACCACGGATCGCGCTCG
This sequence comes from Nocardiopsis rhodophaea, assembly GCF_039530945.1. Classification (NCBI taxonomy): domain Bacteria; kingdom Bacillati; phylum Actinomycetota; class Actinomycetes; order Streptosporangiales; family Nocardiopsidaceae; genus Nocardiopsis; species Nocardiopsis rhodophaea. The sequence continues at coordinate 3,827 of NZ_BAAAPC010000025.1, forward strand.
TGCCGCTGGAGACCATCGATGAGTCGCACCGACGGAATCGACAGGGTGAACGGCCCCGTCCTCTCCGCCGTCGCCTGCGCCGATACCGCGCACGACGGAGATCCGGTTGGGATGACGCGCCCCCAGGGCGGCCCTTCGTGGCCGCCCTTCGCCTTTTCCCCCGCGTCACCTTCGCCTCATCCGCCCGGCCTCGGGACCCACCGGGGACCCCCACGATCGGAGCAGCAATGACAGAGTCGGACCTCATCCGCCCCCTGCGCTCGATGGTCGCCGTCACCTCCCGCATGCTGGTGGCCGGCAGCCCGTTCGAGATGGAGACCGTCGACGTCAACGGGACGCCCACCCGGGTCTGGAAGCACACCCCGCCGCACCTGCGCGCGATCCTGGAGGGGAGCCGTGAGCACGGCGACGCGGTCGCGCTCGTCTACGAGCGGGAGCGGACGACGCACGCCGAGCTCTACCGCGGCGCCGCCGCTCTGGCCCATCGCCTGGTCGACGACTACGGCGTGGCCAAGGGCGACCGCGTCGCGATCGCCATGCGGAACTACCCCGAGTGGGTGGTCTCCTTCTTCGCGACCGTGAGCATCGGCGCGATCGCGGTGCCGCTGAACGCCTGGTGGACGGGGAGCGAGCTGGAGTTCGGGCTGTCCGACAGCGGAGCGAAGGTGCTGATCGCCGACGAGGAGCGGTTGGACCGGGTGGCCGACGTGCTGCCGCGGCTCGGCGTCCCGGCGATCGCCGTGCGCACCGCGTGGTTTGGGGCCACCCAGGCCGGGGACACCGCGGGGTCGCCTCGGCCGGACTCGCCGCCGGAGCAGACGCGTTCGTGGGCCGACGTTATGGGCGAGGTGAGAAGGGATGTGCGGATCCCCGACACGGAGATCGCACCCGATGATCCGGCGGGCATCTTCTACACCTCGGGGACCACGGGTGTGCCCAAGGGCGCGGTCTGTTCGCACCGCAACATGCTGTCCAACATCGTCTCGCTGCAGTACGCGCGGGTCCGCTCGCTCATGCGGCTCGGCCTGGATCTGGACGATGGTCTGGGCTACATGGAGGCGCTGCCCACACCGGTCGTCCTGTGCCCGGTTCCGCTGTTCCACGCCACGGGAGCCCTGACGATCATGCTGCCCGCGCTGGCGCAGGGCGGGGCGCTGGTGCTGATGTACCGGTGGGACGCCGAAGAGGCGCTCGCGCTGGTGGAGCGGGAGCGGGTCACCGGTATCACGGCGGTGCCGGCGATGGTCAACCAGATGCTCGCCTCCCCGCGCCTGGCCGAGTTCGACCTGTCCAGTCTGTTGTCCCTGGGTACCGGTGGCGCGCCGGCGGCTCCGGCGCTGGTCTCGCGGGCCCACGGCAGCCTGCAGGACCTGGTGCTCGGGCAAGGGTACGGGTTGACCGAGTGCTCGGCCACGGCCTCGCTCAACGCGGCCACCGACTACCTGCTGCGACCGGACAGCGCGGGGGTGCCGGTCGCCACTGTCGATGTAAAGATCGTCGACCCGCAGGGCACCGAACTGCCGACGGGCGAACTCGGCGAGATCTGGCTGAACGGTCCTGGTGTGGTGCTGGGGTACTGGCGGCGGCCGGAGGCCACGGCGTCGACGTTCACGGACGGGTGGCTGCACACCGGTGATATCGGAAGGTTGGATAAGGAAGGCTTCCTTTACATTGTAGATCGCCTGAAGGACATGATCATCCGCGGCGGGGAGAACGTCTACTGCCCGGAGGTGGAGGCGGCGATCCATGAACACCCCGCGGTGAGCGAGGTGGCCGTGGTGGGGGTTCCGCACGACGTGTACGGCGAGGAGGTCGGCGCGGTGGTCCGGCCGCACGACGGCCACCGAATCGACCCCGCGGAGCTGCGCGACCACCTCAAGTCCCGGCTGGCCGCCTTCAAGATCCCCGACCACATCCACGTGGTGGACGCGGCACTGCCGCGCAACGCCGCGGGGAAGCTTGTGAAGAAGCGGGTGCGCGAGCAGCAGGGATGGACCGACCACCGGTAATGCCCGTGTCGCGGCCTTTGCCCGGTCGCGCTCCGTTTCCCCCCTCTCCCCCGGTCAGGCAGGGTGCGGCCGAGACCGGCGGTCCCGTGGCAGAGGCCCGCGGTCCCTCGGCAGGCCCAGCACACGCTCGGCGATGATGTCGCGCTGGATCTCGTCGGTGCCAGCGTAGACCGTGTCGGCGCGGGAGAAGAGGAACAGATTCTGCCAGCGGTCGAGGTCGTAGGGGGCTCCCTCGGCCACCGTCGACCCGGCCCCCAGCACGTCCATCGCGAGCTCGCCGAGCCCGCGGTGCCACCGCGCCCAGTGGATCTTGCCGATGGAGGCCTCCGGGCCGGGCGCGCCGTCACGCACACCCGCCATGGTGCGCAGCGCGGTGAACCGCATCGTCCGCACACCGATCCAGGCCCGGGTGAGGCGGTCGGCGATCAGCGGGTCGTCCGCGGCGCCGTTGGCCCGTGCCGTGTCGATGAGCCGCCGGAGCTCGCGCTCGTAGCCGACCTGGCGGCCCAGCATCGACACCCCGCGTTCGAAGCCGAGCGTGGTCATGGCCACGCGCCAGCCGTCGCCGGGCGCGCCGACGACGTTGTCCGCGTCGGTGCGGGCATCGTCGAAGAACACCTCGTTGAACTCCGAGGCGCCGGTGAGCTGAGTGATCGGGCGGACGCGCACGCCCGGCTGGTCCATAGGGACGAGCAGACAGCTCAAGCCCTGCTGGCGCCGCGAGCCCGGTTCGCTGCGGACGATGGCGAAGCACCAGTCGGCGTCGCGGGCGTGGGACGTCCACACCTTCTGCCCGTTGATGACCCACTGGTCGCCGACGCGTTCGGCGCGTGTCGCGATGGCGGCGAGGTCGGACCCGGCCCCGGGTTCGGAGTAGCCCTGGCACCACAGCTCCTCGACCGCGGCGACGCGCGGCAGAAAGCGTTCGCGCTGGTGGGGGGTGCCCAGCGCGATCAGCGTCGGGCCGAGGAGCTGCTCACCCATGTGGTTGACCCGCTCGGGGGCGTCGGCCAGGGCGTATTCCTCGTGGAAGATGACCTGCTGCTGAATGCTCGCGCTCCGGCCGCCGTACTCCTCCGGCCAGCCGATGCAGGTCCATCCCCCCGCCGCCATGTGGCGCTCCCAGGCGATCCGGATGTCGAAGGCCTCGTGGTTGCGTCCTGGACCACCGAGCCCGCGGGCATCGGCGAAGTCGCCGGTGAGGTTGGCGGCCAACCAGCCGCGAACTTCACGGCGGAACGCCCGGTCCGCACGGGACTCGTCGCCGCCGATGCCGCCGTCCGCCGCCGGCTGCGGGTCGGGTATCTCCATCCGTCCGCCTCCTGTCGCCGCGGGCTGACACAGGTTACCCTATCAAACACTTGTTAGGTTGAGGGAGGTGACGGTGGCGAGCGGTACCCCTCCCCCACCGCCCGCCCGGATCGGGCTCCCGGGCCGACGGGCCTCAGAGCGACGCCTCCAGGACGAACCTGACCCGTTCCTCGACCGGGGCCCGGGGGAGTTCGACCGGCTCGTAGCCGTAGTCCGTGTAGGTCTCGACCATCTGCGCCCAGGTCCGCTTGGCCTCAGCGAACGACTGCCGACGCTCGGCGTCCCGCTCGTAGATCTCCGGCCAGGGCGGTGCCACGAACACGCGCGTGCGATAGCGCAGCCGGCGTGCCGCCGCGCTGACATGCGCCGGGACCGGATGTCCCACCAGGTTCAGGTACCCCACGATGTCCGGCAGCGCGCGATCGAAGAAGACCGGGCCGCTCTCCGCCACCGCGAGCCGGTAGGAGCGCATCTCCCAGCACAGCATCGTCTCCGCGAACAGCACGGCGTCGACCCAGGGCACCGCGCTGCCGCCGATGGCGGTCTGATCGCGTATGACACCGCGCCCCGCCTCGTCGGTGGCCGGATACCCCGCCGCGCGCAACTGCTCGATGAGCGTGCTCTTGCCGGCCCCGGGTCCCCCGGTCACGACAATGAAGCGCTCGGCATTGGTGCTCGCGTCCGTGCTCATGGACACGCAATACCACCTTTCCTGTCAGCCTTGTCGGCCTTTTCCACCGCTTCGCGGGACATCGATCGATTGGGGCGACGCCCATCGCCGCACACCGAGGAGGACCATGCGGTTCAGTTCCGAGCAGGAGGAGTTGCGCACGACCGTGCGCACGCTGGTGGAGCGCCGGGGTGGGACCGCCGAACGGGACACGGGAGTGGGCTCCCACGGCGCCGCGGAGGGCGTGTGGCGGCTGCTGGCCGAGCAGGTCGCGGCGCACGCACTGGCGGTACCGGAGGAATTCGGCGGCGCTGGATACTCCTGCGTGGAGACGCACGTCGTCATGGAGGAGCTCGGCCGGGCGCTGACGCCGATCCCGTTCCTGGGCTCGGCGGTGCTCACCGCTCAGGCCCTCCTGGCCTGTGACCCGACCGCCGCCCGCGCAAAATGGCTGCCGCTACTGGCTTCCGGCTCCCTGGTCGGCGCTCTCGCGTGGGCCGAGCGGGGCTCCTTCGACACCGACGCGACCGCCACCCGCGCCGTGCCGGACGAGGGGGGTACCCCGTCCGTCCCACACCCCGCAGATCCCGCGCCCCGGCCCTCCTGGCGCCTCACGGGCGTCAAGGAGCACGTGCTCGACGCCGACTATGCCGGACTCCTGCTGGTGGCGGCGCGCACCGGCCGCGGGCTCGCGGTGTTCGCGGTGGACCCGGCGGCGCCGGGTGTCACCGTCGAACCGCAGGTTCCCCTGGACCTGTCCCGACCCCAGGGCCGCGTCCTGCTGGACGCGGCCCCCGCCACCCTCCTGAGCACGTCCGGAAAACGGGTGATGCGCCACGTTCTGGATACCGCGTGCACCGCCCTCTCCGCCGAACAGGTCGGCGGAGCCGCGCACTGCCTGGACATGACCCTCGCCTATGCCCGCCAACGTGTCCAGTTCGGGCGCCCCATCGGAGCGTTCCAGGCGGTCAAACACCGCCTGGCCGACATGTACGTCCTCCTGGAAAGCGCGCGTTCGGCCTCGTACGCCGCCGCCTTCGCTCTGGCCAACAGCGCCCCGGACGCGTCGGCCGTGGCCGCGCTGGCGAAGTCCTCCTGCTCTGAGGCCTTCCGCACGATCGCGGGCGAAGCCATTCAGCTGCACGGCGGCATCGGCATCACCTGGGAACACGACTGCCACCGCTACTTCAAGCGCGCGCACGGCTCGGCGCTCCTGTTCGGCTGCCCCGAGTGGCACCGCCGACGGCTGGCCCGCGGCCTGGGGCTGGCGGGCGGAGGAGACGCGGCGCGCACCGCTGGCGGCGCACTTATGGGGCACCGGGAGAGCGGGGCCGACCGCGGGTAGGGGTCCGGCGCCCTACCGCGGCAGCGGTGCGACCCCCGACCTGCCGAGCGGCCGCGTTCTTCCGCGGAGGTCGGCGTCACATGCGCGCGGCCGCTTCGTAGACCTCGCGGGCCGCTGTGCCCAGGACCGGGCCGTACATGTGGGTGCTGTGCTCCGGGTCGGTTCCGTGGCTGTTGACCGAGACGAGGGCGCCCAGGCCGGTGCGCTCGTCGATGTCGGCCAGCCAGGGGCCGCCGCTGGCGCCGCCGCCTATGTCGCAGGGGATGCGCTGTTCGTTCTCGGGGGCCGGCTCGGCGGTGCCGGAACAGTAGAGGAGTTCCCCGCCGAGCTGTGGCCGGGTGGCGGGGTAGCCGAAGGCGGTGATGTGGCCGCCGACCTCGCGGTCGAAGGCGACGGCCTGGCCGCCGACCTGCTCGGTGAGTTCACCCCCGTAACCGCGGTCCACGACGATCGCGGCGACGTCGTTGGTCGAGTCGTTCGTCCAGGTGTCCGGGGTGAGGGCGGCGCGGGCGGCGAATACGCCGTAGGGGCGCTCGCCCCGGTCGTAGCCGGGCACGAACACCACGCGGGTGGAGTGGTTCTCCGGGATGGAGGAGCCGCGCTGTACGCAGTGGCCCGCGGTCATGACCACCGATTGGTTCTTACTGACGACGGCCGTAGCGGTGCACCAGGTGTCGGCGCCGTCGGCGTTGACGAAGAACAGGCGGCCGACGGTCGGCATCTCCGCCCCCGTCCACGGGCGGGTCAGCGGCCCGGTGGGGCCGAGGTCGAGGTCGCGGCCGACCTGGCGCATGCGCTTCTCGGTCCAGTAGGAGAGGGCCTGCTGCCGTTGCTGGGGCGTGAACTCGTGCGTGGTGGCGGGGGACGCGCTGCCCCCGGCCGGGGTCTGCGCGAGCGTCGTGGCGGACGCGTCAGCGGCCGCTATCGGCGGGGCGGTGATGGTCGCGGCGGTGGCAAGGGCGATGGCGAAGGTCAGGGCCGACCGGGTGCGGAGCGGTCGGCGCAGGGTTTTCAGGGGGCGCATTGTCGCGGGCTTCTCCTTGTGGGATCGGGGTCGCGGTGGCCGGCACGCTAGGGGATGGGCCGCGTTCCGGGGAGCCGGGCGGGCGCGGTGCGGCTGAGGTGATGGTAGAGGCCGCCCCGCCGCTACCGCCCCACTGGTTCTGGCGTGTCCTCTTTTCGGGTTCTTCGCGCGGTGTGGCGGTCCGTTTCTCGGCGCGCCGATCCCCGCGGGAAGATCGGTGCTTTCATCGCCTCGGGGGATCTTGACAGCCCTTGATCGCTCCGCGCGTACTGGCCGGAGGAGAGACGCAGAGGCGAAGGAGAGACGCACCATGGCCGCCCTGGCTTCGCTGGGTTCTCTGGGTTCCGTCCCGGCTGCTCCCGGCCGGATCCCACTGGCGGGGCATGTGCCGCAGCTGTGGCGCCGCCCGCTGGCGTTCCTCGGCTCTCTGCGTCCGAAGGGCGGGATGGTCCGCGTCGACGTGGGCACGGTATCGGTCTACCTCGTCACCGACCCGGATCTGGCGCACGAGGCGCTGGTCACCAAGGCCGCCTCCCTCGGTCGGGGGCGGGTCTACGAGCGGCTGCGCCCCGTCCTGGGGCTCGGGCTGGTGACGTCCGAGGGCGAGGTGCACCAGCGGCAGCGGCGGCGGCTGCTCGCGGCCCTCCACCGGGTTCCGCCCGCCGGGCACACCGCGATCAGCGTCCACCACGCCGAAGAACTGATCGCCACCTGGCGCCCCGGCGAGATGGTGCGGGTGGACGAGGCCATGTTCGACCTGGTGCTCGGCATCCTCCTCCAGGCGGTGTTCTCCCGGGGCGTGGACCGCTTCGCCGCCGCGGAGATCAGGTACTCCACGCGGGTGGTGAGCAAGGGAGCGCTCGCGCGCGCGATCACGCCGCGGGTGCTCGACCGTCTGCCGGTGTCCCCGCACCAGCGCTATGACGCGGCGGCGGCGCGGTTGCGGTTCGTCCTCGACGCCCTCGTCGAGGAGCGTCGGGGCTCCGAGGGGGACTTCGATGACCTGCTGTCCCTGGTGATGTCGGTCCGCGACCCGGAGAGCGGGGCGGCCATGTCCGACGACCGGATCCGCGATGAGCTGATGGCCCTGCTCATGTCCGGCACCGAGGCGGCATCCGCCACGCTGGCGTGGACCTTCCACGAGCTGGCCCGGCACCCCGAGGCGGCCGACCGCCTGCGGGCGGAGGTCGATACCGTCCTCGGCGGGCGGCCCTGCGCTCACGAGGACTTGGCGCGGTTGGAGTACACGCAGCGGGTGCTCAACGAGGTGATCCGGCTGCATTCGGCGCCGCTGCTGCTGCGCCGCACCACGGCCCCCGTGAAGATCGGCGGCGTGCACATTCCCGAGGGGATCGAGCTCGCCATCAGCCCCTACGCGGTGCACCGCAACCCGCGGCTGTTCCGTTTCCCCGACCGCTTCACCCCGGACCGCTGGCTCACCGCCGAAGGCTCGCGGCTCCTGCCCCACGGCGCCTTCATCCCGTTCGGTGACGGCGACCGCCGGTGTATCGGCGACGCGTTCGCCTGGACGGAGATGACCGTGGCGGTCGCGACCGTGTGCTCGCGCTGGCGGATGCGTCCGGCCTACTGGCACACGGTCCGCGAGGTGCCCGCGGCCGTTCCCCGACCGGACGCGATGCCGATGATCGCCGAGCGGCGGTGACCGCGCGAGGGGCGGGAATTCGCGGACGATGCCGCGCCCGGCCCGCTCACTCCGCCCCTGGGGCGCGCCTGACCCGGTCGCCGTCGCCCTCGGCCGTGTGGTTGTCGGCCAGCGCCATCTCAACGATCGGGTAGATCTCGAACACCTCGCCCATCCGCAGCGTTTCGAGGATGCGGGCCGCCGCGGGGGACGGTTCGGCGAGCACCATGTGCCGCCCCTCGCGCGTCAGCACACGGTAGGCCGACATGAGCGCGCGTACGCCACTGGCGTCGAAGAACTCGACGCCGGAGAGGTCGACGATGACGCACGGGCTTCCCGGGCGGGGCACGGGGCCGCGGCGGCCGACGCCCGCCCGAACGGCGACGCCTTCCTTGAGCACGGTGGCGGGCGACGGATGGGCGGCGCGCAGCACGTGGTCGCGCACATCGTCAGCGGTCGCGATGTCGACCTCCCCGCGCACCGGCACGACGACGGCCTCACGGCAGGGGAAATACTCCGATCGTCCTCCGGACACCCCGCGCCGCCTCTCTACACGACCCCACGTAACAACACCATCACATCCCCGTAGGCAAGATCGTATCGGCTTGTGGACTCGGATAGGGGCGATTCATCGAAATAGCCGTCCAATCCGGCAGAGTACGCAGGGCACACTTCTTGCGCGCCGCACGGCGCCCCCGAACCCCATTTCACCCAGGAGACCAGGTCGTCGGGGCAGCACCCCCGTTTCCCGCCGTGCGGACCGTGCCGGGCCGGGACCGGTGCCCGTGGAGACAGCCTCGGCCGGATGTGGGACTTCCGCCCCATGCGGGCCGAGCCCAACGCCTCCACCGCCGACCGTCGCGGAAGGAGGAGAATTGGAGGCACACCAAGGCCAGGGGGTGATCAGTGTGACCGGGATCGAAAACGCGCAGCGGAGCCGCGGAGAGCTCGGACGCCGCGTCGCGCGGCGGCGCGAGGAACTGGGGCTCAGCCGGGAGACCGTGGCCGAGCGCTGCGGACTCACCCCCGGGTATCTCGCCTACGTCGAGGAGAACCCGGCCTACCTGAGCCACGGGGCGGTGGCCCAGTTGGCCGACGCGCTGCAAACGACGCCGGGGGTACTGCACGGCACCGAGCCGCCCCAGCAGCGCGCCCCGGAGTCCGCCGGCGGACTGCCAGAGCCGCTGAGCTCTCAGCGGTGCCTGGACCTCATCGCCCGCGGCGGGCTGGGGCGGATCGCGTTCGTAGTGCCCGGCGACGCCGCACCCACGGTGCTGCCCGTCAATTTCGCCGTCCACAACGACACCATCGTCTTCCGCACCGCGCCGTACGGGGTGATCGCGCAGCACACCCACGGCCATGTGGCGTTCCAGGTCGACGCGATCGACCCCGACCGGTACGAGGGCTGGAGCGTGCTGGTGACGGGCCGCACCCACTGGATCAGCGACCCGTTGGAACTCCGGGAGATCAGGAAGGTCCGCGGCATCCGGCCCTGGGCGGGCGGTGAGCGCGACACCTACCTCAAGATCGTGCCCACCCGCATCAGCGGTCGGCGGATCCCGCCGGCGACCGCGACCGGCGACACCACCAGCGCGGCCACTACGGAGCGCGGCGATCGCGGGGTCGGTGAGGGGGCGGAGACGTGACCGTCGGGTACCTGCGGAGCGCACGGTGTCCGGCGGCGGTGGTCGCGGCGGGCAGCGCGCCGTAGCGCCCGGCGAGCCGGGTACGGAAGATCCGGGGAAAGGCGGCGCCGAGAGGAGGGACGTGACCCAGAGCGCGGTGCGGGAGACGCTCCGCGCGGCCGCGCCCACCACCTCCAAGTCCCCCGCGCGTCGGCGGTGCGGGCCACGACCGCGCGCCGCACGACGTCGTGGTCGTCGGGCAGGAACGCTCTGGTCCGGATGCCGCCGCCATCCGGCGCTCGTCGGCGCGCCCGCCGTGCCGGTCCCTGGAAACCGCGGCCGTCCCGGGGCCGCCGCGGCCAACGGCAGCGCCCACCCGCGCCGTTACGGCCAAGCACGAGCATGGGTCAGGCACCCTGGTTCCCCTGCGCGCGCACGATCATGACGGGGCAGTCGGCGTGGTGCAGCAGCTTCTGGCTGACCGACCCCAGCACCAGGCCGGCGAAGCCGCCGCGCCCCCGAGCGCCGACCACGACCATGTCCGCCCGGTGGGACTCGGAGATCAGCGCGCGCTCGGGCAGGGCGCGCAGCACGACCTCCTCGACGCGGACGTCGGGGTGGTGTTCGCGCTCGCCCGCGATGGACTCCGAGAGCAGGCGCTCGGCCTCGGCGCGGGCGGCGACTTCTTCGGGGGATGCGTCGTGCCAGGTGAGGTCGGCGTGTTCCAGCGGGCCGAACCGCCCGTGCGAGCCCGGCCCATAGGCGCAGACGACGCGCAGCAGGGCGCCGCGCTCGGCGGCGGCGATGAACGCCTGCTGGGCGGCGGCGTCGGCGGCGCGCGAGCCGTCCACGCCCACCGATACGATCCCGCGCGGCTGCCCCGGCTCGACATCGGGGACGAGGACGACGGGGCAGGACGCCTGGGCGGCGAGTTCCAGCCCGGTGGATCCCATCCACAGCGCCTCCAGCCCGCTGAGGCGCCGGGTCCCGGACACCATCATGTGCGCGTGGCGGGAGTGCTCCAGCAGCACCGCGGAGCTGTAGCCGTCGACGGTGCGGGCGTCGATCGCGATGTCGGGCGCCCGCTCGTGCGCGCGGTCGCGGGCCCTGGAGACGATCTCGCGGGCGGCGTGGGCCATCTCCTCGGCGGCGGCGCCGGCAGAGGAATGGAACATCGGCCACTCGTTGGCGTGCACGATGTGCAGCGGGTGCCGCTGCCGCTGGGCCTCGTCGGCGGCCCAATCAGCGGCTCGCGCGGCGGCCTTCCCCCCGTCCACCGCCGCGACGATGGGCGCCGTGGTGTGCCCGGCCATGGCCTTCCTCCTTGTTGTCGGTGCGAGCTCGACGCGTATCGCGGGGCGCTGCGAGGGGAGGGCCGAAAGCGCCCCGGCCGTGTGGGGGCACTCGGGTCGGGATGCGGGCGCGGCGGCCGGTGACCGCGAGCGGAGTGGGAAGCGGCGCTCAGCGGGGGCGGGCGGTGAGCAGGCGCATCTCGGCCGCGAGGTCGGTGATGTCGGCGGTGGTCAGCCCCACCGGTCGCAGGAGGGCCTCGTACTCGCTCGCCGTCCGCTCCCGGCCGCTGGTCATCACCATCATGTGCACGTCGAAAGCGAGGGTGAGCAGCGGGTGCCGACCGTCGGGTATGACCCGCTCCACCACCAGCAGCCGCGCGTCGGGGCCCATGGCGGCGCGGCAGTTGGCCAGCAGCAGGTGGCAGGCCTCGTCGTCCCAGTTGTGCAGGACGCGGCAGAGGATATAGACGTCGCCGTCGTCGGGGATCTCGCGCATGAAGTCGCCCTCGACCAGGTCGCACCGGCCTTCGGCGATGTGGGGCGCGAGCCGTTCGCGCGCGCCGTGCAGCGCGGGCGGCCGCTCGAAGAGGATCCCGCGCAGGTGGGGGTAGGCGCGCAGGACGGCGGCCAGCAGAGTACCGTCGCCGCCTCCCACGTCCACGACCTTCTTGGCGGCCGAGAAGTCGTAGGCGGCGGGGAGGCCGGCGGCGAACGAGCTTCCGGCGGCCATCCCGGCGTCGAACAGCGCCTCGTCGTCGGGGTGGTCGGCGAGGTAGGCGTAGATGCCCTGGCGGTGAACGGAGCGGAAGGCGGGCTCCCCGGTACGCACCGCCTCGCTCAGCCCCCGCCAGGCGCGGGTGAAGAAGTCGCTGTTGTACAGAAGCGCCAGGGGCCGCATGGAGGCGGGGTGATCGCTGTGCAGCTGCTCGCCCATTTCCGTGAGCGCGTAGCGCCCGCCGTCCTCACTCAGCACGCCAGCGGCGGTGAGCAGACGCAGCACCCGCGCCAGCGGCTCGGGGCGCAGGGACAGCGCCGCGGCGGTTTCGGCGGGGGTCTCCGGTCCGTCGCCGAGGCGGTCGATCACACCGAGGCGCACCGCGGTGACGACGGCCTCGGTCAGCCAGGGCCCGGCCAGCAACCGCAGCAGCTCCCGGCCCTCCGTCTCTCCCCCGGCCATCGGCTCCCCCTATCGTGATCGCCGCCATCGCCAACCGTAGCGCTCCGTAGGCCGATTCTCACACGTGGAGTTTCGGATGGCGGGCGGACGTGCCGTGGTCCGCGTTCTTCCCGAGGGGATACGGCGCGGGCGTGCGGCCTCGCTGTGTGCCCGCCCGGGCCACCGCTTTCCCCTGGAAGCTCGGGTTCCGGCGTTCGCGTGCGCGCCGGACCGGTTCCCCGAGCTGCCGGCGGCGGCTGCCCAGGGGCGCTCCCCCTTTTTGCCAATGATCTTCGAAAACGATATTCATTGAAATATAAACAGCTTTCAAAAACGCGCCCCGCCACCCCAGATGAGCAATGGAACCAACCAGCCCAACCGAATAGCATTCGGACCGCGCCCGCGCAGCTCACAGCCGAGAAAACGAATTGGAGCAACACCGTTTACCATTCCAACCGACCCCGCGGTGACCGGATGCGGCCATCCCCTTCCCGCCAAATCGGTCTTGACACCCGACTTCGGACAAGTACGCTTCGGTGTTGTTGCGCGATCACGCCCAGCAAAACCCGACAGCGGGCGGACAATGAAATTAAACTATTTCCAGTACTGCCTTGCCGACCGTCTCTTCTATGACGCCCCCGGCAGCCGAGAACCAGATCGAGCCCCGTACACCTGCCCCCCACCTCCTGCCAATGAAGCGTGGTTGACAAGCGAGGACGGACCGTGGATCCACTACGTACGGCAGGATCGCCAGCCCCCGCCCCAAGGCTGGAAGGTCCACGTATCGGCGAATCTGGAATCGGCGCAGAAGGTGCTGGACCTCACATCGGACTACTGCGTCTCGGCGGGCATATCCTTCAAGCACCTGGCCCATGAAGGAGCTTTCCTGGCACGGAACGCGAAGTACGCCGATCGCGCAGCGAGTGGCAAATTCATCACCATATACCCGCCGTCGGATGACGCGCTGTACGCCGTCCTCAATGACCTCGCCGAGCGGTTGGACGGTCTCGGCGGGCCCTACATCCTCAGCGATCTCCGCTGGAAGGACAGCCCGCTCTATGTCCGCTACGGAGCCTTCACACTGAGATATGTCCGGAACGAACGGGGTGAACCAGTACCGGCAATTGAGGATCCTCAAGGACGGTTGTGCCCCGATCGCCGCGAACCCGTCTTCTCCTTCCCCGACTGGGTGCGGCCGCCGGACTTTCTCCTCCCGCTACTGAAAGAGCGGAGCGCCAGTGGGCCGCCCGCCGACTTCCCCTTCACGATCCGCTCCGCCCTGCACTTCTCCAACGGGGGCGGCATCTACCTCGCCGATGACCGCGAGAGCGGCGCGACGGTGGTCTTGAAGGAGGCGCGGCCGCACGCGGCACTCGACCAGGACGGCCGCGACGCCATCGCCAGGCTGCGGCACGAGCACGACATCCTCACCCAGCTCGCCGATGTCGACGCGGTTGTCGGCCTCCGCGGCCGATTCACCGCCTGGGAGCACGAGTTCCTTGTCCAGGAGTACGTCGGGGGCGGCACGCTCAGCACGGAGATGGCACGGCGCAATCCCCTGGCCCGCCCTGACCCCGACGGCGCGGCGAAGGCCGACTTCACGCGCTGGGTCGTGGACGTCACCTCCCAGGTCGAGCGGGCGATCGACCAACTGCACGACCGCGGCATCGCCTTCGGCGACCTCCACCCCGGCAACGTGCTGCTGCGCGGCGACGGCCGCATCGCCCTCGCCGACCTCGAAGTGGCGACCCGCGGCGGCGAGGACGGCCACATCGGTATCGGCGCACCGGCGTTCACCCCGCCCGACCGCCGCGGGGCCTACGCGGCGGACCGCTACGCGCTGGGCTGCGTGAAGATCGCGCCGTTCCTCCCGCTGACCATGCTGTGCGCGCTCGACACCGGCAAGGCGCGGACGCTGGTGGACGCGGTCGAGGCCCTCTTCCCCGTCCCCGACAACTGGGGACGCGATGTCCTCGACGACCTCGACCTCGGCCCCTCCCCCTGGGCTGGCACGCCGCACCAGATGGCGCGCTCCACCGCCCTCATCGCGGGCGCGGAAGACCAGCCCCCCGGCCCGGGAGACGACCGGAGGTCGGCGGCAACAAAACGCCCCGACTGGCGCGCGATCGAGGACTCCATCGCCCGCGCTATCCAGCAGAGCGCCACCCCCGAGCGCACCGACCGCCTCTTTCCCGGCGACGTCGAGCAGTTCACCACCTCCGGGCTCGGGCTGGCCCACGGCGCCGCCGGTGTGCTCTACGCCCTGTCGGCCTCCGGGCACGGCCGCCACGCCGGGCCCGAGCAGTGGGAGAGGTGGGAGGGCTGGCTGCTGCGCCGCGTGCGCGAGCAGCGCGCGCCGCACCGGCTCGGCTTCTACGACGGTCTGCACGGCATCGCCTACGCGCTGGAGGAGATCGGCCTGCGCGACGAAGCGCTCGAAACGCTGGAGGAGGCCGCCCGCGGGGAAGAGCACGGCGCGCTGGCCGATGGTCTCTACGGCGGGCGGAGCGGGATCGCGCTCAACCAGCTGCACTTCTTCCGCCGCCTCGGCGACCGCGAGTTCCTCGACGCCGCCGTGAACCACGCCCAGCGCATCGCGGACGGGGTCGCGCGACCCGAGGAGCGGGGCGCTCGGGGGCCGGCGGGGCTGCTGCGCGGGCCCTCGGGCAGTGCCCTGCTCTTCCTCCACCTGTACCGGGAGGCCGATGACCGCGGCTACCTCGACCTGGCGCAGCAGGCTCTGGAACACGACCTGCGCTCATGCGTACACGTGGAACGCGACGACACCCTGCTCGTCGACGACGGGCAGCGCACCCTGCCCTACGTGGCCGACGGGTCGGCCGGCATCGGGCTGGTGCTCGACGAGTTCCTGCGGCACCGCGACCATCCCGACTTCACCACGGCCCTGGCCCGGATCCGCCGGGCGGCCCAACCCGAGCTGGCCGTGTTCCCCATGCTGTTCCAGGGCAGCGCCGGGCTGCTCGGCCTCCTCACGCACCTGCGGCGGCCCGACAAGCACGACGCCCGCCTGGAAGAGCTCATCGCCGGCAAGCGCGACCGGCTGCGCTGGCACATGCTCGGCCTCCGCGGCGAGATCGCCTTCCCCGGCGACCAGCTGCTGCGGCTCTCCATGGACCTCGCGACCGGCAGCGCGGGCATCCTCCTCGCCCTGGCCGCGGTCCGCGACGACGACCTCCCGATCCTGCCCTTCCTCACCCGAGCCACCGCCGCCCGGTGACAGCCACCCCTGTGAGACCCGACCGACGACCGCCGACGAAAGGAGCACCCGAGCCGGGCGCGACGACACACAGCGCCCACGCCGCAGAGAATCATTCACCACCCCGGGTCCCTATCCCCGACCCGGATCCGACCGACGGACAACAGCCCGGGCGTTCCCCGGCCGAACGAAGGGATTCACCATGTCCTACATTCTCGACCTGCAGTCCATGGACACCCCCGTCAACGAGAGCGCCGACCAGGCCTACAGCGTGAGCTACCTCAGCCTGCTGGTGTGCTAGTCGGGGTGGACGACCGCTCCTGAGCCGCCGTGCGGCATCGCGTCCGCTCACAGAGCCGGTCCCCGCCTCTCGTGGGGGCGCGGGTTGCCAGGCACCCGCGCCCCCACCAGCGTGTCGCCGTCCCCCAACTCCCCGCGGCGTCCGGGGAGAACGTGCGTCGGGCCTGCCGCGCTGGCACAGTGAACACATGAGCGACGCACTGTTCCCGGTTCCGGCGCAGCCCGTGGAGGTGGCCCCCGGCGCGGTGCACGTTCCGGGATGGCTGAGCACAGAGACGCAGCGCAGGCTCGTCGATCTGTGCCGCGAGTGGTCGCGCGGCCCCGCCGGAATGCGGCAGCACCGGATGCCGCGCGGCGGCATGATGAGCGTGCGGATGGTGTCCCTCGGGTGGCACTGGGAGCCCTACCGCTACTCCAGGACGCTGCCTGACGGTGTACCCGTGGCTCCGTTCCCCTCCCTGCTGGACGAGCTCGCCCGCGCGGGGGTGGCCGACGCCTATGGCGCGCCCCTGCCGCCCGGCACGCCCGACTACGACGTCGCCCTGGTCAACTACTACGACGCCGAGGCGAAGATGGGCATGCACCAGGACCGCGAGGAGCAGGCCGATGTCCCGGTCGTCTCGCTGAACCTCGGCGACGCGTGCGTGTTCCGCTTCGGCAACACCGAGAGCCGCGGCCGCCCCTACACCGACGTGGAACTACGCGGCGGCGACCTGTTCGTGTTCGGCGGCCCGTCGCGGATGGCCTACCACGGCGTGCCGCGCGTCCTGCCGGGCACCGCCGACCCGGACGCCGGCTTGGAGCGGGGGCGGCTCAACATCACCATCCGCGCGTCGGGGTTGGAGTGACCGAGACGCCCCGGGCACAGTGTGCGGGCCGCACGGACCTCCGCCGCGCGGCCCGCGCGCTCAGCTCTCCACGGCCGCCAGGCCGTGGCGCGTCTGGCGGACCAGCAGGTCCACCACATCGGTGAGCCGCCCGCGCCGCGCGTAGGCGGTGCGCTGCCGACAGGCGCCGGACCCCACGGCCAGTAAGCGGTCGAGGAGCCGCCCGGCGAAGTCGGCGTCGGCGGGCACCAGCCCCTGCTGGGCGTGCTCCAGCATCTGGCGGACGAGCCGGTGAGCGGGGACGAGTTCGCAGCGGAAGGGGTCGAAGGCCTCGCCCTCCAGTCCGTCGTGGGCCGAGCGCCACACCGACAGCCGCAGTGTCTGGTCGCTGGGCGCCGGGTCGGGGCGCCCCTCGGCCCAGTGCCGCAGGGCTACCGCCGCCAGCCCGCGCACCAGCAGTGCGATCAGTACCGCCTCCTCCGCTGTACTCGCGGCGTCCACGGCGCGCACCTCCACGGTCGGCAGGTGGGCGGAGAGCCGGACGTCCCAATAGACCATGCGCCGGTCCAGGATCGCGCCGGAGGCCATCATCTCGTCGACGGCGCGATCGTACTCGGCGGCCGACGGCAGGAAGGGGGGTGGTCCGGCCGAGGGGAGCCGGGCCCAGGTGACCGCGCGCCAGCTGGCGTGGCCGGTGTCGCGGCCGAGGAGGAACGGCGAGTTCACGCTGAGTGCGAGCAGCATGGGTGACCAGGCGCGCAGGTGGTTGCAGACGTGCACGGCCGCCTCGCGGTCGGCGACGCCGACATGGACATGGCAGCCGCATACCGCGTGGGCGTCGCGCAGGGCGCCGAAGCGCGCGTCGATCCTGGCGTAGCGGTCGTCCTTGGTCAGCGGCGCGGGGGCCTGGTCGCCGATGACCGCCGTCCCGGAAGCGACGATGCCGAGCCCGTGCTCGCGGGCGGCGCAGGCGAGGGCGTGCCGGGCGTCCACGATGTGTCCGTAGAGCTCCCGGCCCGAGCGGCAGACGGGGGTCGCGGCTTCGACCTGGAGGCGGGTGATCTCGGCGCACATCGACGATTCGCGCCGTCGTCCGCGGTACCGCGTGCGGGCGCCCGACAGCACCTCGGGGGCGCGCCCGCGGGCCTGGAGCGTCGTGGTGTCGATGACGAAGAACTCCTCCTCCGCGCCGAGTGTCGGCCCGGTGGGCGCACCGTACGCCGTGTGGAGTGCCATTGGAACGGCCTGCTGGGTCGGGACGACGGGCATACCGCCCCCCGGCGCGGTGGAGAGATCCGCGCTGTGGTCGACTCGATCTCGGGCGGTACCGGATTCGTTCATCGGGTGAACCTCGCCATCGAGAGTAAAAAGGGCGAACGTAGTGATACCCATCCGCGGGTATCACCCGAACCCTCCGGAATGTCGAGATGCCCGGCCTCACAGCGGATCCCGCGTGGGCTGCCGGGTCGTCCTACCCCAGATGCGGCTCGCGAGCGCCGCCCGAACCTGAGTGCTCCGGCGACGCCGCGTTGTCGGCGGCCGGGGCCAGCCGGCCCGGCCGCCTTACGCCCGCGTCCGCGGGCGTATCACGGACAAGCATGGTGGGATTTGTATCGTCGCGAGGACATATGCCCCCAGTGCGACTGATGTCCGTTCTGGTTTCCGTTCTACCTTCCCTCCCACCGCCGTGTCACACAGGCGCACGACGCCTGGTCCGCGGGGTGCGGCCAGGGGTCCTCGACCATGCGCGGCGGTGAGCCGTTCAGGGGACGCAGCAGCACCGGGCCCCCGCGCGCGTATTCGACCAGGGCGAACGCGCCTTCGGTGGAGCACAGTTGGACATCCACTCGGACGGGGAGCGCGCGCAGGTCCGCCAGCAGCGTCGCCGCCCGCAGCAGCGGGAGCGGTTCGCGCGGGCGGATGACGATGTCCAGGTCGCTGCCGGGCAGCGTGACGGGGAGGCCGGTGACGATCTCGAACCCGGCGCTCCCGCCGATCCCCCAGCTGGGGACGTGGCGGCGCAGGGTCATGTCGAGCCGGGTGAGCACGCCGAGCGCGGGCACGGCCGCCTTGCGCTCGTCAGGCAGCCGCGGGTGCGACCGGGCCGCCTGTTCGGGGGTGAACCGCTCGACGACGGCGGACTCCGGGAGGAACCCGGCGACGCGGTCGGCCCGCCGGACACCGCGGATGCCGACCGGGATCATCCCGCCCGAGGCGATCCCCCGCCGCACCACCACCCACGGCACATCGCGGAGCACCGACACAGCCCACAACGGCAGCTCCAGCTCCGGCCCCTCAGGCAGCACCGCGCCCGGGTCATCGAAGCGAAGCAGATCGTGCGGGCGGACTCCAGAAACCACAGCAGGGCCCATGCCGCCACTTCCCATGCCTAGCCGCTTGTCGCCAACCACTCGACACCCTTCCCCCGTGGTCCACTCCCCGCGTCGGCGGGGTCACCCAGCACACGTGCCGCGGCACCGGTGCGGTTCATCCCCGAACGCGCGGAGATTCCCCCCATAGAGCCCCACCCCATCGGCCCGCGGCGGCCCAGCCCACCCCCGTCCGAGCGCGAGAGCGCGCTGCGTGACAACACGCAACTTTCACCTCCGCTTGACCCCGAGGTGACGCAACGTGAGTGGAATGCTACCCCCAGCACCGCTCACCTGGCCAGAGTCACTTTTTCGGGCATCATTCATCCCATGTCTCGGCCAAGCGGCGGCGCACATCCCGGGAGGCCGCGCGGTTCCTGCGCGCCTCAACCGAGCGCAGCCGCGCCGATAACCCCCGAGGCGAGGCGCGCGCGTCAGCGATGGCGTCCTCCAGGGCCGCGCGGACCGCGGCGGTCCCGACCGTGTCGGTGTCGGGGGCGTCGCCGTCAACACCGGTGACGAGCCGGTGCAGGGCGCCCAGCGTGGCGAAGGAGCGCACGTCGTAGGCGGTGGACGGAACCTCGCGGGCGATCGCGCCCAGTTCGGGGAGGGTCCGGCGGGTCAAGCGGGCGGTCGACTCGCGCGACATCGCCTGGATCACCACCGCCGCGTCGTCGAGCGCGACGATGCGGTCGGCCTGCAGGCCGTGGGCGAGGAATCCGCCGGAGATCGCCTGACCGACGACCAACGCGACGACGGGGTGTCCGGCGTGGCGGGCCTCGGCGTAGGCGTCGACGGCCCCGGCCAGGGCCTGGTGGACGCCGCGCACTTCCTCTCGGTAGCCGTAGGCCTGGCTGGGGGTGTCCACGATCGCGACGAGCGCCCGCTTCTCCTCGGCGGGGAGGGCGGCGTCCGCGCCCACCGCCGCGCGCACGCGGGCGGCCAGGGCCCAGCCCTCGTCGAGACCGACCTCCCCGGCGCGGGCGCGCGGCCAGCGCGCGACGGGATCGGGGACGACCGCCAGGAACCGGGCCGCGCCACCGCCCAGCTCCCCGTCGGCCACCAGGACCGATGCCGGTCCATCGGCCGATGCGGTGACCGGAGCACCGGTCAGGGCCGCGATCCAGGCGCGGCCCCGGCGGTCTTTGACGGCCGTTTCGGGGCGGGCGGCCCCGGTGGGACCCGCGGCCGTGTCCAGGGAAGCCCCCTCGCCCGGCGCGCGCCCGGCCAGACGCTCGGTGAACTCGGCAACGCGGGCACTGCGGTGACCGGACGCGCCGGGCACCGCGCCAGCGACGGCGGCACGGACCGCCCCGCGCAGCTCCGCCGCGTCATCGTCGACGAGCGTGTCGGCGAATCCGTCCGCTGTACGCCGCCGCCCGCCGACGGTGCGCAGGATCAGGTCGCGGTCGCGGGAGTCAAGCTCACCCACCCCCGCTTCCTGCTCGATGACCTGGGGACCGTTGAGGCCGAGCCGCCCCTGCGCGGTCATGATCAATCGGGTGCACAGCCCCGCCGCGATGGCCATGCCTCCGAAGCAGCCGATCCTGCCGCTGATGACGCCGACGACCCGGACATGGCGGCGCAGGTCGAGAATGGCGGCGTGGATATCGGCGACAGCGAGCAATCCCAGGTTGGCCTCCTGCAGGCGGATACCCCCGGTCTCCAGGAGCAGAACGGGGCGGACGGGGGCACCGGCCGCGGCGTCGCGCGCGGCCAGTTCCAGCGCCCCGGCGATCTTGGCGCCGCCCACCTCGCCGATGGCGCCGCCGAGGAACGTGCCGTCGAGCGAGAGCACCACGGCGGGTGCGCCGTCGATGGTGCCGCGGGCGGCCACCACGCCATCGTCGGGCTGGGGGATGACACCCTGCGGCGGCAGGTGCGGGGAGACGATCCGATCGGCGGGGCCGACGAGCTCGCGAAACGTGCCCGGATCCAGGAGGGCGCGGGCGCGCTCGCGGGCGGTCAGGCGGGTGTAGGGCGTGCCCGCACCGATCGGCGTGCGTCTCATACGGTCCTCCACCTCGACGTCGGGAGCGCGCGCGGGCGGTCCGGCCGGGTCGGAGCCCCGTCCCGGGGAGGGCGAGGGGGCAGAGGACTCATCGCGAGGCGTCGCCGGGGCGTGCGCGCACCCCGCTGCCGCCTCGCGCCGCTACGGGACCGGCCGGGCGGACCGGGTCGCCGATGACGTCCATCTCGCCTCTCTCCTCCCCCGCCCTCGACGCGATCGCGTCCGGTCCGGCGGCCCGTTCCAGGAACAGGGCCCCCGCCAGCAGGTCGGCCGAGCCCCCCGGGGACAACCGGTCGCGCCGCAACGTGTCATCCAACCGGGTGAACAGCTCATACCCGCTGGTGGTGGAGGTACCTCCGGCCTCCAGCACGTCGGCCGCCATACGCTGCACCTCCCGTAGGGCCGCGACCCCGCCGCGGTGGGCCAGGCACGTGTCGTCGAGTACGGCGAGCGCGCCGATCAGGGCGTTGATCCGGGCGTGCTCCTCGTCCAGACCGGCGGCGCGGGAGATCCGCAGCACCGGCAGAACGCGCGACACCAGCGTGGGAAAGCCGTCGGCGGCTTCACCTCTGGCGCCACGCAGACCATAGCGGGCGAGCGCACGCGCCCCGTGGGTGGGTACGGCATAGCGGGCAACAGCGGGGTCGGGGATGCGGGCGATCCGGCCGGCGGTGCCGACGATCTCGGCGGCGGGAGTGCCGTCGGGGTGTATCGCGGTCGCGGACACCAGGAGCCCGAGCGCCCAGATCGCGCCGCGGTGGGTGTTAACGCCTCCGGTGGCGGTGAGCATGTCCTCTTCAGCGCGGCGGCCCAGCGCGCCGAGCCGCCGCCGCAGCGCCTCGTCGGGGGCGCGGCTGTCACACGCGTCGGCCATCAGGGCGAAGGCGGGGCCGAGCGCCTCGGCGGAGCGCTCCATCAGGTGGAGGTCCATGTCCGGGTGGGCGCCGCCGCCGCGGCGATCGACCAGACCCGGTTTGGGGGTGAGGGCGGCCTCCTCGATCAGGGCCCGCACGGCGTGGGCGGCGAGGCGGTCGGCGCGCGGGCCGGCGTCAAGGTTCGGGGCCGACCGGGAGAGCGCAGTGGTCTCCCGGGCCGGGTCGACGACGCTCATCCCCATCCCCTCGCGTGGAGACCTCCGGATTCAACCGCTGGAGGGAACCCTTTCTCTCGCCTGAGTCTGTCAAAAATCCCGGCGGCACCGGCCCGAAATCAGCACAATGATCCCAACGGGCTACCCGCGACGAATGTCCGATGACCGACCGTGGTCAGCGCCGCAGGAGGTCGCGCACGTTGACGACGAGGAGGACGGCCACCACGACCACGATCGGCACCAGGAGTGTGATCCGCCAGTCCGCCATGAACGCCAGGATGATGCCGGTGACCACTCCGGCCACCAGGGCGAGAATGGCCAGTCCGGCCAGAAAGGTGCGCAGCTTGCGGCGCGCGAAGCTGTCGAAGGCGGCGAACAGCAGGACCACACCGATCATCGCCGGGATGGTGTAGGGGCCGTGCATCAGCAGCATGGCGCCCAACGCGGTGATGAGCAGCGGGGTGCTCAGCGCGACCCAGATGTGCAGGAAGCGGGTGGTGCGCTGCTGGCCGGTGGCATAAGGGAGGTGGGGCGAGCGCAGATGCGCCGTAGGGCCGGCGGTGATGGGCGCGTCGCTGTCCAGGGCTTTCTGGTGGGCGTCGCGCTCGTCGGCCTTCAGCGCCCGCTCGCGGTAGACAGCGGCGAGCTCGCGCTCCTCCTGCTCGATGAGGTCGCCGTACTCGCGCGCCCGGGCCTGGGCGTGCGGGATGCGGCGCAGGACGCACTGGGCGGCGGCCAGCCGACGAATCCGGTCGCGGCGATCGAGGATCTCGCCGTCGGCCTCGTCGATCTGGGCGGCGAGTCCCTTGACGTGCGCGGCGAGCTCGACGCGCGCCGCGGCGTCGGTGGGTGCGACCTTCTGCAGGCCCACCCAGGCCAGCGGGTCGGCCCAGGAGTAGCGAACGGTGCCGTCGCGCTCGTAGCGGGGACCGCTGGGCGCGCGCTCCCCGTCGAACCAGTCGCGGGTGTCGCGCCCCCACAGCCCGCGGAATCCGCGCACCCACGGGGTGTCGTCATCGATGACGACGGCGTCCCACGCGCGGTCGCCGCCGGGGCCGACGCGCACGCCGTCGCCGCGCGCGTAGTCGACGAAGGGGACACCGATGCCGTGGCGGCCGGACGGCGAGGTGTGGGGGAAGAGGCGGGTCGTGATGTGGCGCCAGGCGCGCACGACACCGCGCAGCGGGGCGGGGTCGACCTGGATGAGGTAGTCGCCGGGGAGCATCTGGTGGGAGTGCGATCCCGCGCCGACGTAGATGACGGGGTGGTCGCCTTCGCGGTCCAGGTCGGGGTCATCCCAGCTGCGCCGCAGGTCGTCGCCGGTGTACTCATGGGAGGAGGCGCCAACCCAGACCGGGCTGAGCCCGCCGTCGGGCCTCTCCACCACGTAGACGGTGACCTTCTCCCAGTCGGCCTCGTGGTCGTTGACGCCGCCGTAGATGGAGCGCCAGTCGTTCATCGCGTAGAAGAACCAGTACTGCAGCGCGATGTAGCCGCCGTCGCGGACCACGCGCCCGTAGTAGGTGGCGTTGCCGGGGTCGACCTGTTCGCGGTAGCGGGTGACGGCCGCCGCGGCCAGGCCGCCGGGGACGGCGCCGCGAATGAGGAGCGAGAACTTGACCAGGACGTCGACGATGCGGCCGAAGACGCCGACCGCCGCCAACCGCCCGCTCTTGGGGATTCCCGGGCGGGCGGTCGAGTGGAACCGCCGCGCCTCGTCGCGCAGGGTGTCCTCTTGGACGAACCGGAGGTGCTTGTAGCGGCCGGGCCACTCCTCCTCGGCCCCGGCCAGCCGGTCCAGGGTAAGCTGCCCGGCCGGCACCAGTTCGCGCTCCTTGCCTCCGTCGTCCTCACCCCACAGGCTGCAGGTGCGCACGTAGGCCGCGACGTCGGTGGGGAAGAAGAGTTCGCCCTTGGTGTAGCGCAGCACCGGCTCGAAGGCGCGGAGCAGCTCCAGATCAG
Source organism: Nocardiopsis rhodophaea (assembly GCF_039530945.1). NCBI lineage: Bacteria > Bacillati > Actinomycetota > Actinomycetes > Streptosporangiales > Nocardiopsidaceae > Nocardiopsis > Nocardiopsis rhodophaea. Next base: position 27,677 of record NZ_BAAAPC010000025.1, read on the forward strand.
ATTTCTCGCTCATGTCTGCCCCCGACACTAGTGGATCTCTCCCCTCGGTTCGGTTCACGTGCGGCGTCCTCGCGGGCGTTACGCCGGTGCGGCCCGGCAGCGTTAGGTTTCCGTGTATGGAGGAGGAACGGATGACCCAGCTGATCCAGTCCGCACGGGACGACGCGTCGCCGCTGACCGCGCTGACCGCGACCGCTCAGTTGCGCGCCGAGGTCGAACGGCTGCAGGCGGTGCACGTTCGGCGGGCCCGGTCGCAGGGCGCCACCTGGTCGGAGATCGCGACGATCCTCGGCATCAGCAAGCAGGCCGTGCACAAGAAGTATGGGGGCAGCCGCCGGGAGAACTGAGACGACGACACGGCCCCGCCGCGCGGGCCGCGGTTCGGCGATGGGGACTCCACGGTGCTCGTGCGGCCACAGCAGACGGTCAGTGGCGCCCGGACCGTTTCCGGCCGGTCTGGTTCATGTCTGTTCCTCTCCTGTCAGTGCTGGTCGTCGACGTGCTGTCGAGCCGCGGCACCGTGCGGGTTCCGGTGCTCCCCGCGGCGTCGGCGCGCGCCTCGGCCTCCCGCGGGGCCGACCGGGGAATGTCCGGATGTGGCCGATCCGCAGTGGGGGACGGCGCCGACCGGGTGTCTCCGATCACGCTCTGTTCGGGCAGCGCGGGCTCGGTCACGGCCGAGTCGCCACGTGCCGCGCCGATGCCGGCGATCACCACGAGAAGAATCCCGCCGAACTGCGCCCATCCGGGCGTCTGGTGGATGATCAGCATGCCCATGACGAGGCTGACGGCGGGGTCCAGGCTGGCGAGGGTGCTGTAGGCGGTCCGGCTCATCCGCTGCAGCACCACCATCTCCAGCAGGAACGGCACGATGGGGAACAGCAGCGCGACACCCAGGGTCACGAGCACCGCGTGCGGGCTGGGGTGGGCCACGACGCCGGGCACTCCGAAGGGGGCGGTCAGGACCGCCGCGACAGCCATCGACAGCGCCAGCCCGTGCAGAGCGCGGAAGGTGCTGCCGACGCGCTGGGTGAAGACGATGTAGAAGGCGAGGCAGACCGCTCCGCCCAGGCCGAAGGCCACTCCGGTGAAGTCGGCCTTGCCGTTCCACGGCTGGGTCAGGAACAGCACGCCCAGCATCGCGAAGACGATCCAGATGAACTCCCGGCCACGGCGCATGGCCAGGACCGCGACGGCCAAGGGGCCGAGGAACTCGATCGCGGTGGCCGTCCCGAGGTTGATGCGCGCCGTCGCTTCGGAGTAGAGGGCCATCATCCCCGCACTGACTGTGCCCAGGATCACGACCGTGACCAGCTCATGTTTCGACGCCGCCCGGACTGCGGCCCACAGGGGGCGGCCGCTGAGGGCGATCAGGATCAGCGCGGCCCACGACAGCCGGAGCCAGGTGATACCGAGGGAGCCGACCTCGCCGAACAGGGTGACCGCGAGCGAACTGCCCGTATGCAGCGCGAACATCCCGCACACGAAGAGGAGCGGCGCGGGAACGCGGGTCTGGGCACGACGAAGCAGGCCACGAATGGAGATGATCACCCGACCATTGGATCTTCGGCCTATGTTTCTGTCCAGGGACCGATGGTGGATTTATCTTGTACTTTTGGTGAATGGATCTGACGCGCCTCCACCTGCTGGTGGAGCTGGAGCGCCTGGGCACGATGACGGCGGTTTCCGAGGTCACGGGCATGGGCACGTCGGCCGTCTCCAAGCACTTCGCGGTGTTGGAGCGGGAGGTCGGCGTCCCGCTGCTGGTCCCGGACGGCCGGCGGGTGCGGCTGACTCCGGCTGGGCACCGCCTAAGCGAGTACGCCGTGGACATTCTGGCCCGGGTCGCCGCGGCCCGCTCCGAGTTCGCTGGTGAGGGAGAACCGGTCGGCCGCATCGACCTGGTGACCTTCATCAGCGCCGCGCCGCCGATCGTGCTGCCCGCTCTGCGGCGACTGCGCGAGGACCACCCCGGGATCGACGTCCGGCTCATCGAGCATGAGCCGGACGAGGCGCTAGGCCTGCTGCAGACGGGGGACGCCGATATCGGGCTCGTGTACGAGTACAGCCTGGTACCGCGTAACTTCCCGGAAACCCTGACGTTGCATCGCCTGGGCAGTGAGCCGCTGCTGCTCTCCCAGCCCTCCGGGCCGCCGGCGTCCAGCCGAACGCTGACCCGGCAGCGGCTGAGCGCCCTGAAGTCCGCCTCCTGGATCTCCAACTCGCGCGGCAGCGACGAGGACGAGCTCGTCCAGCGCATGTGCGCCGCCGCCGGGTTCGCCCCGCGCATCCGGCACCGCATCGACAACCTTGAGGTGGTGGAGCAGGTGGTGGCGTCCGGGCGCGGGGTGGGCGTGATGCCGAAGCTGGCGGCGGTGACGCGGCGCGGCGTCACCCACTCCCCGCTCGGCGAGCTCGGCGGTAACCGGCGGATCTACCTGGTGAGCCGCACGGGCGGTTGGGCGTGGCGGCCGATGCGGGTGCTGGCCGAGTACCTGCACGACGTGGCCCGCGAGGTCCTGGACGACGTCGCGGACACCGTGTCGTTCTCCGCGCCGCCGGCCCCGGAAGCGCCCGCGTGACTTCCCCCGACCTGTTCGGGCGGCTCGTCCGAGGGGCGCGGCGGCGTCACCCCGTCGAGGCGATGAGGGGGCCGACCGAGGGCACCGGCACCTTGGCCGCGGCTTCGCGCACCGCGCTCAGCAGGGGCTCGGGGTCGGCCCCCGCCCGGCTCAACGCGACGATGTGGCGGCGCGCCGTGTTGCGGACCGACCGGACCACGATGTTGGGCGCGGGCAGTCCGGTCCAGCCGAGGCGCGGTACCAGGGCCATCCCCAGCCCAGCCTGGACCAGGGAGAGCACCGCGCTGAAATCGTCCACGGTGTGCACGATGCGCGGCTGGAACCCGGCCTGGTTGCAAGCCGCCGTCACGCAGTCGTACCAGGCGGTCCCGGGCGCCGACATGATCCAGTCGACGTCGGCCAGGTCCGCGGCGAGCTCCAGGTCGGTGGAGTTGGCCAGCGGGTGGTGATAGGGCAGCACCGCGTCGAACGGCTCGACCATGATCGGGTCGGCCCGGAACTCCGGTGATCCGTTGTGCGGCAGGTGCACGGACGACATGGTGATGGCGAGGTCGAGCTCACCGGTGCGGAGCATCTCGGTGCTTTCCTCGGGCTCGGCCTGGACGATCTCGAAGCGCCACCCGGCGTGGGTGTCGCGCAGGCCGGCGACGGCCGGTCCGAGGAGGTCGGAGATGCCGGTGGAGAAGGATCCGACGCGGGCGACGCCGACGGCGCCGTCAGCGTAGGCGGCCAAATCGGCTTTGGCCCGTTCCATCTCCGCGAAGATGACGTCGGCGTGTTCCAGCAGCACCCGTGCGGCTCCGGTGAGCAGGAAACGGCGCCCCTGCCGCTCGACCAGGGTCACCCCGGTCTCCTTGGACAGCGTCGCGAGCTGCTGGGAAACAGCGGAGGGGGTCACGTGCAACGCCTCGGCCGTCCCGGCAACGGTGTGGTGCTCGTCGAGCGCCCGCAACAATTGCAATCGCCGCACATCGATCATGATCACAATTTAGGCGAGCTGAAACACCGCGGTTACCTCTCGCGGTTACGGGGAGACGTGATCCCGTGCACGTTCGGGCCGCCACGGTACGCGGCGCTGACCTCCGCGCAGAGCCCTCCGCGCCGTCGTCCGCTCCCCGCTGTACCCCGCGCGGGCGGGGTGCGTGGTGGTCCGCGCACCCCGCCCGCCACACGAACCGGCCCCCGCTCAGGCGGTCCGGGCGTTGTCGACGGCCTCCAGGTCGGCGACGACACGCGCTGTCACCGGGGTGTCGATTCCGGCATCGCGCGCGGCCCGGAGCAGCGCGCCGCCGAGGGCGTCGATCTCCATGGGGTAGCCGTTCTCCCGGTCGAACAGTAGAGAGGGCTTGACGTGTGCGGGGCGGGAGTCCGCCACCTTGAGGACCTCGTCGGGGTCGATGGTGACACCGCGCGCGGCCGCCACGGCTCGGGCCTCGTCCACAATCCCGGCCATGGTCGCCCGGTGGGTGACGCGCGCCTCGCCGATGGGCAGCCGCGTGTGCGCGCAGACCAGTGCGGCGGGCAGCAGGAAGGAGTACTTCTTCCACAGCACCCTGTCCTCGCTGTCGAGGATGTCGGCGGTGATCCCCGCCGTGCGAAGCGCCGCCGCCAGCGCGTCGATCCGGTCGGCCACCGCCGCGGGACCGGCCATCTCGACGCTGGTCACGGATCCGGTGTGCTGAACGCGACCGGGGCTCGGGCGGGACGCGGCCACCAGGATGGAGGCGGCGACCACGTGAGCGCGGGGAAAGCGGGAGCGGAGAATGTCCACATGCTCGAACCCGTTGAGGAGCGGCACGATGAGCGCGTCCTCGACGGCGTCGGCGGAGATCCGCTCCAGTGCGGCGTCGAGCGTGGTGGCTTTGACCGTCACGAACAGGACGTCGGTCCGCTTGGTCAGTTCGGCGCGCGCCTCGGGGTGCGCGGTGAAGTCGCCGAAGGCCTCGGATTCCACTCGCAGCCCGTCGGCGGTGATGCGCCGGGCGGTGGACTCGCTGGCGACGACGCGGACACGGCGGCCGTGATCACCATCATCACCGTTCCCGGGGGCCCCGCGAGCGAGCAGACCGGCGAGCACGCCGCCGACACCGCCGGGCCCCAGGATCGTGAAATCCTTTAAATCTTTCTGATCCGTCATGAGGATCTCTCCTTTTCCTCGTGCCAGGACGCACGTACATCGAACTGGGACGTAATGTCGGAATCACAGCTCATCCCCTGGATTGGTCTGGACCAAAACAGGGAGTAGGCACGTCGTTGCGGGTGGAACGGGTGAGAAAAACATGGAAACTTCGTTGGTGACTAAACCGCGCACCCCTCTTTCGGACGTGCTGCGGTTCCGCTACCTCGGTTCCCACGAGATCGAAGAGCTCGCCGAGCTCTGGATGGCCCTGCACGAACAGCACACCGCGATCGCCCCGCACCTTGAGGACATCGTGACGTCGGTGTCCCCCGAGGAGTCCTGGAGGCGTCGGCGCAGCCAGTACCTCAGCTGGCTGTCGGACCCCGACACGCTCGCCGTCCTCGCCGAGCGCGGCGGTGAGCCCGTCGGCTACGCGATGGTGACGATCAGGGAGAACCCGAAGGGGTCGTGGGATCGTGGCGATCGGGTCGCTGTCGTGCAGACGCTCTCTGTGCCCGCGGAGTACTCCGCGTACGGCGTGCGGTCGGCGCTGCTGGAGGAGATCCGGCGGCAGGTCGGCGCCATGGGCGTCCGCGAGATCGAACTGACGGCGTTGGCCACCAGCTCCGACGACATCCACTTCTTCGAGCAGGAGGGGTTCCGCCCCTTCGTCACGACGATGGTCTGCCGCATCGGCGGCGTCGGCGCGCACGACTGACCTCACCCGGACGGCATGCGGCGGCTCCCGTCGCGGCCGGGCACTACGCCCGGTCGGCGACGGGAGCCGCCGTCGTCGCGGATCCCGACCGCGCGGTGGTCCGATCACCGGCTCCGCGCACCCCCGGATGCCCGCGCGGGACACGCGCTGATCTGCGCGTCCGCGGAGTCGGTGCCGGCGCCGCGCTCCGCCTCCAGCATTTCGTCGTAGATCCCGATCTTCTGGTCCAGGTAGCGAACCGTCCCCTCCAGCCGACGGATCTCTTCGGCCAGCCGCGCACGGTGATCGGCCAACAGGGCCCGGCGCCGCGCCGCCGTGCCGTCGCCTTCGCGGCGCAGCCGGGCGTAGAGCAGCATCTCCTGGATCGACATGTCGGTGTCGCGCAGCAGGAGGACGAAGCCCAGCCACTCCAGCTGCTCCTCGCCGTAGACCCGGTGCCCCGTCATTGACCTGGGGACGGGGTCGATTAGGCCGATGCGCTCGTAGTACCTGAGGGTGTCGGCGGAGAGTCCGGTGCGCTCGGCCACCTGGGAGATGGTCATGCCGCGGGGCGGGGAGACGCTCATGGTGGCGAATGTAGCGCTTTAGGGAACTGCTTCGCATTCCTCCTCATCGCGAGGTTTGCGTTGGAGCGCGCTCCAACGTCCAGGCTTTCCGTCTGGCGGGTCGCCCGACACCGCCGCCGTACACGGGAAGATTAAGGACGAACGCATGCGCACCACCACCCTGGGCGCCGACGGCCCGGGCGTCGGCGTCATCGGCCTCGGCTGCATGGGCATGACCTGGGCCTACGACCCGCAGAACCGAGACGACGACACGTCGGTCGCGGTCATCCACCGGGCGCTGGACATCGGCGTGAACCTGCTGGACACCTCCGACGTCTACGGCCCCTTCACCAACGAAGAGCTGGTCGGCCGCGCGCTCGCCGGGCGCCGGGACGAGGCGGTCCTGGCCACGAAGGTGGGCCTGTACATCGACGACAGCGGCACGATGCGCCGCAACGGGCGCCCTGAGCACATCCGCGCGGGCATCGACGCCAGCCTGCGGCGGCTCGGGACGGACCACGTCGACCTCTACCAGCTGCACCGGGTCGACCCGGAGGTGCCGATCGAGGAGAGCTGGGGCGCGATGGCCGAGGCCGTCGCGGCGGGCAAGGTCCGGGCCATCGGCCTGTCGGACGTGAGCGTGGTCGAGATCAAACGCGCCATGGCGGTCCACCCGGTGGCTAGCGTGCAGTCGGAGCTGTCGCTGTGGGACAAGGCCGCACTGTCGGAGGTCGTGCCGTTCTGCGCGGAGAACGGGATCGCGTTTCTCCCCTTCTCCCCGCTTGGGCGCGGCTTTCTCACCGGACGCTTCGGTTCGGTCGACGACCTGCCCGAGGACGACTGGCGGCGGGGCAACCCGCGCTTCCAGGATGAGGCGCTCGCCGCCAACCAGGTCATCACCGACCGGGTGAAGGCGATCGCCGAGCGGCGCGAGGTGCCCCCGGCCCAGATCGCGCTCGCCTGGCTGTGCGCGCAGGGCGACCACGTCATTCCCATCCCCGGAACCAAGACGCCGCGGTACCTGGAGTCCAACGCCGCCGCGGGGGATGTGCGGCTGTCGCCGGAAGAGCTGGCGGAGCTCGACGGCGTGCCGGAGGCGCGGGGGGAGCGCTACTGATCCGTCCAGCGCGACGAGGCCAGCGTGTGCGCGGGGCCCGTGGAGCGGCCGCTCCACGGGCCCCGCGCGTGTCATGCGTCACAGGCGGGGCCCTTGCGCGAGCGGGAGGGTCAGTTCAAACTAGTACATAATATTTTCTAACTAAAACAAAAGGTGCCCCCATGAGCAGTACTCCCCCCGCCCGCTACGCCGTGACGCCCCGCACCACCCCGTCGCGCAACCGCGACCGAATGCGCTATGACCGCGAGACCGTGCACGCGATCCTCGACGCCGACTTCATCTGCCACCTCGCCTTCGTGTCGCCCGACGGCGCGCCCGTCGCCCTGCCCATGCTGTACGCCCGTGTCGGAGACAGCCTCTACCTGCACGGCTCCACGGGGAGCCGGCCGATGCGCGACGCAGCGGAGGGCCTGCGCGTCTGCGCCACCGTCACCCGCACCGACGGTCTGGTCCTGGCCCGCTCCGGGGTGCACCACTCGATCAACTACCGATCGGTGGTGGCGCACGGGACCGCCTACCGCGTGACCGACCCCGGGGAGCACCGCACGGCCCTGGACGCCATCATCGACCACCTCATCCCCGAGCGCTCCGCCGATTGCCGCCCGGCCACCGCCAAGGAACTCGCCCAGACCGCGGTGCTCCGCCTGGATCTGGAGGAGGTCGCGGCCAAGGCCCGCACCGGCGGTGTCAGCGACGAGCCCGAGGACATCGACCTGCCCTATTGGGCCGGCGTCATCCCGATCACCCGAACCCTGGGAACCCCGGTCCCCGACCCCGGCATGCCAACGGAGACTCCGGTCCCCGCCTACCTGCGGCGCCTGGTCCAGAGCTGACCCCGCGGAGGACCGCACCCGGCCACGCGGCCGATTCCCGCACGCTCCGGCCGGGGAGCGCGGTCATCCCCGGCCGGACTAATAGGCTCATCCGCGTGGCCCTCGAAACCGACGCGAACACCTGCAACTTCCCCGGATGCGACCGCCCTGTGCCGCGCAGCAGCTCCCCAGGGCGGCCTCCCGAGTACTGCGACCTGCCCGAACACACGCGATGGCGCGCCTGGCGCGAGCGCCAGCGCCGCCAGCAGGAAGCCGAGGAGCGGCAGCGCGCCGTCGAAGAGGCCCAACGCGCGGCCGGCGAGGACAGCGTCCGGCCCCACGGGGAAATTGCGCACCACGGCACGGGCCCGACCCCACCCCAGAACGGTGCCCCCTCCGCGCACCGCACCGGGACGGCACCGGTTCCTCCAGCCGACGCCGCCCCGGTCACCAGCGCCCGGCTCCGCGCCGACGATCTCCTCACCCGCTTCGCGGTCCAGGCCGAACAGCTTACGGCGACGCTCAGCGCCGCCACCGAGGCGTTCAGCACCATGACCGACCCGGCCAGCGCCGAAGCCCAGGTCGAGGCGGCCCGCCTGGACGCCGCCCGCCGTGTCGCCGAGGCCGACACCGCTCGCCTGGAGGCGGAGAACCGCCGCCGCGCGGCAGAACAGGCCCGCGCCGCCGCCGAGGACGCCGCGGCGTCGGCGGCAGCCGCGACCGGTTCGGCCGAACGCATGGCCGACGAAGCCATCGCCCGCCGGGAGGCCGCCCACGCCGAACGGGACACGGCCCTGGAGCAGCGAGACGCGGCCCAGGCGGAGCGCGACGCCGCACTGGACCAGGCGCGGCAGGCAGCCGAAGAACTCCACTCCCAACGCGCCGCGTTCGAGGCCAGGCTCGCCGACGCCGAGCGCAAGCTCGCAGAGGAGCGCCGACACGCGGCCGAAGCCCTCGACCAGGAACGCCACCGGGCGGAGCAGGAACTCACCGCCCTCCGGGAACAGGCGGCAGACGAGGCCGACCAGCTCCGCCACGCCCTCGCCGAGGAGTCCGGCGCCAAGGACGAGGCCGTCGGCCGTGCCGAACGCGCCGAGGCCGACGCCCGGCGGGCCCACGCTCGCGCCGCCGAGCTGACCGCCGAACTCGACCGCACTCGCCAGGCCCACGAGGCCGACCGCGCCCGCTTCGCCCGCGAACTCGACGAACAACGCACCTCCGCGACCCGCACTCTGACCGAGCTGAAGGAAACCGCCGCCGACCGCCTCGCGGCCATCGAAGAAAGCCGCGACCAGGCCCTCCACCGCGCCACACGCGCCGAAGCCCACCTCGACGACACCCTGGCCGAACTCAAACGCCTGCGCGACGGCGCCCAAACCGCGGCCGAGGGCACCCATACGGACCGCTGAACGGGGCCGGGCAGGTCGTCGCCGCTGGTGCGGGCCGGGGACGGCTGAGCTCTGCCTCGCGGTTCCGGTTCCCGCCATACCTCTCCGTAGCTCTCGGACCAGCCGCGGCCGCGGTGGTGAAGCGCCCGTAGGGCTGTCGCTGGCATGCGCGATGATCTCTGTCCATGTCGTCATGGAAGACTCACCACACCGTCCTTGCTCATCGGTTCCTCTCACCAGAGGACGCCGTGACGTGGACCGGCCTGCTGCGGCCCGCGGCTGGGCTGACCACCGAAGAGGCCTCCGGCCCCTGTGCCGGGCACCTTGGGGGCGAACCGGCGCTGCCCATCGGGACCGGATGGCCCGAGTGGCCAGGGCACGGACCGCTGACGTTCATCGCGTCGGTGGACTGCGCCGCGCTGCCCACCTCCGACCTCGACATCGACCTTCCGGCCGGTGGAACACTGCAGTTCTTCTATTTCGACGGCCAGTTCGACGATGACGAGGCCCTGGTCGAAGCGCGCGAATCCGGATCCCAGGCCGGCGCGCGGGTCATCTATGTCCCAGCGGGCGCCGAGGTCACCCAGCGGACGGCGCCCACGGGCATCGAGCCCTATCCGCGGGTGCCTCTGGCAGCGCGGACCGTCGGCACGTTCCCCGACATCACTCACCCGGTCGCCCGCGCGGCGTTTCCCGCGGCGTTCTCCGAGAGCTGCGGACTGGCCCACCACGCCGTCGGCGCGGCCGATTTCCGGGAGGCGCTGTTTGCGGCCACGCCCCAGCACCGCGTCGGTGGTCACGCCGTCGCGATTCAGGGCTCCGTCGAGCGCGAAGTGGCACGGGGTGTTCTCGGCCGCGACACCCCCGGCTCCTTCTCCGACCCCGCCCTCCTGGCCGAGGCCGCGGAGTGGGTGCTGCTCGCCCAGATCGACTCCGACTGGAGCGCCGAGATGTGCTGGGGCGACATGGGCACCCTCTACTGGTTCGTCAAGCCCGCGGACCTCGCCGCACATCGGTTCGACCGGACCTGGTTCGGGTGGCAGTGCACTTGACCCGGACAGGTGAGGACCAGGTGGACGCGTCGTGCAGGTTGGCCGGGGCGGGAGGAGATCACGATCCCTTTACCATGGGGGACGTGGGCGACCAGGGGGATTCCAGAGGCAGCGGCGACGATCCGACACCGAGTGAGCCGATCTGGAACCCACCGACACGGGTCCGGTCGAAGATCGCTGAGCGGCCGCGGCAGCGAGTCGATCTGTCGGCGATCTTCGGGCTTGCCTCGGGTGGGTGGGCATGGACCACCGCGATCCAGGCGACGATCGCCATGGCCGTTTCGTTCACTATCGCGCTGGTCCTGATCGGTCCCCAGGTGGCGACGCTCGCAGCGCTGGGATCGATGACCGTCCTCTACGAGAAGAAGACCCCCTACAGCTACCGCGCTGTCGCGCTGGCCGTCGTGGGGCTCGGATTCGTCGCGAGTGTCGCGATCGGGTCGCTGGCCTCCTCCACGCTGTGGCTGGCGGCCATCGCCATCGGAGCGGTCGCGGGTATCGCGACCTGGTTGTGCCAGGCGCTGCGCGCCGAGAAGCCCGGCGCGATCTTCTTCGTCGTCGTCTGCGCGATCTCCACGATCGCTCCGGGCGGGCTGGCCGACGTGCCGGCGCACGCCGGGATCGCGGCCATCGGGGCGGCGGTGGGCTGGGTGGTGTCGATGGCGGGTGCGCCCGTGCGGAGCCGGCATCCGGAGAACCGGGCGGTCGCCGAGGCGTTTCGGCAGTTGGCCGAGCTGCTGCGGGCGATCGGGACACCCCGCCTGGACCACGTCCAACACGAGGCCTCGCTCGCGGTCGCCGAGGCGTGGCGGATCGTGCTGCTGGCGCAGACGCGCGGCTTCCGCGACACGCCCGCGGCGGCGCGGCTGCGGGCCCTGCTTCGCTGGGTGTCCGATATCCACCTCACCGCGACCGACGTGTCCCTGTCGCGGACCGAGCCGCTGCCCGAGGCCGCGGCCGACTTCGCCGACGGACTGGCCGACGCGGTGGGCAAACCGGAGCTCTGCCCGGACCCGGCCACGCTCGACGGGCTGCACAAGGGACTGCGCCCGCGCTCGCTGGAGGTGCGGCTCTACAACCGGTTGAGCCGGGCCGCGCAGGCCGCGCGGCGCCCGGAGCACGAGGACGAGGGCAAGGGCTTGGAGCTGTACGACACCCGCTCCCCCGCGCTGATGAACTCGCTGCGCTCTAGCCTGAGCCGCCATTCCCTGATCCGGCCGACCGCCCTGCGCATGGGCATCACCGTCGCCGCCGCCGGGCTCATCGGCCTCGCGCTCGGTTTCGAGCGCTTCTACTGGATCTCGATCACGGCGACGGCGGTCCTCCAGGGCGGCAACGTCGTCCTCACGGTGAACCGGTCGACGCAGCGCGCCCTGGGGACACTCATCGGCGTCGCCATCGCCACGGGGCTCCTGGCGATCGACCTGCCCCTGTTCGCTGTCATCGCCACGGCCGCGATGTTCCAGGGGCTCACGCAGCTCGTGGTCGGGCGGAACTACTTCTACGGCAGCGTGTTCCTCACCCCGATGGCCCTGCTGCTCGCCCACACGGCGGCCCCCTACCCGGTGGCCATGCTCGCCGGGACACGCATCACCGACACCATCGTCGGCTCGGTGGTCGGCATGCTCGGCGCGCTGCTGCTGTGGCGCCGGGCGTCGGCGTCGCGGCTCCCGCAGACGATCATCGATGTTCTGGACCGGTCCCGCGCCGTGGTCGTGGCGGTGCTGGACCCCGAGGTCACGATCGGCCCCGAGCGCCGCTACCGGCTCCGCCGCGACCTGCGTGCCGCTCTGCTGAGCCTGCGCGGCGTGTACGACAGCGCCATCGGCGACGTGCCGCGCGCCAAGACCACCCGCCCTCTGTGGCCGGTGGTCGTCGCGACGCAGCGCACCGGCTACCTGGCGTTGGCGGCGCTCGCGCTGGAGCGGCCGCCCGGGGCATCCCTCATCACACTGCAGAGGGTGGACCTGGCCTTCACCGAGCTGATGGCGGCGATGCGGGAGCGGCGCTCGCCGAGGTTGGGGGCACTGCCCCGGCTAACGGACTACCCGCGCATCAACATGGAGCTGCGCGCCCTGTCGTCGGCGATGCGCACGGCCGTGGCACAGGACCATCGCAGTGCGGAACTGGAGGCCGAGCGCCGGGCACAGCGCGAACAGCGCCGTGCCCGGGAGGAGATCGACGCCGACCTGTGAGGACGCGGTACCGCCCCGTGGTCAGACCTGCCTACACGGGTGCCGCCACGTCGTGGTTCTCGCATCGCTCCGGGCTCGCGGCCGACCAGGTCCAGACACTCAGGCGCCGACCATCGCGAAGGCCCGCACCGGGAAGGTCGCCAGGCCCCGCACCTTGACCGGGATCGCGAAGAAGGCGAAGCCCTCGGCGGGGAGCCGCCCCAGCTCGCACAGGTGCTCGACGACCGGGACCCCCGCGGCGAGGAGGGCGGAGTGCGCCGGGCGCGCACCGCCCGCGGCCTCGGAGGTGTCGTCGATGTTGACCGAGTCGATGCCGACGAGCGCGGCCCCGGCCTCGACCAGTGCCCGCGCTCCGGCTTCGGAGAGGAAGGGGTGCTCGGGCAAACCGTAGGCCTCGGTGCGCCAGTGCCGGTCCCAACCGGTGCGGATGAGCACGGCCCGGCCCTCGACGTCCAGCCCTTTGAAGGCCTCGGGGCCGATCTCGCGCTCTTCGGGCTCCACGACCAGTCCGGGAAGGCCCGCGACCTTTTCCAAGTCGAGGTCGGCGAGGTCGGCGCCGTCGCGGTAGCGGTGCGCCGGTGTGTCCAGGTAGGTGCCGGTGTTGGCGACCATCGAGATGCGCCCGATCCGGAACTCCGTGCCCGGCGCGTACCTCTGCCGCGAGTCCTCGAAGGTCAGGTGGTCGTCGATCTCCGGCCCGGGAAGCCCCGGGTAGGTGGTCATCCCGGCGGTGATCTGGTGGCTGATGTCGACCAGCTGTGTCACTGCTGCGTCCTCTTTTCCCTGTGCCGTGTACCCAGCGCTCCAGCCGTGGCTCCGCGAACCTCCGACTGCCCAGAGGTCTAGACCAGATTAGGGCAGGTGAGAGCTAGCTCACCACCCGTCCCACACGATTCACCCGCTCCTCCCGACGACCGGCCCCGGAATCCCGACCGAAACTCCTGCCCTGAGGGGCTTCCCGCGCCTCTGGCTCCCCAACCCTCGCCCGCGGCCGCTCCGGTGACGCGTGATGGGGACGGACCGCGCCATCGGCCCCCAGACCGATACAGTGCACAGGCGGCACCGGCCCACCGCCGCCGCCGCACCCCCGGTTCGCCATTGCGGCGCCCCCCGTGCCGACCCCTGACCCGAACACACCATGAAGGACACCGCAGTGTCGCTCTACGGGATCGCCAAAACGGTGATCGCCCCTGTCACGCGCGCCATCTGGCCGATCCGCGTGGAGGGGGCCGAGCACGTCCCCGCGCACGGACCCGTGATCCTCGCGTCCAACCACCTGTCCAACCTCGACCCGCTCTTCATCGGGGTGGCCATGCGCCGCCCGGTCACCTTCATCGCCAAGCGGGAGCTGTTCGCCCAGGGCAACATCGCCCAGCGCGCCTTCGCCGGTGCGCTCCGCGCCATCGGACAGCTGTCGGTCGACCGCCGGCCCGGCCAGAGCTCGCAGGAGGCGATGGAGAACAGCCTGCGGGTGCTGGAAGGCGGCTGTGCGTTCGGGATCTTCCCGGAGGGCACCCGCTCCCCTGATGGCCGCCTTTACAAGGGGCAGACCGGTCTGGCCTGGCTCGCACTGCGGTCCGGGGTTCCGGTAATCCCCATCGCGCTAATCGGGACCGACCGCATCAAACCGCGGGGGCGCGGACTCCCGGCGTTCTTCCGCCGCGTCGCGGTGCGCTGCGGACCGCCCGTCGACCTGTCCGCCTGGGCCGAAGAGCACGGCAAGGCACGCTCCCGCCGGGCCGCGACGGACGCCATCATGGCCGCTATCCAGGAACTTTCCGGCCAAGAGACGGTGGCCAAGTACGCCAGCTCGGTCAAGGCCGAGCTGACGCGGCACGGCGGCTAGCGGGCCGGCCAGGCCGCGCCGCGCCCCTCCCGCGGCACTGCTCCGAGCCGACGGCTCGGGGAGTTCCGCGATTCTCCGAACACCGGCCGTGATCGGGGTCTAGAGTCTCTCCAAGACCGGTCCCCTCACCCTGCCGGTCCTGCCCGATGAGGGCTGCCCTCCCCGGCGGCCCGCCACCGGGTGCGGACACCAGAGCGTGGAGGTGCAGGAGCAGTGGCACGCCTTTCCAGGCTGCTGTTCCCGGTCTTCCCCGGGAACGGGCTATTCCACGTCTATGGGCCCGGCGCCCGGGCCGGTGGTGCCGACATCAGCGGCCTGGCCGGGGGCTCGCTCCTCGCCAGCGGGTTCGATCATCTGGAGCTCAGCACGCTGCAGGGCCGGGTGGATGTCAACGTCATCCTGGAGGAGTGGGATCTGGCTCCCGCCGAGGCGTCCTGCGGCGGCTGGGAGGAGACCGCGTCGACCACGGTCTTCCTGCGCGGCCAGGTCATCGTGAGCGGGAACATCCCCGGCCGCTCCGTACGCCATCAACTGCTCGGCGGAAGCGGGCCCTACCGCGCCGAGGTCTACGCCCGACAGCGGCGCGCGGTGGCCGAACGCTATGATCAGCTACTCCACCGGTACCGCGATCCGCACTCCGTGGAGTTCCGCATCGCCGAGCAGGGGCTCCGCGGACGCGAGGAGTTCCTGATCCGGCTCTGGCCCGCGGTCGCGCATGACGGCCCCCACCCCGCGGGAGACGTGAGGTTCCCCACAGCCGTTTCGGGCTGATTGTCGCTCCTGGCGGGCGTTGTGCGAAGGGCTGGGGCCGTTCGCCCGCTGTGGCCTGGGCGGAAACGGCTGTTGAGGCAGATACAGGCACCCCGCGCATCGCGGGGGGAACAGGGTTGTCTACCTTTATAGTCGACTTAGTATGAAAAAGCCTCACGCATTAGATTAGGCTAGCCTTGCCTGATTTACCGCGTCCCGGGTGACGTGGAGAGCGGCACGACTCGGTCCCCACAGTGCCGCCCGGAAGCAGACGCGACGAAATGGAGATGTCAATGACGCGACCGATGCGAGTGGGAATCGTGGGGGCAGGCCCCGCGGGTATCTACGCAGCGGACCTGCTGACCAAGGACGAGACTCTCGCCGCGAGCGGCACCCCGGTCAGCATCGACATCCTGGACAAGCTGCCGTCCCCCTACGGCCTGGTGCGCTACGGCGTGGCCCCCGATCACCCCCGGATCAAGCAGATCCAGGGCGCGCTGCACAAGATCCTCGACAAGCCCGAGATCCGCTTCCTCGGCAACGTCGAGTACGGCGTCGACCTCAAACTCGACGACCTTCAGCACCACTATGACGCGGTCATCTTCGCGACCGGATCGGACCGCGACCGCTCTCTGGACATTCCCGGCATCGACCTGCCCGGCAGCCACGGCGCCGCCGACTTCGTCTTCTGGTACGACAGCCACCCGGACGTCGCCCCGGACTGGCACGTCGAGGGGACCAGCGTCGCCGTGATCGGCGCCGGCAACGTCGCCGTCGACGTCGCGCGGATCCTCGCCAAGGACGCCGACGATCTCCTCGACACCGACATCACCGACAACGTGTACCGGGGGCTGCGCGCCAAGAAGGTCACCGACGTGCACGTCTTCGCGCGGCGCGGGATCGCCCAGGGCAAGTTCACCCCCATGGAGCTGCGCGAGCTCGACAAGCAGCCCGGCGTCGAGGTCATCGTCTACCCCGAGGACTTCGACCTCGATGACGCGAGCCTCGCCGCGCTTGAGGAGTCCAACCAGGTCAAGACCAACGTCAAGGTGCTGCAGAACTGGGCCATCCGCGACCCGCGCGGCGAGGAGAAGCGGCTGCACCTGCACTTCCTGCACCGCCCTGTCGAGGTCCTCGGCGAGGAGCGGGTCGAGGGGCTGCGCACCGAGCGCATGGAGCTGACCGGCGACGGCAACGTCCGCGGCACCGGCGAGTTCGTGGACTATGACGTCCAGGCCGTCTACCGCGCCATCGGCTACCTCGGCTCGCCCGCCACCGACCTGCCCTTCGACGAGGAGCGGGGCGTCATCCCCAACGACGGCGGCCGCGTCCTCGACCTCGACGAGCGCGCCATCCCCGGTGTCTACGCCACCGGCTGGATCAAGCGCGGTCCGGTCGGTCTCATCGGGCACACCAAGGGTGACGCCCTGGAGACCATCACCAACCTCGTGGCCGACCGCGACCACTTCACGCCGGCCTCCGAACCGGAGCCCGAGTCCTTCCTCCAGCTGCTGGAGGAGCGCGGCGTCCGCTACACCACCTGGGACGGGTGGCAGCGCCTGGAGGCCCACGAGGACTCACTGGGCGAGGAGCAGGGCCGCAAGCGCGTCAAGGTCCGGGAGCGGGACGCCATGACCCGTATCGCGCGGGCGGAATCCTAACCGCCCCGGGGCCGATTCCGGCCACGCGCTGTGAGCTGTATAACCTCCGGTTTCCCTGCGCTTTTGGGAACATGAGGGTGTCCCGATGGGTTAGAGTCACTGGTGGTCGGCGTGGTAGCAAGTGTCCCCCGGGCCTCACCTATAGCCTTCGCGGAATACCGCGCGCGGGGCCCACTTCAGTGGGTGATCGCGCGGACGTTCGGAGCCGCGTTGTGCCCCGCGCCGAGAGGCGACCGCCACGCCGACCACTGACACTCACGTTCCCGCCCCGCTCTCCCGGTCCCTGGGAGCGTGGGGCGGAGCTGTATCGGGCGATCGGAAGGACGGTCAGGCGTGGACGACAGGTCGACCCCGGAGCCGGGCGGCGAGTCGCCCGCGCCTCCCTCCGGCCCGGAGGGAACGGGAGAGGATCACACCCCCCGCGCCCCCGGCCCCGAGACGGACACGGGCACGCAGCGGCCCGTCGCCGACGCCCCGACAGGCGGTGAGGCGCCACCCGAGGCCCCCTCCCCCACGCACGACCCGGCACCACGTGGCGAGCAGCCCACCGGCGCCTTCCCCGCCCCGTTCTCCGCCGCGCAGGGACCGCGCGGCGACGCCCCGGCCGGGCCGCCCACCGGGCCCGCGGCTCCCCCGACACCGCCGTCGGGGTTCCCGCAGTCGCCCGAGGCGCCGCGGCACCAGCCGCGATCCACCGACCACCCGGCACCTCCCGCATCCACTCCCCCGGCCGGGTTCCCCCGTGCGTCCGAGACACCACACGACGACCAGTGGCCGGAGCCGCCGCAGGGGTCCGACCACCCGTCCGGGCCGCACGAGCCCGTGCGCCCCTCCACGCCGCCGCCGTTCTCCCCGCAACTGCATGAGGCCGGCGCGGACGCGGGGGTGCCGCCGGCCCACCCCACCGCCCCCGGATTCGCGAACCCCCCGGGCGGCCCGGAGCACCAGGGGCCGGCCGACGCGCCCGACCGCCGCCCGCGCAAGGGGCTGTTCCTTGGCATCGGCGCCTCTGTCGTCGTGCTCGCCCTGGTCGGCGGTGGCATCTCCTGGTTCCTGCTGCGGCCCCCCAGCCCCGAAAGCACGGCCGAGGCCTACGTTGCGGCCTGGAATTCCACGGACTACGCCGACATGTCGCAGGCGGCCACGGGCGACGGGCTGGTGGACGCCTACAAGCGGGTGGAGAAGAACCTCGGCGTCGACAAGGCCGCCGTCGAACTCGGCGACATCACCACGGACGGCGACACCGCCACGGCCTCCTACACCGCCACGCTGTCCCTGAAGAACGCGGGCGACTGGAGCTATGAGGGCACGCTGCCCCTCACCCGCGCGGGAGGCGAGTGGAAGGTCGACTTCTCCCCGGCGGTGATCCACCCCGACCTCGGCGACGGCCAGACCCTCGCCCGGGTTAACGAGCGGGGCGAGCGCGGGCACATCCTCGCCTCCGACGGCTCCCGGCTGGACACCGAGGACGCCCCGGGCTCGGTGAAGATGCTCGTCGGGACCGTCGGACCCGCCACCAAGGACGACCTGAAGGACCTCGGCCCCGCCTACGCGGTGGACGACCCGATCGGCAAGAGCGGCCTCCAAAAGTCCTTTGAGGACCGCCTAGCCGGAACCGCCTCGACCTCGATCCGTGTCGTGGCCGAGGGCGAGGCGGACCAGGCCGCCGGCTCGGACACGGTCGTCGGCACGGTCGACGGCACAGCCGGACAGGACATCACCACCTCCCTCGACCCCGCCCTCCAGGACGCCGCCGCAAAGGCCGTGGTTACGGAGCGCAAGCCCACCTCCCTGGTCGCCCTGCGCCCCTCCACCGGCGAGGTCCTCGCCGTCGCCATGAACGCCGGCGACTTCAACCGCGCCTTCGACGGCCAGTACGAGCCGGGCTCGTCATTCAAGATCATCACCTACGAGGCGCTGCTGGAGAACGGGGTGTCCACCGACACCACGCTGAACTGCACGAAGACCGCCGATGTCGGCGGCTGGTCGTTCAAGAACGCCGGCGACGCGGCCTATGGAAAGCAGTCCCTCACCGAGGCGTTCGCCACCTCCTGCAACACGGCCCTGGTCACGGAGGTCGACAAGCGGCTCACCGCGGACTCCCTGACCACGACCGCCGAGGTGTTCGGTATGAACGCCGACCTGAACATCGGCATGCCGACCCGCACGCCGTCCTTCCCGGCCCCCACGAACACCACCGCGCTGGCGGCCCAGAGCATCGGCCAGGGACGGGTCATCTCCACACCGCTGCACATGGCCACCGTCCCGGCCGCGATCCAGAACGGGTCCTGGCGTTCACCGGTGCTGGTCACCGATCCGCAACTGCCCGACCAGCCCGCGCCCCGGCCGATCCCCAACGCCGAGCAGCTGCGTCCGATGATGCGCGCGGTCGTCACCGACGGAACGGCGAAGAAGGCCGGGTTCGAGGGCGAGGTCTACGGCAAGACCGGCTCGGCCGAGTTCGGCACGGCCGAGGACGAGGACGACGAGCTGGAGTCGCACGCCTGGATGGTCGGCTACAAGGGCGACCTGGCGTTCGCAGTCGTCGTGGAGGGCGGCGGCGGAGGCGGCTCGGTCGCCGGTCCGGTGGCCGCCACGTTCGCCAACGCCGTGTAGGGTCCCGCCGCCAGCGCTGAGGTGCCCGCCACGCGGACGACCGGCCCCACGTGTGTCGCGACGAGTCGGGGGCGCGCGGCCCGCCGGCGCCCCGCTCGTCACCTCGTCATCCGGATCCGGTGTCGGCCGCCGGGGCGACGGTCGCCGCGCCTCCGTCGGTGTCTGCGGGAGCCTCCCGCAGACCCGGCGCCGTCAGGATGAGCGCCGTCAGGAGCGCGATCACCGCCAGCGAGACGAGCCCGAAGACCGCCCACGGCCGCCAGCCAAGTCGCGGCGTCGTGTCGACCGAGGAGGGCACATCGGCGTTGAAGGTCCGCAGGTATCCGGCCAGATCGGGATCGTCCTCACTCAGACGGTGTTCGATCTCGGCAAGGATCCGCCGTTCGTACTCGCGTAGAGCCATTGCTGCCTCCTCGCCCAGTCGGGGGGAACTCCGAGGTGTGGGTCAAGTCTCCCCCACATCCACTGATTTGTATCGGGGGCGGAGAGGGGAAATCATCCGGTTCCGCGAAATCGCCTCTCACCTGACGGTAGGGATCGCCTTACCCGGCTTGACCGGGTTCGCCGGTCCGCGTGGCCGCGCTGATCGTCGGCGGCCGCGCCACCGGCGGGTCACCCGCCCTCTCCCGCGTCCACCCGCGCCGCCGGGCTCGGCGCGCTCTCGGCGCGGTAGTCGTCCAGGGCCGTCACGTAGTAGCGGACCGGGCCATCGGCGGGGTCGGCGTCGGTGAAGGCCTGTCGCCCCTCCGTGGCGTTGCCCCCGACGACCGCCAGCAGGTGTGTGCCGTCCGCGAGTGCGCACAGGTCCTCCGCGCCATTGTCGGGGACCCGGTAGATGGCGTGGAAGCGGGCGCCGCCGGTGGTGTCCCACACCAGTCGGACGCCCTCCTCGGAGCGCGCGGCCTCCAGCCCGGTGACCGGTTCGGGCGCCGCGGCGTCGCCGGTGGCCCGGGGTGGCAGGGCCGGGCGGCGGTAGTACTCGGCGGCGACCTTGTCGATGGCGTCGTCGGCCACGTCGTTCAGGCTCTTCATGGAGAAGTAGACGTCCCCGGTGACCTCGGGGTAGTCGGTGTTGAAGTCCAACTGCCGGGAGAGCGCGTCGCTGCCCTTCCATCCGTCGTCGCCCACCTTGTAGGCGGCCTGGCCGATGTAGAGGTCGACACCGGTACCGGCAACCTGCTCGGCCCACCAGGGCACGAGCGTGGCGTAGTCGGCGGCGTCGAACCCCTGCGGCCAGTACACCTGCGGGGCGATGTAGTCGATGGTCCCCTCCTGGATCCAGGCGCGGGTGTCAGCGTACTGCGCGTCGTAGGATTCCAGGCCCTTGGTGGCCGATCCCGTGGGGTCGGTGCGCTCGTTGCGCCAGATCCCGAAGGGGCTGACGCCGAACCGCACCCACGGCTTGCGGCGCTCGATCCGATTGTGGATCTCCGAGATCAGCTGGTTCACGTTGTCGCGCCGCCAGTCCGCCCGGTCGGTGAAGTCGCCGCGGTACTTCTTCCAGCTGGTGTCGTCGCCGAAGTCGCTGCCGTCTTCGTCGGGGTAGGGGTAGAAGTAGTCGTCGAAGTGGACGCCGTCGATGTCATAGCGGTCCACGACGTCGAGGACGACGTCGCTCACCCACGCGCGCACCTCGGGGTTGCCCGGGTCCATCCAGCCCTGGTCGTCGTAGGTGATCAGCCAGTCCGGGTGCTCGCTGAGCGGATGGTCCTCGGCGAGGTTCTCCAGGTCCGGGTCGTTCCACCCGACGCGGTAGGGATTGAACCAGGCGTGCAGCTCCAGACCGCGCTTGTGCGCCTCGGTGGTGGCGAACTCCAGTGGGTCATACCCCGGGTCGCCGCCCTGCGTTCCGGTGAGGTAGCGCGCCCACGGCTCCTTGTCGGAGCGGTAGACGGCGTCAGCGGTGGGCCGGGCGTGGAAGAAGACCGCGTTGAGCCCGAGATCCCGGGCGCGGTCGAGCTGCTCGATGAGCTCCTTCTTCTGCTGGCCCTCGCTGAGGTCGTCCTCGGAGGGCCAGTCGATGTTGCGCACGGTGGTCAGCCACACCCCGCGCATCTGCCGTTTCGGAGCGGCGGCGTCGACCTCGCAGTCGGCGGGGATCTCGCCGGGCGGCCGTGCCTCGGCGGCCGCCGCGTCCGGGTCCCCCACGTCGGGCTCCGCCCCCGGTGGAACACTGCTGCATCCCGCCAGCAGCGACATCACGGCGACCACGATCGCTGCCTGACCGAACCGCCCCATGGGCCGACCACCTCGACTTTCCCCCGGCCTACCGCGTATCCGCGTATGGCGGTGAATCCCCTGTTTTTCCCCGGACAGCCTAGAGCCGTTCGGACGGTCAACGGGCGGCGTTCACGTGATGCCGGAGGGGAATCGCGGTCGGTCCGGCGTGATACTTGGCACGGTGCGGGAGTGCCCCGAGGCGGCCGTGGCGCGCACACATGCACCGATCGGCGTTCTAGACTCCGTTGACGTGAGTGTCGTCGCAACAACCCCGCCCCAGCTGGCCGTACGCACCGTTCCTCTGCGGGACGGACGCGATCTCCTTGAGCACCTGCCCAGCGATGCTCCGTTGGCATGGGTGCACCGCGGCGATGGCCTGGTCGCGTGGGGCGAGGCGGCCCGCTTCACCTGGCCGGGGGACGACGTCGGCGACGGCACGCAGCGCTTCACGGCCGCCGCGCGGTGGCTGGCCGAGGCGGCGTCCGGCACGGATGTCGAGGACGAGGTCAACCTGCCCGGCAGCGGGATGGTGGCCTTCGGCGGCTTCACGTTCGACGGCCGCTCGGCGGGGTCCACCCTGGTCATACCGCGCATCGTCATCGGTCGGCGCGCCGACCAGTCGTGGCTCACCACGATCGGCGACCGGCGCGGCGCCCACCCGGGCGAAATTCTGGCATCGTGCACGCCATCGCGCCCGATCGGCCCGTTGACCTGGACGGAGGGATCCATCCCAGCGGCCGAGTGGGGCGAGGCGGTCGCCACCGCGGTGCGGCATATCCGCTCGGGTGAGATCGCCAAGGTGGTGCTGGCGCGCGACGTGTACGCGCAGGCCGAGCGGGATATCGACGTGCGGACCGTCCTGCGCCGCCTGACGCGCGACTACCCGGGCTGCTACACGTTCAGCGTCGACGGCATGGTCGGGGCCACCCCGGAGCTGCTGATCCGGCGCGAGGGGGACGGGGTCGGCTCGCTGGTGCTGGCCGGAACCCGTCCGCGCGGCACCACGCCGGCCGAGGACGAGCGGCTGGCCGCCGAGCTGACCGAGTCCGCCAAGGACCTGGAGGAGCACGAGTACGCGATCGACTCGCTGCGGGCGGCGCTCGCCCCGCTGGCCGCGACGGTCGAGACGCCCGACCGCCCCAGGCTGCTGCGGCTGCCCAACGTGCAGCACCTTGCCTCGCCGGCCCGCGCGACCCTGCGGCCGGGCGTCTCAACGCTGGACGTGGTCGCCGCGCTCCACCCGACCGCCGCCGTGGGCGGCACTCCGACCGCGGCCGCCGTCGAGCTGATCCGCGACCTGGAAGGCATGGACCGCGGCCGCTACGCGGGACCGGTCGGCTGGATCGACGCCCAGGGCAATGGCGAGTGGGGCATCGCCCTGCGCTGCGCCCACATCAGCCAGAGCCGCGCCCGCCTCTTCGCGGGATGCGGCATCGTGGCCGGTTCGAACCCGGAGGCCGAACTGGCCGAGGCCGACTCCAAGTTCCAGGTCATGCGCCAGGCCCTGACGGACTGACGCGCGCTTCGCCCCCCCACCCGCCCTTGCCGTTGATCTCGGCGATATCGACCTCATCATCGCCGACATTCGGTCGATATCGCCGAGATCAACGGCAAGGCGCCGATGTCGCCTGGACGGGCTCAGCCGTCGGACGGCAGCTCGAAATCGTCCCAGGAGAACCCCGGCGAGACGAACAGGCTGATGACGCCCTCCCGGCTGGTGATGGGGTGCGCCGTCTGCCATGTCCCGGCCGGTACCAGGGCCTGCACGACCTGCCCGGCCTCGATGTGCGGGCCGAGGGTGACGCGACTGTCCACCACGGGACGCTCTCCGGTGCCGCCGAAGGTCAGCTCGATCGGGCCGCCGCAGTTGAAAACCCACATCTCGTCCGACCGCAGCCGGTGCCAGCGGGAGCGTTCGCGCGGGCCGAGCATGAAGAGGGTGCCCGACGCGGCGTTGCGCTCGCCGGGGTACCCCTCGGGGCGCAGAGTGTGCCGGCTGCGCCAGGTCGAGCGGTACCAGCCCCCTTCCGGGTGCGGGATGAGGTCGAGCTCCTCCGCGGTGGCGCCCCGGTGCTGCACGGCGGAGAACACGCCGTCAGGCTCCCGCCGCAGATAGCGCACGCCGATGACGGCCTTGCGCGGAACCGGGCCGTAGATGTGCGGGAACTGCACCTCGGGCCGCACCCCGGGCGGCGGGGCCGGGTTGGCCGCCTCCCAGCGCACCTCCGCGTCGAGCAGGCCGGTGTCGATGACGAGGACGGCCTGGGGCGCCCGCACACCGGCATAGAAGGCGTTGGCGACCGCGAGCAGTGTGGGTTCGTCCGGTGAGGCGTGCACGAACCCCTCGGTCTTCAGGGATTCCGGTTCGAGGTCGCCCTCGCCACGGCGCCACTCACGAAGGTCGGTCATGTGCAACACGTAACTCATGACGCCAGTATCATGCCCCCGCCTCACGGAGCCCAGAGGCAATCGTTCCTTTTTGTCTGGTCTATCCCTCTAGCGCACGGTCGACGGCCGCCTGCAGGCGGCGCCGCAGCGCCGCGGAGTCGGCGCGGCCCGTGCACACCTCAACGATCCGCAGCCCCTCGCCCAAAAGGGTCTTGGGCAGGTCGGTGGCCCATTCGAGTCGGGTGTAGGGCAGGTCGGCCATGGCGGCGACGTGCTCCATCGATACGCCGTGCGGCGTACCGAAGACCCGCTCGAAGTCGGGATGCCCGGCCTGTTCCAGCCCGGAGAAGATACCGCCGCCGTCGTTGTTGACCACCACGACCGCCAGGTCGGGGCGGGCCTCGTCGGCGCCGAGGACCAGCCCGTTCTGGTCGTGGAGCAGGGCCAGGTCGCCGATCAGGGCGAACCCGGGGCCGCCGCCGTCGCGCTGGTGGGCCAGGGCGGCGCCGATGGCGGTCGAGACGGTGCCGTCGATGCCGCTCACGCCCCGGTTGCCGATGACCCGCGCGCCGCAGCGGGCGCTCATGGCGGCGTCCAGGTCGCGGATCGGCATGCTGGACCCGGCGAACAGCAGCGCCCCGTTGGGCAGGTGCGCGGCCAGGTCACGGGCGAGGCGGGGTTCGCTCAGCGCCTCCTCGCCGTCGAGCACGGCGTCGATGGCGGCGCGCGCCGCGGTCTCGGCGTCCTGCCAGGAACGCGACCACGCCGTATCGGGGGTGGCGTCGGGAGGCGGGACGAGGGAGGGAACGACATCGGTGGCGGTGCGCACCGGGTCAGCGAACGACAGGGCATCGCCGACGACGATGTGGCGCCGGGCTCGGCGCAGGTAGGCCAGCAGCTGGCGGGAGAGTCCGGGACGGCCCACGCTGACCACGAGCTCGGGTTCGTGCTCGGTGACGAACCGGGGCGAGGCCAGTAGCTCGCGGTAGGTCGAGACGGCCTCGGCCCGGCGGGCGTTGGAGGTGGGCTCGGCCAGCAGCGGCCACCCTGTGGCCATGGACAGCGCCAGGTAGGGGATGGGGTCGTAGTCTCCGTCACCGCAGACGATGACGCCGCGCTCCACCGACGGCGCCGTCGCGGGTGCGGGCTCGGACTCCGGTGCCGGACGTTCGATCCACGCCCGCCCGTCCGCGCGGCCCGTCAGGGGTTCGGGCCACTCGTCGCCGCAGCCCGGCTCGTCCGGGATGAGGGGGTCGCGGAACGCCAGGTTGAGGTGGACCGGTCCGGGGCGCTCCGCGGCGGTCGCGGCCCACGCGCGGCAGGCCAGCGACCGCCAGTAGGCGACCATGCCCGGCAGCCGCTCGGCCGTGCCGACCTCGGTGAACATTCGCGGGGCCGAGCCGTAGAGCTTGATCTGGTCGACGGTCTGGTTGGCCCCGGTGCCGCGCAGCTCGGGCGGGCGGTCGGCGGTGAGCACCAGCAGCGGCACCTCGCTCTGGTCGGCCTCCAGCACCGCCGGGTGAAAGTTGGCCGCCGCCGTGCCCGAGGTGCACACGAGGGCGGCGGCGCGGCGCGAGGCACGTGCCAGACCGAGCGCGAGGAACGCCGCCGAGCGCTCGTCGATGCGGACGTGCACGCGGATCCCGGGGTGGGCGGTCAAGGCCAGCGCGAGGGGCGTCGAACGCGACCCTGGCGCGATGACGGCCTCGGCCAGCCCGCATCGGGCCAGTTCGTCGACGAGGACCCGCGCCAGCGCGGTTGACGGATTCATCCAGACTGCTCTCAGGTCGTGACGTGCAGAACCAGTATCGACGGAGCGCCCCCGTCGGCCTCGCTACCCCACCGCTGCGGCACCCCTGATGTGCGTTCGGGGCAGCGATACCGGTGGCCATCACGCGTTCGCGCCCGTGGGGATGGAGCGCACCGGGATCCCGCCAGCGATCCGACGGTCCGTCCCGTACAACGCGTCTTCCCACGGTATTCGTCCGGTTCAGGGCTGCGATACGTCCCACTGTGCCGAACACCGCACCGGTTTCGGACGGTCTCGGGCTGATGTGCCGACCACCCGCCGCTCAGGACCGCCACTCCGCACGGGCTGCGGCCATGCGCGCGCGCCACGGCCCCGGGTCGATCTCGACGTCCGCCAGCCGTTCCTCGTCGACCTCCGGTGCCCGCACCGGCAGGTGACCGTCGACGGGCAGCAGCGGATCGGCGGTCACATCAGCGCGCAGCAGCCGCATCGTCGCCAGCCCGCAGGCGTAGGGCAGATCCGGCAGGGCGGCGGCCAGCGCGACGCCCGCCGCCAGGCCCACCGAGGTCTCCACGGCGCTGGACACCACCACCGGAAGCCCGCACGCCTCGGCCACGCGCAGCGCCGCGCGGACCCCGCCCAGCGGCTGCACCTTCAGCACCACGATGTCGGCGGCACCCGCGGCTCGCACCTTCAACGGGTCTTCGGCGCGACGGATGGACTCGTCGGCCGCCACCGGGACGTCGGTGCGCCGCCGTACGTAGGCCAGCTCCTCCAGGGTGGCGCAGGGCTGCTCGACGTATTCCAGGTCGAAGCGGTCCAGCTCGCCGAGCATGCGCACGGCCGTGTCCACGTCCCAGGCGCCGTTGGCGTCGACACGTACCCGTCCGGCGGGGCCGATGGCGTCGCGCACGGCCTCCACGCGGGCGATGTCTTCCGCCGGTGCCTGTCCGCGCTCGGCGACCTTCACCTTCGCGGTCGCGCAGCCGCCCTCGGCCACGATCCGCGCCGCTTCCTCGGGGCCCACCGCGGGCACGGTGACGTTGACCGGGACGCGTCGGCGCACCGGCGCGGGCCATCCCTCCTCGGCGGCCTCACGGCACGCCGCCCACCAGCGGGCGCACTCCCGCGGCGGGTACTCGGCGAACGGGGAGAACTCCCCCCATCCCGCGGGGCCGCGGACCAGCAGCCCCTCGCGCGCGGTGACGCCGCGGAAGCGGGTCCGCATCGGGATCGAGAACGCCCGTCCGGCGGCGTCCGCGGCGACGGTGGAATCATCCATTCGGGCCGCCTAGGGACGACGCGGGAACTTGTCGAACTCCGGCGGGCGCTTCTCCTTGAAGGCGTCGCGGCCCTCCTGGGCCTCCTCGCTCATGTAGTAGAGCATGGTGGCGTCCCCGGCGAACTGCTGCATGCCGGCGGCTCCGTCGCTGACCGCGTTGATGGCGCCCTTGACCATGCGCAGCGCCAGCGGGGACTTCTCCAGCATCTCGCGGGCCCAAGCCACGGTCTCCTCCTCCAGCTTCTCCAGCGGGACGACCGTGTTGACCATGCCCATCTCCTGCGCTTCCTGGGCGCTGTACTGGCGGCACAGGTACCAGATCTCGCGGGCCTTCTTCAGCCCGACCGTCTGGGCGAGGAGCCACGAGCCGTAGCCGCCGTCGAACGATCCCACCTTGGGGCCGGTCTGCCCGAACTTCGCGTTGTCGGCGGCGATGGTGAGGTCGCAGCACACCTGTAGGACGTTGCCGCCGCCGATGGACCAGCCCGCCACCATGCAGATGACCGGCTTGGGCAGACGGCGGATCTGCACCTGCAGGTCGAGCACGTTGAGTCGGCCGATGCCCTGCCGGGCCACGGCGTCGTCGCCGAGGTAGCCGTCCTCACCGCGGATCTTCTGGTCACCGCCGGAGCAGAACGCCTGGTCCCCGGCGCCGGTGAAAATGATCACCCCGACCTCGGAGTCGTCGCGCGCCACGTTGAAGGCGTGCTGGAGTTCGAAGAGCGTCTGCGGGCGGAAGGCGTTGTGCCGCTCGGGCCGATTAATCGTGATCTTGGCGATGCCCTCGGCGGTCTCGTAGATGATGTCGGAATACTCTCCCGACCGCTGCCAGTCGATCACGCTGCTCACGGCTCTCGTCTCTCCTAACCCGGCCATTCCGGTACTGCGGGCGAAGCGTGCAGCGCAGCGCGGAGAAACGCGGTATACCGCCGGGACCGCCTGCGCGAACGCTTTGCTTGTCAGAGGTCAACCTTAATAGTTCCGCCGGGTGCGGCCGCACCGGTGCCCGCCACGGGGACACCGCGGGCGCGCGGCGGCCACCGCGCGTTAGCCTTGGTCAACGTGGCGAACCGACCCTTGCAAGCGGTGTGCGGGCTCGACCCCGCCCACCTGACCGAACTCCTGTCCGCGGCCCTAGAGGGGCACGGCCCCGCGCTGCTGCCCGTCGACCCGCATCTGCCCGCACCGCGTGTGCGGTCCCTGCTGGCGGCGATGCGCGTCGACGAGATGCGCACCCCCGAGGGCGTGCGGACTTTCGCGGACGGTGCGGGGACCGCCGAGGACACCGCCCTGGTCATCGCCACCTCCGGATCGACCGGCGCCCCCAAGGGCGTGGAGCTGTCCACCGCGGCCCTGCGGCACTCGGCGCGCTCATCGATCCGCCGCATCGGGGCCGCCCCCGACAGCGCCTGGCTCTGCGTGCTGCCCACCGCGCACATCTCCGGCCTCCAGGTGGTCCTGCGCGCGCTGGTCAGCGGGGTGGAACCACTCCACCACACGTTCGACCCCGCCGCCACCATGGCGCTCGCCGACCAGCACCGCCCGCACGTGTCCCTAGTCCCCACGCAGCTGCGCCGGCTGCTGGCCGCCGAGGCCGATCTGTCCTTGTTCAGCACGATCCTGCTCGGCGGGGCCGCCGCTGACGAGCGGCTGCTCACCCAAGCGCGCGCCGCCGGGGGCCGCGTCGTCACCACCTACGGCATGAGCGAGACGTGCGGCGGCTGCGTGTACGACGGCGTCCCCCTCGACGGGATGCGCGCGGACCTCGACTCCGAGGGCCGGATCCTGCTGTCCGGGCCGGCCCTGTTCTCCGGCTACCGGCTCGACCCCGAGCGCACCGCCGCACACCTGCTGGCCCCGAAGGACGGGCCCGACGGGGCGCCCTGGTTCCGCACCAGCGACCTGGGCCGCTTCGACGCCGAGGGGCGGCTGCAGGTACGCGGACGCGCCGACGACGTGATCAACACCGGGGGCCACAAGGTCGTCCCGGGCGAGGTGGCCTCCGTGCTGTGCGCGCACCCCGCGGTCAGGGACGCGGTGGTGGTCGGCCGCCCCGATGAGGAGTGGGGACAGCGCGTCACGGCCGTCGTGGTCCCCGCCGACCCCGCGTGTCCGCCGCGCCTCGATGACCTGAGAGAATGGGCGCGGACCCAGCTGCCCGGCTACGCGGCACCCCGGGAGCTCGACGTGCGCGCGCGGATCCCCCTCCTCGGTTCGGGAAAACCGGACCTCTCCGCGCTGCGTTCGCCGACCCGGCACCGCGATTGACCTGGCAGTCCTGGGGCAGGATCAGATGAGAGGCGCGTTTACAGCCGGACGGATCCGCAAGATGAGGGAACTTCCCGCGGGGTATGGGCGTCTACTCCTGCATCTGGTTCCCACGCCCGACGCGAGGAGGCCCTTGGGTGAGGTGCGGATCATCCAATCAAGGGGGGATCACACGCAGGAGCACACGGCGCCGTGCTCGCCGCGCCTGGCCGTCGAACGCGCTCATTACCCGCTCTCGGGACCGGACGGCCACACTGACGATCGTGACGTACGACACGACGCGCGATATCCAATCGAGACCGGGAACATTTGACTCTCTGACACGTTAGACATAGTGGCGCGCCGAGACGGCGGTTTCCCATCGCCTCGCGCCTGACGTCTTGGAAGGGAGGGAGGTGCCTTCATGTCGCGCACTGCCCTAGCCACTTCTCCCACTCCCACGGTGGCGGACACAGTGGCGGAGACCGCAGACGGCAATGATGTCGCGTCCGCGGCTCTCGACCAGCTGATCACTCAAGGGCGTTCCCAGGGACACCTGTCCCTCGCGGAACTCCGCGCCGCGTTCTCCGCGGCTGGTATCAGCCCGGCCGACGGCCGTTCCATCCTGCGTGAGCTCACTGACGCCGGAGTGCGGCTCGCCAACGGGGGCGACGACGCCGCGGCCCTGGAGTCCGTGGACGCCGACAGCGATGACGAGGTGCTGGAGGAAACGCTTGAGGCCGCCAAGGCCGTCTCCAAGGCGCGGGGGAAGAAGGCCGCCGCCCAGGAGTCGGAAGGCGCTGAGGCGGACCTGGACGACCAGTCGCCCGCCATGGGCGACTCGGTGCACACGTACCTGAAGGCCATCGGTCGCCGCAAGCTGCTCACCGCCGAGGAGGAGGTCGACCTCGCCAAGCGGATCGAGGCCGGTCTCTACGCCGAGTACCGCCTCGGACTCGTCGAGGACGACACCCCGACCACCGAACTCAGCGACACCGAGCGCTCCGAGCTGGAGGCCGTCGCCGAGGACGGGCGCCAGGCCAAGCAGCACATGCTGGAGGCCAACCTGCGCCTGGTGGTCTCGGTCGCCAAGAAGTACAGCGACCGCGGCATGTCCCTGCTGGACGTCGTCCAGGAGGGCAACCTCGGCCTGATCCGCGCGGTGGAGAAGTTCGACTACACCAAGGGCTTCAAGTTCTCCACGTACGCCATGTGGTGGATCCGGCAGGCCATACAGCGCGGTTTCGCCGACTCGGCCCGCACGATCCGCCTCCCGGTGCACGTGTTGGAGCTGCTGAGCAAGGTCAGCCGGCTTGAGCGCGACATGCACCAGACCCTGGGGCGCGAGCCGAGTCCCGAGGAGCTGGCACACGAGCTGGACAAGACACCCAGCCAGATCGAGGAGCTGCTGCGGATCACCCGCCAGCCCATCAGCCTCGACTCCACGATCGGGGAGGACGGCGAGACCCGCATCGGTGACCTCATCGAGGACGTCGACGCGTCGGAGGCCTCGGAGGTCGTCGACCGGCAGCTCATGGCCGACCAGCTGCGCCGCGCTCTGGACGACCTGGAGCCGCGCGAGGCCACGATCATGTCGCTGCGGTTCGGCCTGATGGACGGGCGTCCCCGCACACTCGACGAGATCGGCAAGCACCTGGGGCTGACCCGGGAGCGCATCCGGCAGTTGGAGAAGCAGTCCCTGTCCAAGCTGCGCCACCCGAGCCGCGCCCAGCAGCTGCTGGACTTCGCGAGCTGAGCCGAGCTCACGCGCGACGGCGGAGCACAATCCACGGGGAGCCCACTCCCCCACCGACGGCCCTGGCGCCCGCACCGAACGCGGGCACCAGGGCCGTCGCCGTTGCGCGTCGCCGTGGCAGAGGAGTGCGCCCCTGGGACCGGCGGTATCGTTAACGGCCAGCAGCGATCGTCCTCCTGCGCTACATCCTCGTGCTCATCGGCACCCGCGAGTAGCGTCGCCACACCCTCCGTTGATCTCGGCGATATCGACCGAATTCCTGCCAGAATTCGGTCGATATCGCCGAGATCAACGCACGGGGATATTCAGCGGTCGAGAGCGGCCCGGACGATGGCCAGCGCCTCCTTGCGCGCCAGCCCGAGCCGGGAGATCACGTCGGCGTAGTCGCGGGCCGCCGCCAGCGCCTCCTCCCGCTGGGCGTCGCCCCCGGCGGCGACGAAGGTGCCGGACCGGCCGCGCGTCTCGACCACCCCGGCCTGTTCGAGCTCCCGGTAGGCCCGCGCGACGGTGTTCACCGCGACCGCCAGTTCCCCCGCCAGCGCGCGGACGGTGGGGAGCTTGTACCCCACGGGGATGTCGCCGTTGGCCGCGGCGTTGGCGACCGCGGCCCGGATCTGCTCGTAGGGGGGCACCTTCGATGATGGATCGAGTTCGATGAACCCCGGCATCTTCGTCCCCACTCCATTCGTCCGGGCCCACACCCGGCGGCCTCGCGGCGGCGTCCGGTGGCGCCGTGTTCCTTCACCGATCCTGCCATCGACAGACGCCGGACGCACGCTCGGCGTCCGGCGCGGGCGCGGGTGGGAGCTCGACCCTAGACACCGGCAGGGGTGGGCGGAACGCGGGCGATGCCGTGGAGCCGGTGCGTCTCGCGCTCGGTGAGCAAGCGTTCGGCGAGCTCGGTGGCGTCGCGGACGTCCCGCTTGGCCAGGCGCTTGCGGCGGTAGATGCGGTCGACGTAGCCGCGCGGACCGATCAGGGCGCGTTCCTTGGCGTAGGCGGCGCGCATCGCGTCGGTCAGCGCGGCGTCCAGCTCCATCCCGCACCGGCGGAGTTCCTCGGTCGAGGCCCCGTTCTCCTGAGCGGTGATCAATGCCTGCTCGGCCGCCGCCACCTCGTGCAGCAGCTGTGGCAGCCGCCGCGCGGCCTGCTCGTCCTCGCTGTGGCGGCGCCGGGCGTCGTCATCGACCTTGGGGCCGGTCAACCACATGCTCACTCCCGTGGATCGGCGTTGCGTGGATCAGGGTGTCAGGAGTCACTGTATGGGGTGATCCGCGTCACGGACGCACCCGAGGGGTGATTTCCACCACCGCCTTTACAAAGTAAGTCTATGATCGGGGGCGTGAGCCGAAACAACGCCGGCCTGAGCGCCGACCGCATCATCACCGAAGCCCTGCGCATCATCGACGGCCAGGGACTGCGCCGCCTGACCATGCGCCGCCTCGGGGACGCCCTGGAGGTGGAGGCCATGGCCGTCTACCACCACTTCCCCCTGGGCAAGGAGCAGCTGTTCGACGCCATCGTCGAATACATCACCGACGTCTCGCGGCCCCGGGGCACCGACGCCGAGACCGACGCGGGCGCAGAGGAGAGTGACACCGAAGCGGACGGCGCGGCCGAGGACGACCGCCCCTGGGACGAGCGGTTGCGCACGTGGGCACACGACTACCGGGCGGCGCTCCTGCGCCACTCCGGTGCGCTCCCCCTGTTCATCAACCGCCGCCCCGACACCGAGGCGGCACTGCGCGCGCTGGAGCTGCAGTACGCGGCCTTCGCCGAAGCGGGGCTGGAGGGCGCGGACATCGTGCGGGCGGCGTCCGCCCTGGAGGCCTACGTCACCGGTGCCGTCATCCGCGAGGTCCGCGGCGAGGGGCTGGCCAGCGCCCAGTCGGCCGCCTTGGACGGGCGGTTCGGACACGTTGCCCACCTGGGCGAGCTGACCGTCGACGCCGACCAGGCGTTCGGTGACGGCCTGGAGGCCCTCCTGCGATCGCTGACCAGCGGTACGGTTTAGTGCCCCCGCCGCGCCGTATCCCAGGTACTCGGGGACGGGGGAACACCGCCCCCTGGGCCTTGGCGTCCCCTCGCTCTTCCTCAGGGGGATCGAGGTCGGGCAAGCCCCCGCCCAGAGGTACCGCCCGGCCGCGGACGGCCGTTCCCCTGGACCGACGGGGCCTCAGGTTCGTCACGTCCAGGGCGACGGGAAGTACTCGTCGTACAGGTCGTGATCCGGCCAGTTTGATACCTGCTCAGCCGCCTGGTGAAGAAGATCGATGATGACCTGGTAATCGAGGCCCGACGGGTCGTCGCTCTGGTTGAACAGCGCGGCGAAGGTCGTTGCGTCCGGGTTGCGGGTCAGGTAGGTGGCAGTGCCCGGATAAAGCCCGGCATGGAAAGCACGGAAGCCAGGCTCTCCCGTACCCCCCGGGACGACGAACCATCCCAGGCCGTAGTACCACCCCCCTGGTTCGTGGCCGGTCTCGGGCTCGGAGAATGTGCGCTCCTTAGCTTCGAAACCGAGCACCGTGTCGGTGCCGTAGAGCGAGGCAAAGCGCACCATGTCAACCGCCGAGGACAACCAACTGCCGATTGCGGCCCGGCTCTCCAGCCGAAAGGTGCCATAGGGAGCGGCGACCTGCGCACCGGAGTCGTCCATCACGGTGCTCCCGGTCCGCTGCGAGAAGTAGCGCACCTCGGTTGGCGCCCGGTGCTCACGGAGGGTGCGGGCCAGCCGCATCCGCGTGATACCCAACGGGGCGAGCACGTTCCGCTGCACGAACAAGTCATAGGGCACGCCCGCGATGCTCTCCACGATCTCGCCCAACAGCATGTAACCGTAGTTGCTGTAGGCATATGTCGTCCCGGGATCATGGTCGAGCGGTCGTCCCGCGCCATAACGGACCACCTGGTCGATGCCGACCGGCAGCGACGCACCGAGCGCCTCAGCGGCGGCGACGTCCTCCAAGGTGATATCGCCGGAGATGTCGCTATCCCAGCCTCCGAGGTGCTGAAGTAGCCGCCGCACCGTGATCTGGTCCAATCGGGGATCAGCGGTCTCGCCCGGGACCGGGGCCATGTCGACCAGGTCCGTCAGCCGGGCGTCCAGATCGAGATCTCCCCGCTGGACAAGGACGTTGGCTGCTACGCCGGTGACCGGTTTGGACAGGCTGGCGATACGGAACAGCGAGGTGGGCCCCAGACGACAGGCCTCGACAGTGTCGTCGGTCCACGCATAGGAGCGTGCCAGGACCAGGCGGTTATGGCGGGTGACCGCGAGCTGGCCGGCCGGGATGTTTCTCTCCTGCATGAACATCTTCATCGCGGCATCGAACGGGCGCAGTGCCGTGACGGGCCTGCCATTCTCTTGCCACGCCCGCTCCACCCCGGAAGCGGGGGAGGCTGTCGCCACTCCGCCGAGCATGGCTCCGATCCCCGTCATTCCCGCGAATGCGCCGAAGCCGCGCCGGGTGATGCTGTGTCCTGACATAGGTGTCCAACCCGTCTTGGGAGGCTGCGTTTCCAGACAACCGTGGGGGACTGCTCTCGGAAAACCAACCCCTTATTCGGTGACGGAGAGTCTTCAGCGGAAACGGAATGAGAACTTCTCATGGCGCGAAGATGCTCCACTGAGCCCTCTACCTTTCCCAGATCTCTGTTCGTCCATCACGGCGATCACGCTCTAACCGCTTCCACCAGCTCCGGATGGCTCGCGTCCCCCTGAAGGCACACCGAAACCGCTCGCGCTGCCTGCTTCCCTTCAAATCTGCAGCCTGCACCACTTCTCGCGTTCACGTCCGCACTCCCCGTAATTCCACTCCTCCGCGAACGCACGGAGGCACGCGACACCCAACCCAAGAATCGGCAGATCCTGCGCTCTGGCCACACACGGCCAAACATGAATGGGCTAGCCGACTTCTTCTGATCCACGATTGAAAACTCTGGTCACAGACGAGGGAGCCCATGCCACTAACCCCCTACCCGCACTGGACAACCCCGATATTTACGTGATCCACCACGTTCACTACCTGGCATATCTCGCAATTCCCCAGGTAGAGCCGCCAACAGTCCACTTCCGCCATCCTTGACACCCCTCCCATCATTCACTTAACGTTTTGATCACCTCAAAGGTGACATCAAGAACACCGGGGAACACGGGGGATGGACTCTGACTTTGGGCACAAGTCATGATCGGTCGACAGACTTCCTTCCAGTTGTTACGGCTGACCAGGAAGAACTGCTCGACTCAGTGCTTTCACATCCGTTTTCATATGTATCGACCACGGGGCCCATATGGCGCACCGCACGCCAGCGGGAGCAATTCATCGCCGACGACGGATCCTCGCACCTCGTCGTACGAGTGCAGGGGAACCTAGTTGGCGCGGTCACCTGGAGTACCGGTCAGACCCCCGGATACTACCGGCTGACAATCATCTCCGCAGATGACGACGCATGGACGCCTCATCTGGTGGAAGCGGCGATTCGGGAGGCCATCTCCATGATCGCCCG
The DNA here is from genome assembly GCF_039530945.1 of Nocardiopsis rhodophaea. Classification (NCBI taxonomy): domain Bacteria; kingdom Bacillati; phylum Actinomycetota; class Actinomycetes; order Streptosporangiales; family Nocardiopsidaceae; genus Nocardiopsis; species Nocardiopsis rhodophaea. The sequence continues at coordinate 63,227 of NZ_BAAAPC010000025.1, forward strand.
ATCGTCGGAGGCGAAACGGATCGAGTTGCTCGTTCCGGGGTACGACATTCCATTAGTCGACTACCTCACGGCGACTCACAACTTCGAGATCGAGGGCGTACTCCGCGATCGTTTCTTCATCGATGGCAGGTACTGGCCAGGGATCATATGCCGCGCCGACATAGAAAAGTTCCGCCCCCAAGAGCGAGCCAGTAATGAAGAGCGTGCAGAGCTCTTGGATCGCCTACGCGATAGAGCAATGAACGACCTTTCTTCTGCGCAGACCCGGCCTTTTTAAATACGCGGATAACCTTACCCAGGGCTTCCACACCCGCGCGCTCTCCCATCCTAATAGCCGCACGCCCTCCCTCCAATAATCTGCGAACCCTCCCGCCCCCGCTGATGCTGTCTGCCCAGCGGACGGAGATAACGCTTCCAAGCTTCACCATGGAAAACAGTGGTGAATCCAAAAAAGAAATGAAAGGAAGAATGAAAATGGAACTCAACGACGTTATGGACCTGCAGGGCACCGAGATTATCGCTGACGGCGTCGAGCTGCCGGCCAGCACCGCCAGCGACGGCTGCTAAGTGGAGTTCAACCCGCTCATGAGCGAATTCCGCTCATGACCTGTGCAGGCCGGGACCCTGCCGGGCGCTCCGGTGCCCGGCCTGCCTTTCGGCCCCTCAGATGACAGATCGAGAAAGTTGGTCGCCATGCCCGCATGGGCGCTTGCGCCTGTCAGTCCGGTCAGCGTCGGAATCGCCCTTCCGGACAACGTCGTCTCGAACGCCAGACTCTGTGAGGACCTTGACTCCACTCCCGCATGGATCGAGGAGAAGACGGGGATCAAGGAGCGCAGGTTTCTTGATACTGACGAGAACATCACGGGGCTCGCGACGCAGGCGGCCGCCAACGCTCTCGCCAACGCCGACATCGCCGCATCCGACATCGACGTACTCGTCGTCGCCTGCACGAGTCCGGACTGGCTCATGCCCTCCCTTGGGGTCATGATCGCCACCGAGCTTTCCATCACCACCCCCCGCATCATCGACATCACACAACATGCCTGCTCGTCGTCGGTGTATGCGATCTACACCGCCGCCTGCATGCTCCAGGAGGAAGGGCTCGAGAACGCTCTTGTCGTCGGGGCCGAGTGCATCTCCCGCAACACCGACCCAAACGACCGGAGGACCCGGGTCTTCTTCGGGGACGCGGCGGCGGCCACGGTTCTGCGGAAGGGCGGCGCTACCGGGGCGTCCGAGGGGCTTCTCGGCTACGACCTCGGCAGCTCGCTCTCCCACGCCGTCGCCATGGCCTCCCCCTCCCAGCTCTGCCACGAGCGGGCGACCATGGGCCGCGAAGTGAGCCCGCGCTACCTGCGCATGGACGGAAGGGTCGTCTGGCAGGAAGCGACCACCCAAGTCCCGAAATCCATCAATGACGCCCTGGCGGCCTCCCAGGTCGACGTACATCAGGTCAACGCTTTCGCCCTCCACCAAGCCAGTGCCGTCCTCGTGCGACACATCACCGCCTCGATGGGGATCGACAAGGAGAAGGTCGCCGTCACCGCGGAATGGCTGGGCAACACTGCCGCGGCCTCGCCGCTGACCGCCCTGTGGCAACTGGCCAGGGACGGGCGCACCAGGCGCGGCGACCATCTTGTGATCAGTGCGATCGGAGCCGGGTTTCTCTGGGGCTCCCTCTGTTTCAAGCTGCCGAACGACATCGTCGCTGAAGGTTGAGATCCGATGGAAGAACTGCAGAAGATCTTCTCCCGCCTGTTCGCCGAACGTACGGGAGGCGAGACGCCCGACGCCGACACAGTGGTATTCGGCGCTGACAGCACATACGGACTGGAGTCGATGGAGACACTCCGGTTTGTCTCCGAGCTCCTCCCCACCTATGGAGACAAGGTCTACGACCTCAGAGTCGAGGAGATGACGACACTGAGGAGCGTCCATGACCAGCTCAAGGGCGCCTAGCACAGCGGCGATGAAAGGTGTGATGTGCGAACTCCTCCCCTTTCGCCGGTGCGACGCCGCGAAGGTCGCTGAGTGGTTGACGGCGACGGAGTGCGAAGCACTTCTCCGCGGGACCGCCGGAACCCTGTTCCGCGAGTCGAGCTACGCGGCCCTTGACTCGGGAAGAGGTCGTGCTGCCCTGGTGGCCGACACCAGGGGACAGGTGCTGGGTCTGGTCCACTTCTGGGAGCTGGGTCCCGGGGTATACGAGGTCGGCGGAACAACAGCCGACGAGCGCTGGTGGCGCACGGGGATCGGTCTCGAAGCCGCGGCGCTGCTCGTCGACTACCTGTTCGAAGTCGTCAACTGCAAGCGCGTGGAATTCACCACCGGGATCCACAACGCGTTGACCGTCCGGTTGGGCCTGGACGACGGAATGGCGATCGAGGCGATCTGCCGCGACTACTTCGGAACCGTGGGCGGGGTCGTCCATGCGGTGAAGTCCGGATTGACGCGGGAGGAGTACTACCAGCCTTACCCCCACTATCAGCCGCGCGTCGGTCGGCGCCTCGACCAGGGCCGATTGGACTCCAGCGCTGCCGCCATCACCCAACGCCTGGATGCCCGGCGGCTCGCCCGGCGCATCACTGAGGAGTATCGAGCATGACTTCGACGAATGGGTCGACGAACGGCCTTGACAGCACCGGCGCCCGCACTGAGTACCGCAATGTTCTGGTGGTCGGCGGTACCAGCGGTCTCGGCCAAGCCGTCGCCCGCGAATTCGCGCGGAACGCCCGGACCGTCCACATCTCCTACCACGGACGGCACGAGCTTGCGCAGAAGGCCGCCGCCGACGTGTCCAACCTCGGTGGATCGGCGCAAGTCCATCAGCTCACCCTGCCTGATGACGACCCCAAGGGACCGAACATCCGGCGGCTGTTCGGCGAGATCGGACCGTGCGACGCCGTGGTGAACTGCGCCGTCACCAACGACGCGGTCATGGCGACCATCGCCAACGCCGCCCGGTTCCGCGCGGTCGTGGACGCCAACATCTTCGGGACCTACCAGGTGAGCTCCATCGCGGCTCAGGCGATGGCCGCGACCGGGGGAGGCTGCGTCGTCAACATCTCGTCCATCCTCACGAAGAAGTACATCGTGGGCGCTATGGGATACATCACGAGCAAGGCCGCGATCGAGTCCATGACGCGCGGCTTCGCGCGCGAGTTCGGGCGCCTCGGCGTGCGTTTCACCGCCGTCTCCCCCGGGCCGATCCGGGATACCCGGCTGCTGGCGACCGTTCCCCAAGAAGCCATCGAGGAGATCATGGGCGGCCCTGACTACGAGGAGCGGCTGCTCCCGCCGCAGAAGGTGGCGGCCGCGGTCCGCGCGATCGCCGGCCCCGAATTCTCGGCCATGAACGGCGAAGTGGTCACTGTAGACGATGGGTTTTCACTATGACTCCGACCGGCTCCTACATTTTTCCGTCCCAGGTTGTCCTCACACCTGAGCTCAGGCAGCTCTGCCTGCGGGCGCCGTCGATGCGCCCCCTGCTCGACATGGCCAGCGACACGCTGTCCATGGATTTCCGCGCCATCCTTCGTGACGCCAGTGACGAGGAGGCCAACGACCCGCGGTTCCGGCGCCCCCTGATCAACATGATGGGAATCGCTGGATACAAGGAGGAGCTCCGGAGAGGCGACCTGCACCCCGTGTGCGTCACCGGCATCAGCTTGGGGTTCCTCAGCGCGGCCGCGGCAGCGGGCTGGGTGTCGATGGAGGACATGGTGCGAATGTCCAACACCATGGCCTCCATCGAAATGGAGGTGTTCGAGGGGACGGACCTCACCAGTGTCTTCTTCTACAACTGCGACTACACGAAGGTGTTCGAGGAGCTCCGCGCGCAAGACCTGGACTCCCTGCTGCACATGTCCGTCGTGGTGTCCTCGAACCAGTTCATCGCCGCCTGCCATGAGGCCGACGTCCGCAATCTGCGGCCCGCCCTGGCGAAGGCGGGCGCGCTGTTCAAGGTCATCCCGTACAGCTTCCCCGGCCACTGTGACCTCATGGGAGAGGTCAAGACACGTTTCGCCGAGGAATGGACGTTCCGCGACCCCTGTTCGAACTTGTCCATCCCGATCGTCAGCATCAATGACGGTCGCCCCTACACGAGTTCGGAGGCCATCTGGGAGCTGGCGACCGAGCAGTACACGACGGTTCTGCAGTGGAACGACGTCCTGTCCTACCTGGAGGGATTGGATCTCGATGGCCACGTCGTGCTGGAACCGTCGGACTTCGTCCTCAAGGCGATGTCGCTCGACCCGTCCTGCGGCTTGAAAGCCCGTTCCGGAGGAATACTCGATGTCAGCGAGTAGATCCCTCATCTTCCCCGGCCTCGTCCCCCTGAGCTTGCCGAACTTGGAGGCCGTGGTAGGGGTGGATGACGGCCACCTGTCCATCGCGGCACATGTGTGCGGCGTGGCCCCGGCCGATGCGGTGGCCCGGTACGGGGCCAACCTCCCGCAGACTCTCCACGAGGCCCTCCTCGCCGTGGCGGTCATCCGGCGAATGGAGAAGGAGCCCCTGGGCTGGACCGCTTTCGGTGGCCTGAGCGCCGGAGTCCTGCCCGCCCTCTACGCGGCGGGTGCGATTGCCGAGGAGGACTGCTTTCGGCTCGCTTACGAGATCAACAGCAGCCAACTGCGCGCGGGCCGACAGCGCCGCAGCGGCACCACCATCGCCGCCCTCACCTCGTCGGAGGGGGACGCCGAACGGCTCGTAGAGGTACTCGGGGAGAGAGGGTATAAACCGCACCTCTCCGTGGACCTCGGCGGCGGCCTGGTGGCCGTCGCCCTCCCCACAGGTGACCCCCTGCCTGTCACGGAGTTGCTGCATCGGCTCGGGATCATGGTCCTCGACTCCATCGACCGCGCCGAGCACTGCCCCTTCGCTCTCCCCCGCAAAGAGGAGTTCCGCTCGCTCCTGGACACCGTCGAGTTCCGGAGCCCAACGGCCACCGTGATCTCGCCCCTCACCGGCGAATGTCTCGGATCCTCACCCGACGAACTGAAGCACATGCTGGTCGAGCAGTGGTTCGACACCGCCCGCCTCCCCAAGACGGTAGACGGGCTCCTGTCCGTCTCCGGTGTGAAGGGCGTGGACCTGGTCTCTCCGGAAAGCTCGGTCTATGTCTCGTGCACGCGCAACCTCCTGCGCGGCCGGGCTGACCACCGCCTGCTCACTCTGCCGGGATGAAGCGACCGGCCGCCCCACCCCGCCCGACCTAGGAAGGATCCCATGGCCAACGGTGACGGAACCGCTGTCGTGAACTCGTGGAACGAGTGGGACACGCTCAGGGAAGTGGTCGTCGGATCAGCGGACGGCGCCTGCTACGAACCCACCGAACCCGGTAACAGACCCCAGGTCCGCGACAGACCGGACGAGCCCTTCCCTACCGGCCCCAAGCCGCCAGAGGTCATCGCCAAGGCCAACGAGGAACTGGACCGGCTCGCCGAGGTGTTGGAGTCGCGCGGCATCGTGGTCCGCAGACCCGCTCCGTACGACTTCAGCCAACCGCTGAGGACCCCTCACTTCGGTGTGGAGAACCAGTACTGCGCGGTATGCCCACGGGACGTAATGATCACCGTCGGCAACGAGATTATCGAGGCCACCATGTCCCGGAGGGCCCGGTACTTCGAATACGAGCCCTATCGCCACCTCGTCTACGAGTACTGGGAGTCCGACCCCCGGATCTCCTGGACGGTAGCCCCCAAACCCACCATGGCCTCCGCGATGTACCGGGAGGAGTTCTGGACGTGGCCGCTGGAGGAGCGCCATAGGCGCATGCACCAGTCGGAGTTCTGCGTCACCCAGGATGAGGTCGTGTTCGATGCCGCCGATATGAACCGGTTCGGTAGGGACATCGTCGTCCAGGAGTCCATGACGACGAACAGGGCGGGGATCCGATGGCTCAAGCGACACCTAGAGCCACGTGGCTTCCGCGTCCATCCCGTGCACTTTCCGCTCGACTACTTTCCCTCGCACATCGACTGCACCTTCGTGCCGTTGCGGACCGGCCTGATCCTGACCAACCCAGACCGCCCGCTCCGCGAGGACGAGGTTGCGCTGTTCACCGAGAACGACTGGAAACTGGTGGAGGCCCCCGAGCCCGTCCTGTCCAACTCCGAGATGCCCACACACTGCCAGTCCTCGAAATGGCTGTCGATGAACGTGCTGAGCATCTCCCCCACCACGGTGATCTGTGAGGAGCAGGAGGCTCCGCTGCACGACCTCCTGACCGACATGGGATTCGAGGTACTCACTGTCCCGTTCCGCAACGTGTTCGAGTTCGGAGGCTCACTGCATTGCGCGACCTGGGACATCCGACGGGATGGAACGGCGGAGGACCTCTTCCCCCGGGCTAAGTACACGCCGCTGACCGCCGGGAGCTCCCGGTGAACACAGCCGCCACCTTCCCGTCGTCGACCGTCCACGGGTTGATCGGGCAACGCATCGCCGAAGCACACGCGGACGCCATCGCGATGGTGGATGGTACTCGCACGGTCACCTACCGCGAGTTCGGTGCGATGGCCGACCGTGTCGCCGAGGAAATGGCTCGTCGCGGCATCGGACATGGCGAATTCGTCGGGGTGCGGATGCCGCGGTCGCCAGAGGCGATCGCGGCCATGCTGGGTGTGCTTCGGTCCGGCGCCGCCTACGTCCCCATCGATATTGGTGACCCTGCGGAACGGGTGCGGCACATCGCGACGACCTCCCGAATGCCATTGGTGATCACCTGCGAGTCGGCGGATCCGTGGGGGGAGGCATCGGCCGACGTCCCTGCTCCGGTTCTGGTGCTGCCCCAGGAAGGCCTCCTGAGCGCTGCGCACCGAGGCGCGGCCACTCCGCTCGCACGTCCGGTCACAGACCCCGCGGCTCCGGCCTACGCGATGTTCACCTCGGGCTCCACGGGAGCCCCCAAGGGTGTGGTGATGCCCCATGGCTCCTTGGTCAACATGGTGACCTGGCATGGCCGCGCACGCCCGTCGAGCTGCGCGCTGACCACCGCGCAGGTGTGCTCACTGAGCTTCGACTTCTCTTTCCATGAGATCTTCTCCACGCTGGCCTTCGGCGGCACCCTCGTCTTCGCCGCCGAGGAGGTCCGACGCAACCCCTACGCCCTGCTGGAGTTCCTCAAGCGCGAGGGAATCGAACGACTGTTCCTCCCGGTGACCCAGCTCGATCACCTGGCCAGGGTTGCAGCGGAGAAACGTCCTCCGCAGCGGCTGCGCGAGGTCGTGACCACAGGAGAACAGCTGCGTATCACCCCCGCGATCCGGTCGATGTTCCGCAGCAGCCCTACGCGCCTGCACAATCACTACGGCGCGACGGAGTTCCAGGACGCCGCGACGCACACCCTGGACGGATCCCCGGAGACGTGGCCGGATATCGTGCCGATCGGCCACGCCATCGACGGTGTCCAGCTGCGCATCCTCGACGAGGATATGCGTCCGGTCCCCCCAGGCGAGGCCGGGGAACTCTGCGTCGCCGGAGCCGGTGTCGCACTCGGGTACCTTGGACGACCCGACCTCACCTCCGAACGGTTCGTCGCCGACCCGTCCGGCGACGGGCGAATGTACCGCACGGGAGACCTCGCCCGTCGCCACCCGGACGGGGGGATCGAGGTGCTGGGGCGGATCGACGCGCAAGTCAAGATCGGCGGTGTGCGGATCGAGACCGGCGAGATCGAGGCGCAGCTCATGCGGCACCCTGAGATCGACGAGGCAGCCGTGGCCGCCCACGACATCGACGGAAGCCAGCGCCTCGTCGCCCACGTCGTCACCGCCTCCGAAACCGAGCGGGCCGACCTGCGGCGACAGTTGCACGGTCACCTTGGCGCACGGCTACCCGCAGCCATGCTGCCGCACGCGTATCGGTTCCACACCGCGCTGCCCCTCACGCCCAGCGGCAAGACCGATCGCGCCCGGCTCCGCCCACCGCGCACCTTCGACCGTCTTATCCCGTCCGATGTCGTCGCCCCGCGCGACGAGACCGAGCGAACCCTTGTCGACATCTGGCGGGACATCCTGCGACTGGACGCGGTATCGGTCGAGGACTCCTTCTTCGACCTGGGCGGTACCTCCCTGCTCCTCGTCGAACTGCGGGCGGAGCTTGCCGCACGGTTCGGGCACGGTGTCCCGATGGTGGACCTGCTGCGTTACCCCACCATCAGCGCGTTCGCTCGGCATATCGAGCGGAACCGCCTGCCCGCTCCCCGCCCGGACGCCGACAGGTCCGCCTATCACGTCGGCCGCGATGCCGGGGGCGGCGCGATCGCCATCATCGGCATGGCGGGGCGGTTCCCCGGGGCACCGGATGTCGAGGCGCTGTGGACCAACCTGATGCGGGGCGTGGAATCCGTCGAGGAACTCGGCGATGTCGCCCATGCCCAGCGAGACCAGCGCTTGGCCAACCACCCCGACTATGTGCGGATGGGTGCCGTCCTGCCGGGAATCGACGGCTTCGATGCCGAGTTCTTCGGCTTCACCGCGAAGGAAGCCGATGACCTGGACCCGCAACATCGCCTCTTCCTGGAGTGCGCATGGGAGGCACTCGAAGATGCGGGGTACGCCCCCGGTGGCAGCGGCACCGGAAACGTGGGGGTGTTCGGCGGTTCCGCGATCAGCACATACCTCATCAACAACCTCCTTCCGCACTACGGGTACGGTCACGGACGGGCGTTAACCGAGGCCGACATCGAGCAGTTCCAACTGAAGCTCGGAAACGACCCCGCCTATCTGACCACACGTGTCTCGCACGCCCTCGACCTGGTGGGGCCGAGTGTCAACGTGCACACCGCGTGCTCGACATCCCTGGTCGCCGTCCACCTCGCCGCTCAGAGTCTTCGTGATGGCAGCAGCGATATCGCCCTGGCCGGGGGCGTGCGCATCGCCGTCCCGCAGAATGCGGGATACCTGTATCAGGAGGGCATGGTCCTGTCCCCGGACGGTCGGACCCGCGCGTTCGACGCAGCGGCATCGGGCACCATGTTCGGCAACGGCGCGGGGATCGTCGTTCTTAAACGGTTCGAGGACGCACATGCCGACGGTGACCGGATCATCGCCGTCATCAGGGGATCCGCGGTTAACAACGACGGAGCTGACAAGATCGGTTTCACCGCGCCGAGTGTCGGCCGCCAGGCCGACGTGGTCCGCACCGCCATGGACGCCGCAGGGGTGGACGCGGAGGACGTCGGCTATGTCGAGGCCCATGGAACAGGAACAGCCCTGGGTGACCCGATCGAGGTGGCCGCGCTGCGCGAGGCGTTCTCTGGGGCCTCGCGATCCGGCTACTGCGCCCTCGGGTCGGTCAAGACGAACATCGGGCACCTAGATGAGGCCGCGGGCATCGCCGGACTCATCAAGGCGGCGCTGTGCGTCGAGCGCGGCATGCTGGTCCCCAGCCTGAACTACCAGAGGGCCAACCCGGAGATCGACTTCGCGTCATCGCCCTTCTACGTCAGCCGCACCGCCGAGCCATGGCGTTCGGAGGGCCGACCGCGTACGGCCGGGGTTACCTCCCTAGGCGTCGGTGGAACCAACTGCCACGTCATACTCCAGCAGGCGACCGGCCCCACAGCCGAGTCGCATCACGCCGCCACCGCCGACTCATCGACGGCTGATGAAGCGCACCTGCTGGTTCTCAGCGGCCGGAGTCCCGAGGCGGTCAGGGAGCTCCAGAGACGCTACGCCGACCTCCTCGCCCGGCCGACCGCACCCTCCTTCGCCGACGTGTGTTTCACCGCCGCCGTGGGGCGACGCCACTTCCCGCACCGTCTCGCCGTAACAGCGACGTCGGCAGCCGACGCCGCCGCCCGCCTCCAGGAGGCCGACGGCGCGACAGTCCCCGCCGCTCACCGCGGAACGGCCTACCTCTTCCCCGGTCAAGGTCCGCAATACCCGGGTATGGGGCGGGAGCTGTACGATCGGGTGCCGCTCTTCCGCGATGTGATCGACGAGTGTGACCGCCTCACCCGGGACCGCCTCGATGTAGCACTCCGCGATGTCCTGTTCACCTCGGGCAGGAAAGAGTCACTCATCGGGCAGACTGCCTATGCCCAGCCGGCCTTGTTCGCCTTTGAGTACGCGTTGGCCGAGGTGTGGCGTTCCTGGGGGGTCGCCCCCGACGTCCTCCTCGGGCACAGCCACGGCGAGTACGCGGCCGCCTGCCTCGCTGGGGTGTTCTCCCTGGAGGACGGGCTGATGCTGGTGTGCGAACGCGGACGACTGACGCACACCCTTCCTGAGGCCGGTGAGATGGTGGCCGTCTCGGCGTCCGAATCGGTCGTCGCCCCGCTCCTCGGTCCGCGCACCGCGATAGCGGCGGTCAATGGACCGGAGTCCGTCGTCATCTCTGGTCGCGGGTCCGAGATCGATGCGGCATGTGCTCGGTTGGAAGAACGCGGTGTCCGCACCCGCCGCCTGGACATCTCCTTTGCGTCGCACTCCCCCCTCGTGCTGCCCATGGTCGAGGAGTTCGGACAGGCCGCGAGATCCGTTCGCTACCAGGATCCGCGCATCCCGATCGTCTCGTCGTCGACGGGGAAACCCGTCGGCGACGCGATGGCGACCCCCGCGTACTGGATCGAACAGATCACGCGACCCGTGCGCTTCCACGACGCCCTCACCGAGCTGGAGAAAACCGCCGCCACGGCGCTACTCGAGATATCGCCCAAGCCGACTCTCTTGCACCTCGCTGAAGAGGTCGTCGACCCCGACCGGACCTCCTTTATAGCCGCGGTCCGCCCTGAGCGGCCGTGGGAACACGTACTTGGGGCCCTCGGCGACCTCTACGTGCAGGGAGTCGATGTCGACTGGGAGGCGGTGCATGGCCGACGGTCCGGCCGACGCGTCCGTCTCCCGACGTATCCCTGGCAACGCCAACGACACTGGATCGAACCCCAGGCGGACGGACGGGTCGATCCTGCCTCCGGGGCGGCGCCCGGCCCCACGACGCCGCTGCTCGGGCCACGGCTGGATCTCGCCGACGGCGGTGTCTGCTTCGACACCGTCGTGGCGCCCAACGGCGTCCCGTGGCTCCAGGATCATCGTGTGTTCCAAACGGTGGTGATGCCCGGTGTGGCCTACATGGAGATGGCGCTCTCTGCGGCGCGGGAGGTCTTCGGCCCGTCGGTCCCCCTCGAGACGCGCGACTTCCACATCCACCGGGCGATGGCGTTCGCCGATGTCGCGGACCCGCGTCAGATACAGGTGGTGCTACGTCCAGAGGAGGATGGGCGGCTGTCCTTCGAGGTCCACTCACGCCCAGCGAGTTCCGGCGGCCCATGGACGCTGCACGCTTCGGCAACCCTGACTAGGGCCGCCCCGGTGGATGCGTCGGCGGCCCGGCACGTGGCACCGGACGAGCTCATCGCCGAGGTGGCCGAAAGCGAAGGCGATCCCGCCCTGGTCTACCGTCGGGAGGCAGAACGGGAAATCGACCTCGGCCGGTCATTTCAGGTCGCCAAGCGGCTGTGGTACGACGGCCTCTCGACCCTCTGCGAGATCGAGCTCTCCGAATCCGAGCATGTCGACGCGCCCCGCTACCACGTGCACCCGGTGATTCTGGAGGCGTGCTTCCTCGCGCTGACCATGGCCTACCCCGAGCGAGTCGGCCGGAGGACCTATGTGCCCCTGGGGGTCGCGGAGATCCGGGCCGAGTCGGCCGAGGGCGTCCCCACGTGGTGCCGGACACGCCTGCGCCCGCCGGAATCACACGATCCGGAGACACTCAGAGCGGACGTCGAGCTGTTCACCGCGGCCGGGGCGGTCGTCCTCACGATGTCCGGAGTCCTGCTCAAGCGGGCCGACCGGAAGACGATGCTCCCCCCGGGCTCCGAACCCTGGCGGAGCTGGCACTACCGCACGCGCTGGCTTCCCGCCCCGTCGGGCCCCACGTCGTCGCCGAAGGGCGCCGCCCGCTGGCTGGTCCTGGCGGACGACGACCTCGGCCCCGCACTGGCCGGGGAGGCCAGCCGCCACGGAATCGAGTGCGATCTGGACACCACCGACGGCCCTGTGCTCGGTGACCGTCTCTATGACCTCGTGGTGGCATGCTGGTCCGCGACGTCCGAGACGGCCTCCGGGCAGAGCGGTATCGATATGAGCACTTCTCTGCTCGGTATCGCACAGCAGGTCACGGCTGGTGGCGGATCGGGGTCGGCGCTGTGCGTCGTGACCCGCGGTGCCCAGCCCGTGGCCGGTGATCCGGTGACGGCCCCCGCCCAGTCGGCGCTCTGGGGAATGTGCGCTGTCATCGCCGCCGAGCTGCCGGAGCTCGGCTGCGACCAGGTGGACCTGGACCCTCGCATCACCCCTGTTGAGCAAGTGTCCCAGCTCTGTGCGGAGCTGCGGTCACGCCACACGGACCGCGGTGGACGACGAACCGGGTACCGCGACGGCCGCAGGTACCGTGCCGTCCTGCGTGAGGCGCCACTCTCTGCCACCGAAGACACCACGCCGCCCGTACGGCCGGACGCTACCTACATGATCACGGGAGGTCACGGCGGCCTGGGCTTGGAGGCGGCGGAGATGCTCGGGCGTTCCGGGGCCCGCCACCTCGTGCTGGTCGGACGCAATCCTCCGACCCAGGAGGCGGAGCGACGGCTATCGGAGCTGCGCGCTCGCGGCGTCCGCGTCAGCTCGGCTATCGCCGATGTCGCTGACTTCACGTCGCTTTCCGGAGTGTTCGAGCGGATCAGGAGTGACTCCGCTCAGCCCCCGCTGGGCGGTGTGCTGCACCTCGCGGGCGTCCTCGACGACGGCATGCTGCTCCTTCAGACACCTCAGCGGTTCACCCGGGTTATGGCGCCCAAGGCACTGGGGGCGTGGCACCTGCACGTGCTGACCCGCGAGCTCCCGTTGGACTTCTTCGTGCTCTTCTCCTCCGCTTCCGCCCTGTTGGGAACGGCGGGACAGTCGAACTACGCCGCCGCCAACGCATTCCTGGACGGCCTTGCGTCCTTCCGACGCGCAGCGGGCCTGCCCGCGACCGCTATCCAATGGGGATCGTGGGCCGAGGTCGGAATGAGCGCGAGGCTGGGCCTGGACTCACGGTCGAACGACGGAGAGGGCGTCCTGCCGCGGGAGGACGGTCTGGCTCTCCTCACACACCTGCTCGCGAATGGTGATGGCGGCCCGGTCTCCGCAGTCCTTCCCACCGACTGGAGGCACTTCCCCCGCCGCGACTCCAGCGCGCTCGCTGACCTCCTCAGCGAGATGCCTGAGCGTCCGCCCACGGCCCCACAGGCCCGAGGCCCCTCCTTCCTCGACGCCCTTCGCTCCGCCCCTGATGGGCGACGGGGTGACCTCCTCGTCACCCACGTCCGGGAACACGTTCGCGCGGTGGCCGGAGGGTCGGAGGTGCCTGCTGACGCCGACATCTTTACGTTGGGGATCGATTCTCTGAAGGCGATCGAGTTGCGGCGCGGGCTCCAGCAGAGCCTGGGGGTCCGGATCCCCCCGTCCCTGGTCTTCGAGCATCCTACGAGCGCCTCTCTGGCCGATCGGCTGTTGAGCGAACTCACGGAAGGGAGCGGATCGCGTTGACCGGCATCAGGCTGATCTGCCTGCACCACGCGGGAGGAAGCCCGAGCGTGTTCTCCCCCTGGGTGCGGGAGGCGCCCTCCGGTGTGCAGGTCGTCACGATCGCCCTGCCCCAGGCCGAGGGCCCAGCGCGTCGTCGCCGATACCGGACTATCGAGGACCTGTTGCCCGTGCTCGCGGCGGATATCGAGGACCAGCTGAGCGACAGCGGCACCGGCCCCTATGTGCTGTTCGGGCACAGCATGGGTGGGCTGCTGGCATACCTGCTCGCCCGTCGCATGGCGGAAGGAAGCGGTCCGGTTCCAGCGGCCCTGGTCGTCGCCGGATATGGCGCTCCGCACGCATGGACGGTAAGCCTGGACTACGGCGACGACCGCGATCTGGTTCGGCGATTGCACGGCATCGGTGGGCTCCCCGACTGGGTCGTCGCCAACCCCGTCTGGTTGGAGCCGATGCTGGGACCGGTCCGGGACGATGTCGAGGTGTGCCGCTCCTACCGCCACACACCTCAGCAGGAAAAACTTCCCTTTCCTGTCCACGTGTTCGCGGGCAATGACGACCTGCTCATTCCCCGCGAGTATTTCTTGGCGTGGCGGGAATATGCCGATGAGGTCTCGATCAATTTCGTGGACAGCGGCCACTTCCTTGTGTCCGAGGACACCGGGCACTTCAGAAAGTTGATCTTCGAACTTGCACTCGGACAGCTACTCCCGCCCCCACGAAAAGATGGTAGACAAGATACGAATCACCCGTTCGAGCGGTGGCTGCCGGGCCACCAACACGACCGCATCGGAGATCCATGCGCTTCAAACTCATCCTCGGCCTCACCCTGATCGCCGCCGGAGCGGTTCTCGCGCTCTTCTTCTGGGATTTCGAGTACCGCTGGTTCCAGGGCGGCCCCCTTGGCCTTCTCTTGATCCTGCTGGGCGTTCTCGACCTGGGCGACGAGTACCGGAGGTCCAAGGGGCACAGGCCCCGCACGCTCCTCGACGACATCCGCGATGATTTCGGAGGGGGCAAATCTCGAAATAACGGCGACCAGGATGAGGGACGGCGCTAGAAAGGCATGTTCGCCCACATGACGAGTTTCGACCGCAGCGACGAGGCGAAGTCCAGAAAGGCAAGTCTATTCCTCATCTCCACGGGCACGCTGTCCACCGCGCATCTCCCCTTCTGGTTGAACTGGCTCTTCGCGAATCGGCCGAACTACTCCGTGACTGTGGGCCTGACCGAAACCGCGAAGCAGTTCGTCAGCACAACCGCCGTCACTGCGCTGACAGGAACCCCCACCGTCGCCAATACATGGTCCACGGCGAATGGGCTGGAGCCTGTCCACACCAGGATCGCCAATGACCATGACGGCATCATCGTCTACCCCGCCTCAGTGAACTTCCTGTCCTCACTCGCGGCGGGGTCGGGCGCCGGTCCCTTCACCCTCGGTGTTCTAGGCGCCCGGGTCCCGGTGATCGTATGTCCGTCATTCCCCCCGGACGTGGCCGACAACCAGATCATTCGCGACGTGCTGGCCCGCATTTCCAGCGTGCCCAACTACCTCCTTGTACGCGGACAGAAATCGGTAAGCCGCAGCGTCGATCGTGACGCCCACGTCGCGGCCCCTCTCTGGGATGCGATCAGCGCCTTCGAAAGCGCCTTGTCCGACGCCAACGAGGCCGACATCGATGCCGACCAGACGACCGCCTGAGAAAGGCCGGCATGGACCACTACTACTTCAATTTCGCTGACCCCGACGCCTATGACGACATCTCCCGCTGGAGGTGCCATCCTGGCGATCCCCGTTTCCGGAAGCTCGCCCATGGACCTGTTCCCATCGCATACAGGAACGGCTGGACCTACACCGACCGCGGGATCTGGACGGTATGCGCACCCGACGGTACGACACTGGGTCGGCAGGGATGGAAACTCCACCTCGCGGTCACACAGAGCTCTTTCGATTCCCTCCTCCGCATCGCGCGCGCGACCGGTTACGCACACGTTGTCCCGTTCAAGTACCTGGCCCGATACGAATACGCGTGGATCGTGAACGCCAAGTACGCCCCGCGCTCGGGCAGCGGCAAAGGCATCGTCTTCTACCCGGGCTCCACCGAGCAGGCTGTGGAGATCGCACGGGAACTGGTGTCCCGGACACGGGGGGTTCCGGGCCCCCGCATCTTGTCCGACCTCCAGCTCGACGGCACCGTCGTCCACGCCCGCTACGGCGCGTTCGTTCGAATGCACTGCCGTACCAACGCCGGCGACGTCACTCTGGCGATGGAAGACGAATCGGGGGAGAGGGTCCCTGATCCCCGCTCGGTGCCGTTTTCCGCCCCGACGTTCATCTCGGTGCCCGAGGCATTCACCCGAATGTCAGCCCCCGTGTCGGCGAGTGCGGGCGGGGCGTCGGGCACACCGCCGTACCGGATCGAACGCGCGCTGCACTTCAGCAATAGCGGTGGCGTCTACTTGGCTACGCACTCCGACACCGGGCAGTCGGTCGTACTCAAGGAGGCGCGTCCCCTGGCCGGCCAGGACCTCCACGGCGGGGACGCCGTGGCCCGTGCTCGCCACGAGTACACCGCGCTTCGAAAGCTCGCTGACCTCCCGGAGTTTCCGGAGGTATATGAGCAGTTCACGTGGCAGTCTCACGTGTTTACCGCCATGGAGTACGTCCCGGGCAACACCCTCCAGGAGTGGTGCGCGGCGAACCACCCCTACCTGTTGCGTCCGGATCCGTTCCGTCCTCCCTCACCGGAGGAGATCCGCACCTACCGGGAGAAGGTCGACCACATCCTCGACCAGATCACCAAGGCGATCCACGCCATCTGGGAGCGGGGCTACATCTTCGGAGACATCCATTCCGGCAACGTGCTCGTAACCCCGGACCTGTCGATCTCCCTCATCGACTTGGAGACGTGTGTCCCCCACGACGCTGACCGCCCACTCCCCGGAGCCCCCGGCTTCAGCCACGTCAGCAAGACCGGACGCGCCTCCGACGAGCATGCCCTGCGCATGCTGGAGCTCTCGTGCTACCTGCCGATCACTCCCTTGGTCCGCTTCGACGACACCAAGCTTCGGCAATTCCTCACGACGAGCCGGACGATGTTCGATATTTCATCGACCTGGGCCGATGAAATCGAGCGCATCTGCGGACAGGGTGCCTCCGCGCCCGCCCCCGAACTCTCGCCTTCCCCTGGTCTCCTGAACGAGGAGGCCGGATTCGCAGACTGGGCGGATCGGATCCTCACCGGGTGGCGCTCCCGGATGACACCGGAACGCTCCGACCGCCTACTTCCCAATGACCCGACGGGATTCGCGCTGTCTCCGGTCTCCCTGGCCACTGGAGGCTCCGGCATCCTCTGGTCTCTGCTGGACACCGATGAGCTCAATGATGCGGACCTGGTCCGCGAGGTAACCGAGTGGACCATACGTCGCGGGCGCTCAGGGACCGAACGCTTAGAGTGCGGCCTCTTTGACAGCGAGCTGGGCGCGGGCTGTGTCCTGCGCCGAGCTGGATATCCTGACCAGGCAAAATGGCTTGTTGACATGGCATTGGGCAAGGACCGCTCCGGATGCAATTCAAGCGTTTTCAGCGGCACGGCCGGAGCACTTCTGGCCGCGGCGGAGCTGGCGTCCGGCCCCGATCCTCTGCTGGAGTCCTCCCACGTGGAACAGATCGGCGCGGAACTCACCGAGCGTGCCGCGCTGATCCTCGCCGGGCTACGCGCGAACGAGAACGGCGAACGGCGTCAGGCCTACGGATTGATGCACGGGCTGGCCGGGATCGCCCTCGCGCTGCACCGCTATGGCGTGCTCGTCGACGAGACGATGGCCGTCGCCATGGCTCGGGAGCTCATGGAATTCGAACTGGACGCCTACATCCGCTGCAAGGACGGCTCGCTCCAGTTCAATGACCGGGGACGGCGGACGCTGGCGTACCTGGAGGAGGGATCCTGCGGAAGCGCGCTCGTCCTAGCGGAGCTGGAGGCGCACGAAGGATGGCAGTCGAGTCGTGCCTCGGTCGCCGACCTGATCCGGGCAATGGGGCCGGAGCTCATGGTCCAATCCGGCCTGTTCCGGGGTCGCAGCGGATTCCTCGCCGGGCTCACCCGTCTGTCGCGGCTCGGGTTCGGCGAGCAGACTGAACCTCTGGTCAAACGGCACATGAGCTGGCTGGGTCTGCATGAACTTCGGACGGGTAACGGTCAGCTCCACTTTCCCGGGGCGGGGAACTTCAAGCTCTCCTGCGACCTGCGCACCGGGAGCGCCGGTGTCCTCGTCGGGGTCGCGTACGCCTCAGGACGGCGCGAGGAGTGGCTGCCGGGCATGTTCTGACGCGCCCCCGGAGAGGACCGTTCCAGTTCCTACGGAAAGAAGGACGCTCCACCTGTGAATGTGCCCGTCGACCTGGTCGCGCGCGTTATTCCCCTCGCCCTCCTCGACACGGTCAGCGTCTCCACGCTGGCGATCCCCATATGGTTCCTCCTGACGCCGCGGAGCCTACGAATCGGCAACGTCCTTGCCTACCTCCTCCTAGTAGGCAGTGCCTACCTGGTCCTGGGGATCCTGCTGATGGGATTGCTGAACCGGGTCCGTTCTCCGCTGGAAGAGGCCCTGGCTTCCCCCGCCGGGGACACCGCGCTAGCGGTCGCCGGGGCCGGATTCCTCCTGGCCGGCCTCTGGCACGGCGTCCGGCCACAGGAGAGCTCACGCCGTGGACGTCTGACCGAATGGCGCAATGCCGCAGTCGGCGAGAACGCGACGACGCGAGGGCTGGTCACCGTGGCCCTTATCGCCGTACTCATCGAGGTCGCGACGATGTTCCCGTACCTCGCCGCCCTGGACATACTCACCCGCTCCGCTGCCCCATGGCACACCGGAATCGCCGTCCTCGCGCTCTATTGCCTGGTCATGATTGCACCCGCCCTGCTCGCGACCCTTGTCCTGCTCGTGTCCCGCGGCCTGATGCGCCCTGTCCTCGCCCGCGTCGACCGCTGGCTACGCGCCAACGCACGCGAGAACACCGCCTGGCTCCTCGCCATCGTCGGGATTCTCCTGCTGTCCAACTCCACTCTGTTCACCCATGTCCTGGACACGCTGCGGAACTGATCTTCGGAACCGACGCGGACCCAGCGGACAGGCGCGCCACACGCGGCCCGGTCGGTGCGGCACCCATCAATAAGCCCCGTTGACGAGCATGGCGAAAGAACTACGCTTCGAGTTCCTGGGCGATGATGGCGGCTTGGACCCGACTGCGCAGGCCCAGTTTGGCCAGGATGCGGCTAACATGCGTCTTGGTCGTGGTCTCGGTGATGGACAGTCGGCGGGCGATCTGCTGGTTGCTCAGCCCCTCCCCCACGCACGCCAAAACCTCGTGCTCGCGTGGGGTGAGTTCGTCGAGAGCGACCCGACTGACCTCCGGTGCCTGCGGCCCTACGCCCCCGCTGAACCGGGCGCCGGCACCGGCGAACTCGGCGATGAGCCGCCTGGTGACGGCCGGTGCAATCATCCCCTCGCCGCGGGCCACGACGCGGACCGCCTCAACCAGCTCGTCAGCCTCGATGTTCTTCAGCAGGAACCCGGCGGCTCCGGCTCGCAGCGCGCCGAACACGTACTCGTCGAGGTCGAAGGTAGTCAGGATCAGCACGTCCACCCCGATCCCGGCGAGGTCCCTGGTGGCCGCGATACCGTCCTTACGCGGCATCCGCACGTCCATGAGAACGACGTCGGGCAGGTAGCGGCGCGCCACGTCGACGGCCTTCTCGCCATCGGCGGCCTCGGCGACGACGTGGATGTCCGGCGCGGCGTCCAGGATCATCACCAGCCCGGACCTCACTGCCCACTGGTCCTCAGCAACAACGACCCGGATCACGCGCCCATCCCCGCTCTCTGTCCATCGGTGTCCCCGGGAGTGTCCGACTGTCCGATCGGCAGTTCGGCCCGAACCCGCCACCATGTCTCCGCGTCTTCCAACGGCCCGGCTTCAAACCGGCCGCCCACCATGGCGACGCGTTCCCGCATCCCGGCGATCCCCGAGCCTCCGCCCAACTCCGAACGCCAGGTAGGGTCCGGCTGGACCGGCACTGGATTCACCGCGGTCAGCACCAGTCGGTCAGCCTCCTGCCGTGGCCCCGACGCGGCGTACTCCACGGTGATCACGACCCTCTGGGGTTCGGCGTACCGCAGCGCATTCGTCAGCGACTCCTGGACGATCCGGTAGGCAGCGGCGTCCACACGCGCCGGGAGGGGGCACGCGGTGCCCCACTCCTGCACACGCACGTCCACCCCAGCTTCGCGGACGCTGTCCACGAGCCGGTCGACCTCGCTCAACCTCGGAGTGATGCGCTCCAGGTCGGGGGCGTCATCGGCGCGCAGTACGCTGATCATCTGCCGCATCTCCGCCAGGCCCTGCACACTGTTCTCCCGCACCACATCGAGGACCTGGCGAACCTGTTCCGGATCGGGGGCACGCATCGACAGCGCGGCCGTTGACTGCACCGCGATGGCGCTCAGGTGGTTGGCGATGACATCATGTAGCTCCCGTGCCATTCGAGTGCGCTCCTCCGCGACGGCGTTTCCCCGGTCAAGCTCGGCCATACGCGCGACCTGTTCGGCCCGCTCCCGCTCCAGTCGGGCCCGGAGCTGGTGCTCTCGCACACTCAGCCCACCCAGCATCGGGGAGAAGAAGACCAGGGCGTAGAGACCGAGGAGCTGGATCCCCTCCAGCGCCCCGCCAGGCAGTCGACCATGGGCGAGCAGGTACACGCAGACGACGACCACCACGACGGCACCGATGATCACCGCGACCAACGAACCGTAGGCCGCTCGCCGACGCCCCCAGACCGCGACCGCGTAAAGCAGCTCACCGTAGACGAAGAACACCCAGGACGACGGTCCGACCGCCACGTCCGCGACGAGCACAGCGGTGCCGACCACAAGCGCCGGTTCAGGGGCGGTGCGCCGGAACGGGACGATCGCGCATACCCCGACCAGTGTCAGCAGCATCCAGTGCGGATCCGTATCCGCCCGGTGAGCGTAGGCCCCCAGGCCCCAGAGCAACAGCCCAAAGGCCAAGTGCAACCCGGCCCACAGCGTGCTGCCGAGGTAGAGCCGACCGCCGAGGATGCGCCGGTCGAGCAGCGCGTAGCGTCGGAGAAGCAGCGTCACGCCCCTATCTCAGCACGTCCGCACCGCCGACGCGTACTTCGAAGGTCGTACGGCGATCTCATCCCCCGCGCCGATCCCCCGTGCCGGGCCGTTTCCGCATGATGGGCGGGACGCGGGGCCGGTGGACGGGCCCCATGGCGGAACGAGGGGGGCGCGACGGTGATCGCGGCGGTGATTCTGGCGGTCGAGGCGCTGTTCTGGGTCCTCGTGCTGGGCGGGCTGTGCGCGCGCTACCTGCTGCGCATGCGGCGGCTGAGCACGGTGATGCTGCTACTCGTCCCCCTACTGGACGCGGTCCTGCTGACGGTGATCGCCGTCCACCTGTCCCAGGGGGCCAGCGCCGACGTGACCCATGGCCTCGGGGCGCTGTACCTGGGGTTCACCGTCGCCTACGGGCATTCGGTCATCACCTGGGCGGACGTCCGATTCGCGCACCGCTTCGCCGGAGGCCCACCGCCTCCCCCGCGCCCCACCGCCAGGGCCGCCCGGCTGCGCCACGAGGGTGCCGCCTGGCTGCGCGGGCTGCTGGCCTGCCTCATCGGCGCGGGCGCGCTGGCGGGGCTGACCCTGTTCGTCGGCGACCCGGAGCGCACGGCCGTGCTGGACGGCTTCTACGCCCCGCTGGGCATCTTCATGTTCTGGAACACGGTCATCGCCGTGTGGGGCGCGGCTGAGGCACTGCTGTCCCGGGACGCCAAGGGCACAGAGCCGTCACCACACACACCGGTGGCGGCGGGTAGGGACCAGCCGCCCGCTCACTGAGCTTTTCACGCGCGATGCCCCCTTCCCCCGTCCCCCTTCCGTTGATCTCGGCGATATCGACCGAATTCCTGCGCTCTCAAGTTTCGGGTTTTTGGGGAGAAGGTGACAGGCCGCTTGCCCTGAGGTGAGATAACCCCTGGCCCCCTGCCGCGGGCCCGGAAACAAGGGAAGCATCGACGGTGCCAAAAGAAAGACCTCTCAC
>NZ_BAAAPC010000026.1:0-82691 GCF_039530945.1 Nocardiopsis rhodophaea
AAACCTGGAAGAGCAAACCCTGACCGACCGGGAACCCCGGTCAATCAAAGGAACCCCGAGCACCCCGCAACCCCCAAGGGTTCCGTGTGCTCACAAGGGGCCAAAACAAACTTGGCTGAAAGAAAAACAAACACGCGCTGTTGAGTTCTCAAGAAACAACCGCTCATCCCATACAAACCAACCCGGCCATCAGCCCGGTCCGGCTTTTCTGCAGAGGCGGTGCGTTCCGCTTTGTTATGTCTCCGACTTTATCAGGGGCTGCGATCCCCGCCAAATCGGCGGTTCCGCGTTCGCCCTTGCGATAAAACCCGCCCGCACACGATTTCCAACACGGATTCTGCGTCCGGGCACACGCCAGTATGCCAGGAGAAATCCGTGCGTCGAACCGTG
Source organism: Nocardiopsis rhodophaea (assembly GCF_039530945.1). Lineage (NCBI taxonomy): Bacteria > Bacillati > Actinomycetota > Actinomycetes > Streptosporangiales > Nocardiopsidaceae > Nocardiopsis > Nocardiopsis rhodophaea. The sequence continues at coordinate 391 of NZ_BAAAPC010000026.1, forward strand.
CGAGGAGCGCGGCCGCATCCACCGGGTCAGACCCGCGAGCGACCAGAGAGAAGATCGCCGCCCCAGGACCCGACCGCTGCCGGGCCGCTTGAAGCGACTCGGTGAACTATACCCGCCGCCACCGCTTGCGCCAACTCGGACATCGGGCCCAATACATGGCGCCTTTTCACCTGCGAAACTCCCCTCACGTCGGGGGGTTCCGTCACGTCAGGATCCGCGCCGTCCCTGTCCCCGGTGCGGCGTACAGCCAGTCGACCTCCAAGTCGACGAGCGCCACGCTGGCCGTCGGGAACGAGATCAACGGCTCGTCTTCGAGGAACGCTGCAGCGAGCTGGGCCATAGTCGGGTTGTGGCCTACCACCATCAGGGTCGAGATATCCGCGTCGACCATGTTGATCAAGTCGAAGATGGTGTCGATCCCCGCCATGTAGGCGGCGCTCTCGTAGTCCGCAGTCGGGCGGCGGGGCATCCGCTCCATGGCCAGATCGAGCGTCTGACGGGTGCGCACCGCGGTGGAACAGATGACGTGGTCGGGGATGCAATCCGCCTCCGTCAGCAGCGTCCCTACCTTCTGTGCCTGCTTGCGCCCCTTGTCCGTGAGCTCCCGCTCGTGATCGGTGCCAACGTAGCCGTGCTCCGCCTTGGCGTGCCGGAGAATGATCAGTCGCTTGCCTGCCGTCATGGCGACGCCAGCGTTGCGATGATCGCCAGAGCGACCATGAAGCCGACCATCACCGCCAGGACGATGGCGAGTCCCTTTGGTCCCGACACCAGCCGCCACTCCCTCGTTGTCTCTGTCACTCCGACGTTAGGATTCTCCAGCCTATGGGGCCAGAGCTGTCACTCAGCCGCGTCGCCTGCGTCTCGTCGGTCCCACCCTCTCAGTGGGGCGACGATCGATCGAGATCATCAACGTGTCTCTGGAAGCCCTCTCCCCATGCTCCCTATGCTCCCTCTGTCCAGACACACAACTGTGGCCCGGCGGACACATAAAGGTGGCCGTCCGAAGCCTCTCCGGCTCAGACGGCCACCCTCCAGTTCCGTTATTCCGTTGTCTGGCTTGAATGACCCGGGTCGCGCCTCCTGGTCACCCGGGGCATCCGCCTACGCCATCCTCCGGCAGCTTGATCGTGAAGGGGACACGTCGGAACATCGATTCCTGTTCCATGATCCGTGTTCCTTGCGGCTACGCGGCTACTCCGTGGCTCCACCGTCGGAGGCACGCGCCTCCGCCCTGTCGTCGTTGTTGCCGTCCGTGTTGCCGTCCGTCTCACCAGCCGCTGCGGACTTCTTGCCGTTGAGGGACGGCGCCGCGGTGTCACCACCCGCTTCGGCAGATTCCACCTCCGGGGTGTCCCCTCCCGTCGCGACCGCAGTCGGCATGGGGCCGCCATCGGAACGGCGCTTGGACCAGACGATCGCGCCGACAATGATCGCGACCGCCACGACCGCGACACCGACACGCAGGCCGACGTCGGCCGCGTAGATCACCACACTCGGGGCGATGATCAGCGCGACGAGGTTCATCACCTTCAGCAGCGGGTTGATCGCCGGGCCGGCGGTGTCCTTGAACGGGTCGCCCACTGTGTCACCGATGACCGTGGCCTCATGGGCCTCGGAGCCCTTGCCGCCGTAGTGCCCGTCTTCCACGAGCTTCTTGGCGTTGTCCCAGGCACCGCCGGAGTTGGCCAGGAACACGGCCATCAGCGCACCGGCCGCGATGGCCCCGCCGAGGAACGCGCCCAAGGGGGCGTAGCCCAGGGCGAAGCCGACAGCGATCGGTGTGAGCACCGCCAGCAGTCCCGGCGTGACCAGCTCGCGCAGGGAGTCGCGGGTGCAGATATCGACGACCCGCGCGTACTCGGGCTTCTCGGTGCCGTCCATAATCCCCGGACGGGTGCGGAACTGGTCGCGGACCTCCAGCACCACGCGTCCCGCCGCCCGGCCAACCGCCATCACGGCGAGGCCGGAGAAGAGGAACACGACCGCGGCACCGATGATCACACCAACGAGGACGTTGGGTTGGTCGATGGAGAGGCTGAACGTGGCGGCCTGCGCGCCCAGCGCAATCTCGACCGAGGTGCGGAACGCACCGAACAGCGCGGTCGCCGCGAGCACCGCCGTGGCGATCGCGATGCCCTTGGTGATCGCCTTGGTCGTGTTACCGACGGCGTCGAGGCTGGTGAGGATTTCGGCGCCCTTGCCCTCGACGTCGCCCGACATCTCAGCGATGCCCTGAGCGTTGTCGGAGACCGGCCCGAAGGTGTCCATGGCCACGATGACGCCAACGGTGGTGAGCAGCCCGGTACCGGCCAGGGCGACCGCGAACAAGCTGACCGTGATGGACGTTCCACCGAGAAGGAAGGCCGCGTAGACCGCCGCGGCGATGAGGAGAGCGGAGTAGACGGCGGACTCCAGACCGACCGAGATTCCGGAGAGGATCACCGTGGCGGCGCCGGTCTGCGAGCTCTCCCCGATCTCGCGGACCGGTCGCCGGTTGGTCTCGGTGAAGTAGCCGGTGAGCAGCTGGATCGCGGCCGCCAGGACGAGGCCGACGAGCACGGCACCGATCGCGATGATCTGCGGGTTGCCGTCGTGGGCGGCGATCTCCGCGCTGACACCGCTGAGCTCGCCGAAGGTGCTCGGCAGGTACACCACGGCGGTACCGGCGACGAGGACGGCGGAGATGATCGCCGAGATGAAGAAGCCCCGGTTGATCGCGGCCATCGCGGTCTTGTCCTTGGGACGGGGGGCAACGACGAAGATCCCGATCATGGCGGTGATGACACCGATCATCGGGACCAGCAGTGGGAAGACCAGGCCTTCCACGCCGAACGCGACCCTGCCGAGGATCAGAGAGGCGACGAGCACCACGGCGTAGGACTCGAACAGGTCGGCCGCCATACCCGCGCAGTCGCCGACGTTGTCGCCGACGTTGTCCGCGATGGTGGCGGCGTTGCGCGGGTCGTCCTCCGGGATGCCCTGCTCGACCTTTCCGACGAGGTCAGCGCCGACATCGGCGGCCTTGGTGAAGATGCCGCCGCCGACACGCATGAACATCGCGAGTAGCGCGGCACCGAAGCCGAAGCCCTCCAGCACCAGGGGCGCGTCGCCCTGGTAGGTCAGGACGACGATCGAGGCACCGAGGAGCCCGAGGCCGACAGTGATCATTCCGGCGACTCCGCCCGTACGGAACGCGATCCGCATCGCTGTGCGTCCGCTGTTCTCACCGCCCTCGCGCGCGGCGGCCGCGACCCGGACATTTCCCCGCACCGCAAGCCACATTCCGATGAATCCGGTCAGCGCGGAGAGGATCGCGCCGAGCGCGAAGAACAGCGATCGCCCATATCGGACGGCTTCGCTGTCCGCTGGCAGAAGAAGGAGAAGCAGGGGAATGGCGACGACGAATATGATCAGGGTACGGAACTGGCGTTTCAGATACGCCCCCGCCCCTTCCTGTACCGCAAGCGCGATGTTCTGCATCCGCTCGGTTCCCTGGCCCGCGGCGAGAACTTCACGCACCAGCATCCCGGCGACGGCGAGCGCGAGGAGCGCCACCGCCAGCACCACGATGACCAGCGTGAAATTCATGCCTTCCAGAGCCAGGCCGTTGCCACCTACGGCAGCGAGGCTAAGCCCAGACAAACCGTCCTCCTATGAGACGGGCACGTTCCGGACCCGCGCCTGTGCGCACCGCCGTCCGGAGTGGGCCCGAACAGAAGGGTCGTCGGCACGCGCAGCAGGGTCTTGCGGGGTGCCACCACTGATGTATGTATTAAATTCATCGATTCCGCCGCATTCAACGGGCACGATGTTCGGGGATTCTACGCACCGCCACCGAGAAAAGAGAGGGTGGGGCGCAATCTTCCGCACACCGCTCTGGATATGTGATCACACGGTGATCTTCAAAACAGGAAATTTACCTTTATATGCGGATAGAATTCGCATTCACCATCAGGATTGAATTAACGAGACATTTGGGGTGAACGGTCGCATATATCCGCAAAGGCGAAATGCGTAACATCAGTAACAGACAACAGCCGCGGCAGGTGAACACCCGCGGGCGATGAGGTGATGCCCCCAATACGGCCCCTACCCAACCCGACTTCGGCGTCGTCCGCTAGCGATTCGGGAAGGATGTGGCCCAGCGCACTCCGGGGCGAAGACGGCCGCGCGTACCGCGTACCCGGTAAATCCACAGGTCAGATGGACGCTCTCCCCGCTCCTCGGCGCAGGCTAGGCCCCGTTGGACGGATCGGCGCGGCGCAGGCGCAGCGCTGCGGTGTCGACCGGGATCACGGCTCCGTCGCCCTCGTCGTCGCTGTCCCCGTCCCTCAGAGCGCTGTGCGTCCCCTCCGCTGCACCCGTCCACGCGGCCAACCCGTCAGCCACAGCGCGCCCCTGAGCGGCGGCCCCCAGCGCGTCCACGCCGTGCGGAGCGGACGGCCCATAGACGGCCACACGTTCGGCGCCACGGCGCAGCAGACGCTCGGCGCCGACGCGGTTGCCCCGCTGCGCGTGCGTCAGCCCGACGGCGATCTGCGCGAGCCCCCGCCACAATTCGCGCTCGGGCTCCGGGGCCGCTTTCCAGACCGCCTCCAGGACCTCGTGGGCGTGGAAGGCGTAGCCGTCGTCGAGCAGCCGCTGGGCCTCGGTGAGCCCGTCCTCCGGTGTGTAGACCGCGTCATCGGGCACGCGCGGTACGCCGGGGGATCCGTGAGGCAGCGGGCGCCCGAAGCGGTCGCGCGGGCGCTGGTTCTGCGCCCGGCCCTGGGGATTGCGGTCCCGGGCGGCCGACGCCGGGCCCTTTTCGCCGCTGCTGCCGGTATTACCGGTACTGCCGAAACTTCCTGCTCTGCTCGTGCTGCTCGTGCCGCTCATGCTGCTCCTCTCCTCCCCCGTGTCCCTCGCGCTGACCGCATGACTCGAATTGTTGCGATCCGCGTGCCGGTGTCCTCGAATCGGCGGCCGATCAGCGGCTCACGTGTCGGGTTCGGTGTCGTTCAACCAGCCTACGAGAGTGGTGTTGACGCGCCGCGGCTGCTCCTGGTGCGGAAAGTGTCCGGCCCCCTCGATCACCCGCCAGCGGTAGGGGGCGTTGACGTAGCGCCCCGACCCCCGTGCCGTGGCCGGGAGCAGGTAGGGGTCCAGCGCACCGTGGACGTGCAGGGTGGGGACTCGGATGAGGCGCCGCATACGCCGCATGTAGCGCCGACCGTCCGGGCGCACCTGGGAACGGAACATCCAGCGGTGGAACTCCAGGGAGCTGTGCGCTACCCCCGGAATCTGGAAGGCGTCGCGGACGCGGCGCTCGGTCGTGTGGTCCGGCCAGCCGGGGCGCGACCATTCGTGGAGCATCTCGGCCACGCGCGCGGCGTCGTGCGCGACGAGACGGCGCTCGGGGAGCATCGGCACCTGGAAGCCGAGCAGGTGCCGCCCCGCCCAGGCCTGCCCGGAGGACGCCAGAGCCCGGCGCAACCGCAGCGGATGGGGCATGGACAGGACGGCCAGGCGCCGCACCGACGTGGGGAAGTAAGACGCCATCGTCCAGCCGAGCAAACCACCGGAGGCGTGCCCGACAACGACGGCTTCACCCTCGCCGAGCGCGCGGATGAGCCCGGCCGCGTCCGATGCCAGGGTGACAAGGTCGTAGCCGCGCGGCGGCTTGTCGCTGGCTCCGTACCCGCGGAGGTCCACGGCGACCGCTCGGTACCCCGCGTCGGCGAGGGCCACCAGCTGCTCGTGCCAGGACCACCAGAACTGCGGGAAACCGTGCAGCAGCAGGACCAGGGGGCCTGTTCCGGCTTCAACCGCGTGGAAACGGGTGCCCGCGGCGCTGACCGTCCTGTGCGTCCAGGGTCCGTCGATCAGGACGGCGGACTCCTCACTCATGGCTCATGGACTCACGGCTCATGGCTGACCCGGGCCTCGCACGCGGCGCGCGGATCAGAGGTCGGCCGGGTGCTCGCGCCGCAGCACCGCCATGGTCGTGGCCATGGTCGAGCTGGTCCGGGGCATCCCCTGGAGCCGCTGCAGTTTGCGCTGGCCGATGAAGATCAGTATCCCGGCAATCACCAGGTAGAAGGCCGTGACGATGAGGAAGGCCAGCCACGGCGCGAGGCCGAGGGCATACAGGCCGAGTCCCACGGTGATCGACGCCAGGATGAGCACCATGTGGCCCATGACCGCGGCGACGACGAACAACGCGGAACTCTTGGCGACCTGCCGCGCGTCGCGGGCGATCTCCAGTTTCGCGAGTTCCAGCTCCAGGCGCACAAGGCGGGAGAGGTTCCCGCTGGCCTCAGAGACGAGCTCTCCCAGTGAGGAGCGCTCATCGGTGTTGGGCGCCTCAGGCCCCTGGCCACCCGATCGGGTCTCGGGCATCGAGGTGGCTCCCTTCGTTCCGGCAAACGTCACACGCATCCTTGCACATATCGCGCCACGTACACCGCACGAGGCGCGCTGATAGGACGGGCGTACCCGACCTGTGAGACGCCGCGCCCCGGCGTAGCGCCGGGGCGCGGGAGGGCGCGTGGGCGCGGACGCGGGGTACGGGGGGACGCCCACACGGGGATGCCTCTCCGGGTACGTGTGGTCCGCGCTGTCGGCCGCACCGTCTGGCCCGCTGGACCGCTGCTCTTTTCAGCTCGCTTCCGCTCTTTTCCGCGCCCCCGCGTTCCAGCGTTCCCGCGCCCGCCTGGTGCTCGCGGCCGCTACTCGTCGCCCTTGGCTTCGGGCAGCTTCGCCGCGATCACGTCCATCACCGAGGAGTCGGTGAGGGTGGTGACGTCGCCGAGCTGCCGGTTTTCCGCAACGTCGCGCAGGAGACGGCGCATGATCTTGCCGGAGCGGGTCTTGGGCAGCTCTGGCACGACCATGATCTGGCGGGGCTTGGCGATCGGGCCGAGTGAGGCGCTGACGTGGTCGCGCAGCTCCTTGACGAGGCCATCGCCGCCGTCCCCCGCCTCGCCGCGCAGAATCACGAACGCGACGATGCCCTGTCCGGTGACCGGGTCGCTGGCGCCCACGACCGCCGCCTCGGCGATCTTGGGGTGAGAGACCAGGGCGGACTCCACTTCGGTCGTGGAGATGTTGTGGCCGGAGACGAGCATGACGTCGTCGACGCGGCCGAGCAGCCAGATATCGCCGTCCTCGTCGCGCTTGGCGCCGTCGCCCGGGAAGTACAGGCCCTCGAACCGCGACCAGTAGGTGTCCTTGTAGCGCTGCGGGTCGCCCCAGATGCCGCGCAGCATGGACGGCCAGGGCTCGCGGACGACGATGAACCCGCCGCCCCCGTTGGGAACCGGCTTGGCCTCCTCGTCCACCACGTCGGCGACGATGCCGGGGATCGGGCGCATGGCGGCACCCGGCTTGCCCTCGGTGACGCCGGGGAGCGGGGAGACCATGATGGCGCCGGTTTCGGTCTGCCACCAGGTGTCGACGATCGGGGTGCGGTCACCGCCGATGTTCTTCCGGTACCACATGTAGGCCTCGGGGTTGATGGGCTCGCCCACCGAACCCAGCACCCGCAGGGAGGACATGTCGAACCCGGCGGGGATGTCCTCGCCCCACTTCATGAAGGTGCGGATCGCCGTCGGCGCCATGTAGGCGATGGAGACCCGGTACTTCTCCACGATCTCCCAGAAGCGGCCCTTGTGCGGGGTGTCGGGGGTGCCCTCGTACATCACCGAGGTGGCGCCGTTGCACAGCGGGCCGTAGACGATGTACGAGTGGCCGGTCACCCAACCGATGTCGGCGGCGGTCCAGAAGATGTCGGTTTCGGGTTTGAGGTCGAACACCGCCCAGTGGGTGAAGGCGACCTGCGTGAGGTAGCCGCCGGTGGTGTGCAGGATGCCCTTCGGCTTCGCCGTGGTGCCGCTGGTGTACATGATGTACAGGGGGTGCTCGGCGTCGTGCGCCTCGGCCGCGTGCTCGGTGCTCTGGCGGTCGACGACGTCGTGCCACCACACGTCGCGCCCGTCGGTCCAGTCGACGTCCTGCCCCGTGCGGCGCACCACGAGGACGTGCTCGACCTTGGAGCGGCTGGCGACGGCCTCGTCGACGGCCGGTTTGAGGGAGCTGGGCTTGCCGCGCCGGTAGCCGCCATCGGCGGTGATGACCACCTTGGCATCACTGTCGTCGATCCGGGTGCCGAGGGCGTCGGCGGAGAAGCCGCCGAAGACCACCATGTGCACGGCGCCGATGCGGGCGCAGGCGAGCATGGCGATAACCGTCTCGGGGATCATCGGCATGTAGATCGCGACGCGGTCGCCCTTGGCCACGCCGAGTTCGAGCAGGGCGTTGGACGCCTGGCACACCTGGTCTTTGAGCTGGGCATAGGTGATGGTGCGGGTATCGCCGGGCTCGCCCTCCCAGTAGTAGGCGACCCGGTCACCGCGCCCTGCGTCTACATGCCGGTCAAGGCAGTTGACGGCGGCGTTGAGGGTGCCGCCGGTGAACCATTTCGCGAAGGGCGGGTTCCACTCCAGCACCGTGTCCCAGGGCCGGTCCCACGTCAGCCGGCGCGCCTGGTCCTCCCAGAAGCCGAGGCGGTCGGCCTCGGCGGCCGCGTAGGTGTCGGCTGTGGCGTTGGCGTGGGCGGCGAGGTCCGCAGGCGGGGGAAACCTCCGCGACTCCTGAAGAAGGTTGGACAGTGTTTCGTGCCCCTGCCCCTGGGGAGTCTCTGCCACTGTTGGGTCTCCTCACTGGTGTGTCGTAGGACTCAATAAACCATGTGGTCGAGAACACTTCATCAAGCGGGTGGTGTTACCCACAAGGGGAGGTGAGGACCACCCGGGGATTACTCGCGCGTAGGGTTTGGGTTTGTGAGTGCATCGTCAGTGGATCCCCTGCAGCGGATCGCGGAACTTCCCGGCGTCGGCGAGGCTGTTGGGCAGGCACGGGACGTCGTCGACCGCCTTCTCGGCCATCGCGTGCTGCGCCGCCGCAGCTCCGACGTCTCCATGGAGTCGGCATTGAGGGGAGCACGCGCGTCCGCCCTCCTGGAGGGGGCCGACGCCGCGGTGGAGACCCTGGAGCACGTCCGTTCCGGGGCGAGCGAGGACCCTCGCGTCAAGGGCGCGCTCCGTGTCTCCGGTGAGCTGGGCACGCTGGTGGAGACGTGGCCGAAGGCCCCGCACCAGGTGCTCGCGCGGCTGCACACGCTGGCGGCCGCCGACGGTGTTCCGGCGGAGCGGTTGGGGCGGCCGCGCACGGAGGAGGAGCCCGCGGATGATCCGCTGGGTATCGGTACCGCCCCCAGTGCCGCCGAGGTGTCGGCGCGGCTGGGCGCCCTGAACACGCTGCTCGCCACACGGTCGTCGGTTCCGGCTCTGGCGGTGGGCGCGATCGTACATGGAGAGCTGGCCGCGCTGCGCCCCTTCGGGTGGGGCGACGGGATCATCGCGCGCGCCGCCGAGCGCCTCACGCTGATCGAGCGCGGGCTTGACCCGAAGTCGCTGGTGCCCTCGGAGCTGGGCTATGAGGAGCTGCGCGAGGAGTACGCTCCCGCCCTGCGGGGCTACCTGACGGCGACGCCGGAGGGCGTGGGGGCGTGGGTCGTGTACTGCTGCCGTGCGGTGGAGGCGGGCGCGCGGGACTCGCTGGCGACCTGTGAGGCGCTGAAACGCGGCTGATATCCGCGATCCACGCCTACGGGTCCGGGTGGCGCGGATAGGGGAGACGCGGATTGTGGTGAACAGGAGCCACACACGAACGGGCGCCACGGGTCTCGGTTGGATTACTTTTCCGGCGCCGAGAACGGCGACTCCCCGCATTTGGAACGGTGCGCGGAACATGCGAGCGGCGCCCCGCCGGCCTCGTCTGGCCGAATCAAGGCGCCGCCGCTGACACGTCTCGCCGAGTTATCATGCGTGCAAGTTATATCGTCCGGCCAGGCGAAACGTCTGGCCTGGACCTGCCTCCCGCGGCTTAGTGACGCGTGGGTACCCGGGAGCCGTGCGCTGGTGGCCCGTGTCCACCTTCACTTCCTTTGTACGCCTGATCAGGGGCTTTGAAAAGACCCCCCACGGCGGCAATTGCCCATTCGCCCCAAGCCCCCCGCGAGAAGCATCGTGGTAACGTTACGTGGTAGGTCTGTCACTTGGATTGAGAGCGTGTCCGATCATCCGTCTCGGCGTGGATCCCCTGTCACGCAGTCGATTCCGGGCGGTCGGAGCACACCCCTAGTTTCCCCGCGTTATGTCCTGCACACCTAGCGCATCTCCCCAACTCGTGTGACGATGTGGTCACCGGCTCGGGGCCCGAGCGAGTTCCCGGCCGAAGCTCTGTAAGCCTCCCTGGAATACGGAGCCGGCTCTACCCCCCCGGAGCCGGACCGTACGACGGCCCCCGCCATCCCCCCGGCGGGGGCCGTCGCCACTTCCGCTGCCATTCCTGTCGGCCTTTCCGCGCCCTTCTCTATCTCCTCGCCCACCTCTTCGCGCGCCCGCCTCTTCTTGCGCGCACGCGCCCGGGCCGGAACGTGAATCGACGGAATCCACGCCGCCATTGAGGCACACCCATCCACAGCTTGTGGATCGAACTTTCCCAGACACCCCCGGAACGGTGATCGTGGTTCTCCCGACCGCACACGCAGGGAGGACCCGCAATGGACACCCCGACCGCCACGCGCCCCCTCGTCATCACCGATAACCCCGAACTCCTCGACGACCTGCTGCGGCTGGCCTCGGCGGCCGCCGTCGACGTCACCGTCGCGCACACCACCGCCAACGCCGGGCGCGACTGGTCCCGCGCGCCCCTCATCGTCGTCGGCGCAGATCTGCTGTCCGCGCTCGCCGACCTCGAACCCGAGCCGCACCCCAACGTCGTCGCCGCGGGTCGCGACGGCCGGAGATGCGCCGCGCCCGCGCACGCCGTTGGCACCGCCGCGCGCCGCGTCGGCGCCCGCGCCGTGTTCTCGCTCCCCGATGACGAAGCGGCGCTGGCCGAGCTGTTCGCGGAATCAATGCGGCCCCGGGCGGGCAGGGCGCCGGTCGTCTCGGTCCTCGGCGGCCGCGGCGGTGCGGGAGCGAGCCTGCTCGCCATCGCGCTGGCGCTCGGTGGTGCGCGAGCCGGGCTGAACACGGCGCTGTTCGACGCCGACCCCCTCGGCGTCGGCCTCGACGTTCTCCTCGGCGAAGAGCACGCCACGGGCAGCCGGTGGGGCGATCTGCTCGCACGCGAAGGACGCATGGACTGGTCGGCGGTGCGCGGCGCGCTTCCGGTCGTGCGGGGGCTCTCGCTGCTGACCTGGCAACGCGGACCAGCGCTGCCGGTGCCCACCCCCGCGATGCGGGCCGTACTCACCTCCGCCGCGTACGGCGCGGACCTCGTCGTGGCCGATCTCCCCCGCGCCCTGGACGCCGGTGCGGAGGAGGCCCTGCGCCGCACCACCACCGTGCTCCTGGTGGTCCCCGCGGCGGTGCACGCGGTGATGGCCGCCCAGCGGCTCGCGCCGCGGCTCCGCGATCAGGTGGCCGATGTACGCGTCGTGACCCGCAGGGCCGACGCCGATCTGCCCGCCTCCGATATCGCCCGCACCCTGGGGCTCCCGCTCGCCGGCGACATCGGGGAGGAGCGCGGTCTCCCCGCCGTCCTCGACCGTGGTGACGCCCCTGCCGCCCACCGCGGTTCCCCGCTGGCCAGGTTCGCCGACGGCTTCCTGACCCGCCTCCGGGCGGAGCGCCGCGCCGCAGGGAGGGCCGCCCAGTGAACGCCACCGCGCCGCGCTCCGCACCGGCACCCGCACCTGATCCCGCGCTCCTGGCCGCCGTCCGCGCCCGACTGGCACGCGAGGGGGCCGGGGCCACGCCCGCACGGGTGGCCGCCGCTCTGCGCGCCGAGGGCGACGTACTCGGCGACGCCGAAGTGCTGTCGTTCGTCCGGCTCCTCCGCGCCGACCTGTCCGGGGCGGGTCCGCTTGAGGAGCTACTCGCCGACCCTGAGGTCACGGACATCCTGGTCAACGGCCCCGACGAGGTGTGGATCGACGACGGCCACGGGCTGCGCCGCGTCACCGACGTGCGCTTCCCCGACCACGACGCCGTGCGCCGCCTGGCCCAGCGCCTGGCCGCCCAGGCGGGGCGCCGCCTGGACTCCGCGGCGCCCTGGTGCGACGCCCGGCTGCCGTCGGGGGCGCGGTTCCACGCGGTCCTTCCTCCGATCGCGCCGGAGGGGGTCTGCCTCTCCTTGCGGCTGCCCCGGCACCGCGTGTTCTCCCTCGCCGAACTTGTGGCCAGCGGCACGGTCCCCCCGACCGGGGCGCGGCTGCTCCGGTCCCTGATCTCCGCGAGGGCCGCGTTTCTCATCTGCGGTGGCACCGGCACGGGCAAAACCACGCTGCTGTCCACCCTGCTCTCCCTGGTCGACCCCGCCGAGCGCATGGTGCTGGTGGAGGACTCGGCGGAACTCGGCCCCGAGCATCCGCACGTCGTCCGGCTGCAGGCACGCCCGCCCAACATCGAGGGGACCGGCGAGGTGAGCATGCACCAGCTGGTCCGCCAGGCACTCCGGATGCGCCCCGACCGGCTCGTCGTGGGCGAGGTACGCGGCGCCGAGGTCGTCACCCTCCTGGCCGCTCTCAACACGGGGCATGAGGGAGGCGGGTGCACGCTCCACGCCAACACGGCGGCCGACCTCCCCGCGCGTATCGAGGCGCTGGGCTGCGCGGCCGGGCTCGGACGGGAGGCGGTGCACAGCCAGCTCGCCGCGACCCGCGTGCTCATCGTTCACGTGGTCCGCGATCCGGGTGGTCGGCGCCGCGTGGCCGAGGTGCGCGTCCTGCGTCGCGCCAGCTCCGGCCTGGTGACGACGGTTCCCGCCGTCACGTTCCCGGCCGGGGGCGCGGTCACCGAGCACGCCGGCATCGCCGAGCTCGGCGACCGCATCGGGCAGGGGTGGCGCACGCCCGCCCCTACGTCCGCCGACCCCCTCTCCGCCTGCGGGGGTAACCGGTGATCGACGCCCCGGGAAGCCCGAGCCGTGTACTGTTCGCCCTCCGTACCTCCGGCGATGTGCCGTATCCGCTGGAGGCGCCGGAGTCGCTGCCGGGGTGGGCCGCGGCACTGCTCCTCCTCGGCGCCGTCGGATACGTGTTCGTCCAAGCCCTCCCGAGTTCCGCGGCGGCCCGCCTCCGCGCGCTCCGCCGCGCCACCGCGCGTCCACCGGAGCGGATTCCCGGACAACCGGCGCTCCGGGACGATGGCCTTGGCGAGCGAACACGTCGGTGGCCCTGCGCGGAGATGAGGAACAGCGGACGCAGCCTCCTCCACCGCCTCACCGGCCGTGAACTGGCCCGCAGGCGCAGGGCCGTCGTCGAGCTCACCCGGAGCTTCGCGGCTGAGCTGCGCGCGGGTCGCACTCCGGCCGCCGCCGTGGAGTCCGCGATCGCCGAGGCGGAACCGCCCGTCGCGGCCGAACTCACCCCTGTCACGGCGGCGGCCCGCTCGGGCGCTGATCTCGCGCCCGCGCTCGAAGCCGCCGCCGTCCTCCCGGGAACGGCCGGACTCCGCTATCTCGCCGCCTGCTGGCGGGTGACCGCTGGGACCGGCGCCGGACTCGCCGACGTCGTCGACCGTCTCTCCGAGAGCCTGATGCGCGAGGAGGAACTGCGTGAAGAACTGGCCGCCCACCTCGCCGGCCCCCGGACGACCGCTCTGCTCCTGAGCGTCCTTCCCGTCGCCGGGCTGGCGATGGCCGCGCTCCTCGGCGGCGGACCGCTGGCGTTCCTGTTCGGCACGCCGCTCGGCCTCGCCTGTCTGACGGCAGGGGCCGCCCTCGACGCCCTCGGGCTCTACTGGACCAACCGGATGGTGCGCCGGGCATCGGCCTCGTTCGGACCGGGGGCCGGACGATGACGGGGCTGGAGCTCGGCTTCCTCGCTCTGGGCGTGGTCGTTCCGGGTGTGACGGCGGTCCACCTGCTGATCCGTCCCTCCCCGCGATCGACCGCGCGGCGTCGGCTGGCCGCGCTTTCCCGGGAGGCGCCAGCTCCGCCCCTGCCGGGCCGCCTCGGCCGTCTGGTCACGCGAGCGGCCGCCCCCGCACTGCTCGGGCTGGCCGCCCTCGCCGTGGCCGGCCCAGTTGCGGGCGTCGGCGCCGGGGTCATGGGCGGGTGCCTGGTCTGGTGGCGGAGGCGCCGATGCGACGCTTGCGCTCGAAGGGCCGAGCGGGCGCGCATCGTTGCTGAGCTGCCGCTGGCCATCGACCTTGTCGTCGCTGGCTTACGCGCCGGCTGCACGATGGAGGACGTCCTGGCGGCCGTCACCGCGGCGGTCGGCGGCCCGCTCGGCCGCCTCCTGGGGGAGTCGGCCGAGCGGCTCCGTCTGGGCGCGGATCCCGCGTCGGTCTGGCGCGAGCTGGGCGCTGCACCGGAGCTGGCGCCCATGGGCCGAGCCATGGCCCGAGCCGCCGACACCGGCGCCCCCGTCGCCGACATCCTGGAGCGGCATGCGGCCGAGGCTCGGCGCAGCGCGCAGCGCGACGCCTTTGCCCGCTCCCAGAGGCTCGGTGTTCTGGTGGTCGCGCCCCTCGGACTGTGCTTCCTGCCCGCCTTCGTCCTGATCGGCGTTGTTCCCCTCGCCGCTGGGCTCATATCCGAGCTGGTACCGCGGTGACCTTGCCTCACTCGCCTCAGGTGTCGCTTCTGCGCCGCCCCCGATAGGAGGGCGTGAAGCGCGGCCAGCCGATGCTGAGCCGCAGCGCCACGGTGACGCCGAGCAGCAGCGCCAGACACCAGGTGGCCGCCGTCCCGACCGCTCCGGTGGCGGCGCTCAACGCGGAGTCGGCCGGGGCGTGACCGAAGCCCACGACGCCTCTCTCCTTCGTCGCCGTGGACGTCCCGCGCTCCCCCGGCTCCGCCGCGGCAGCCGGGACGCCCGTCGCTTCCGCGGCCGAGGGCGACCGTGAGGGCGAGGGTTGCGCATCAGGCTGCTTCTCGCCGCCGGACGGTGGTGACGCCGAGGAACCGCGTGAAGGGCGCGTTGTCTCCGCCTCGTGGCCAGGACTGCCGGCTCCTCCACCGCTTCCCCCCACGACAGGGATGCGCGGGCCGTCGATGGCCTGCCCGGGTGGTGGTACCGCTCCGGGAGCGCCCCCGAGACCCGGCACGGAGTCGGACGCCGACTCCGGGAGGCCGGGCCGAGGCTCCGGCCTGGGGCGCGGAACAGACGGCGGCCCAGGCGCCGGGTCGGGACGCGGGCGCGGTACCGGACCGGGTTGGCGGGTGGGCTCCACCGGTGCCGGGACACGTCCGGTCGGCCGCCCGTCACGCGAATGCGGGGCGGTGCCGGGAGGCCAACCGGGTAAGACGCCGCCCCAGTCAGGCCACGGCGGGTAGCCGTAAGCGTCGGGGTGGTAGCGGTTTGCGCCCATGAGCGACGTTCCGGAATCGAGATCGGGGGTGGTGAACCCCGTGCACCACACGGTGGCGGCGACTGCCGCCACCGCCGGCCCCGCCCCGAGCGCTCGACGGACGCCCTGGGGCACCTCGGGACGCGGGCCTGCGCCCGCCACGCCTCTCACCAGGGCGGCGGCACGGAGGGCGACGCCGCGGGGGATGCCGGAAAGATGGAGGTTCATGGCACCTGCCTTCGGATCGAGCGGGAGGGGTGGTCAGGGGACACCGGCTCATCCGGCCGTCACCGGCCCCGCCCGCGCCTCGGCGGGCACCGACCCCGGCCACAGGCGAGCGGGGACATCGACCTCAACGCGCAGCGTGAGTCCCGCTAACCTGCAGTCGACGAGCCGGGCGCCGTTGGCCCGCGCCACCTCACGCGCGACGGAGCAACTGCGCCGCCGCCCCTGCGCCGCCTGTTCGGCGCCTGCGAGCGCGGCAAGGTCGGCAGCGGTAGCCGAGCGGTGCCGATCAGCACGCGCGCTCGCCACGAGCACCGCGGCGAACGCGCTGAACCAGACGACGGCACACAGGGTGAGCACCCACACCGTGCCGGAGCCGAGGTCGGATCGACGGCGAGGGACGGACGTGACACCCATGGGCGGGCTCCTCTCAGCCGCGGGGGCCGTGCTGCCGGGGCGAGCTGCCGGGTTCGCGCGGGGTCGCGGCCTCGCCGACGACGCGGATCGGCACGGTGACCTCCGATCCGAGCCGGACCGGAGCGCTCACCGCGACCCGCGCGAACCCGCCGTCCTGGGAGAGTTCGGCATCGGCGCCGTCGGGCGCCACACTCGCGATCACCGCCGCCACGGCGTCCTCCGACTCGCCCCGGGCCAGGGCCCGTGCCCCGATACGCGCCGCGTCGACGCACGCCAGCTGCACGGTGACCGCCTGAACAGCGGCGAGGCCGACCCCCAGGACCAGGACGAGCGAGGGGAGAGCCACGGCCGTCTCGGCGGTCACCGTGCCGCGGTCAACCGCCCGCCTGCAGGGCATCGGTGACCATCTGGGTCAGCACGTCGCGCACCTCGGAACTGGTCAGGATGGCGAACAGCACCGCCGCGAAGGCGCAGGCGGCGACCGTCCCCAAGGCGTACTCCGCGGTCGACATGCCGTGGTCGTTTCCCTCCCACTGGGAGCGCCTGGCGGGCGACGACGCGGTGAACGCCAGGCCGACGGCGCGGCTGTGGGCGCGGCACCGCAGAAGCAGTGCCGCGACGTGCCGGGGGCGGGTGCTGGAGGACGACCAGGGGCTCGACAGGACAGACACTGCAGCCTCCTACAAATAGGACCGGCCACACGCGACGCAGGAAAGCCGCGCGGGCTGCACCCAGGCTGCGCCAGCACGATCCGCACGCGAAAGAAAAGATTCCCCGCCTGTGGATAACCTCCCCGCGACGCCCCCCGCTCAGGGACGCCCCGGACCATCGGCGAGGAGTTCGTCCAAAAGCCGCAGGGCTCCCGACTTGCCCAGCGGGTCGTTGCCGCTACCGCACCGCGATCCATACGGCCAGCGGCGTGCCCACCACCTGCGCGAGCATGAAGCCGGATACCAGCCAGGCCTATCCGCCTCCCGAGCCGCCTCCCACGTCCGCAAGAACGTCGGGCAGCACGGTTCCCATGACGGTGGCGTCCATCGCCGCGAGGAGCAGGGCGAGGACCGCCACAGCCACGCCGATCTACTGCGTCGCTGTGCTCCCGGCGGCTGTGCGCTGTATGCCGGTCATGGGTGCCCTCACTGCGGAGCCCCGCTCGTGACCTTGGTGTGCACCGCCGGTACGGCGGCGGAGTGCGCCGGGGTGTCGGCGGCATGGACCTCCCCAACGCCGGAGAAGGCGGTGATGAGGTCGCGAAGCTCGCTCAGGCGCGTCACCGAGCCCAGCTCCGCCCGGACACCATCGGCGATGTCGGCGAACTGTTCAGCCACGCTCGTTCTCGTGGGCATTCTCGTACTCCTTGAATCCGTCCTGGATGCCGATGGTGATGTCGTCGATGCGCACCCACTCGTGGGCGATGAAGTCGCTGTCCCTGAGGCGCTCGATGAAGTAGTAGTAGGCGTTGAGGTCATCGGTCTCGACAAACAGGAAGTCCGAGAAGCCGGCGTTGAAGGCCTCGGCGTCGAAGTGGCGGACCGAGAGGCGGTCCGCGAACGGCGCCACGATCTCCTTCTGGAAGACCTGCCCCTGTGCGTTGCGTTCGTCCCTGGTGAGCCGCAGCCACGCGGGAGCGAATTCATAGCGGATGACGATGCCGTACTTCACAGGTCAGCTCCTGGCGTAGCTCTGGGAGTTAAGGATGGTGCGGTCGGGGTCGGTGATGGCTCGGCGGCCGTGCATGACGCGGGAGTTGTCGACGAGGACGATGTCGCCGTCTTCCCACTGCACACCTCCTCGGTCACCTCTTCGGTGGTGGAGGGGCGCGCACAGCGCGATGCAGCTGTCGGGCGCCGGAGCGATCCGGGCGTTGTAGTCACGTGCGTAGCGATCACGTGCAAGGTCGGCGCACGCCCCCACAGGGCGCTGCCCCGACGCGCGCTGGTGATGCGCATATCCCCTCCGTTGCGGCCAATGCCCCAGACCGGGGCCGACACGCAACTGTATGACTAGTAGTCATTTTTTGGCGATCCGTCATATTAAAGATCGCGCAAAAGGGCAGCAGCGGCCTGTGTTGGGGGCGAGTCGGGCAATGCCGGACCGCTACTCGCGGGCGTCCTCGACCACACGGACGACGGCCCGCTGAACCGACGCCAGGTCCTCGCGGCCCAGCCTGGGCCAGCCGAGCCCGTGAACGAGCGAGGCCAGTACCGGCAGCCTGGTTTCCTGCTCGGTCTCCTGATTCCACAGGAAGCGAGGGGAGAGCAGGTGCATCGAGGCGTAGCCGAGGATGTAGGAGCGCAGGGCATCCACGGCGACGGCGGCCGACAGCTCGTGGTTGTCGAACAGGCCCTCCTTCGTCGTGCACTCCACAACCGACCCGACGATCTGCGCCATCTGGGCCTCAACCAAGTCACGGCGCCTGAGCCGCTCTTCGGAGGCGAGCGCACACACCGCGTCAGTGCGCGCGGTGATGCTGCACTCGAAGAGGATCGGATCGGTCTCGGCGTGGCACATGTACGCCAGCGCCATGCCGTAAAGCCTCCGCACCGCGTCCCAGGGCAGCTCGACAACAGCCTGGAAGTAGCGCACCTGGCGCCGGGCACTCTCCGCGGAGAGCTCGATGAGCAGGTCCTCACGGCAGGTGAAGTGGTTGTAGATGGTGCCCTTGGAGTAGCTCGCCTCCGCGGCGAGCTTCCCCAGTGTCAGGTTGTGGAATCCGTCCTTACTGATCATTTCTAGGGCGAGGCGGACCAACATCCGCTCGCGCTCCGCGACCTCTTTGGCCTTTCGCTGTGCGGTACGCATGCCATCAGTATGAATGACCGTCGGTCGGTGAGCGACCCTTGGTCAACTGGTGAGTCCAATCATTACCCGTCGAGAGCAGAAGCACGGCACCAGCAACTTGAGGGTCGGCCTTCTGCGAGGTGATTCAGAGCCTGAAGACAGACACGGCAGCCTCCTACAAATAGGACCGGCCACACGCGACGCAGGAAAGCCGCGCGGGCTGCACCCAGGCTGCGCCAGCACGATCCGCACGCGGAAGAGAAAATTTCTTGCCTGTGGATAACCTCCCCGCGACACCCCGCAGCTCAGGGACGCCCCGGACCGTCGGCGAGGAGTTCGTCCAAAAGCCGCAGGGCTCCGGACTTGCTCAGCGGATCGTTGCCGCTACCGCACTTGGGCGACTGGATGCACGAGGGGCAGCCATCCGCGCACTCGCAGTCGACGATCGCCTCACGGGTGGCCGTCAGCCAGGCGCGGGCGGCGCTGAAGCCGCGTTCAGCGAACCCGGCACCACCCTCGTGACCGTCGTAGACGAACACGGTCAGCCGACCAGTGTCCGCGTGCAGGGCGGTGGAGACGCCGCCAATGTCCCAGCGGTCGCAGGTCGCGAAGAGAGGGAGCAGCCCGATCGCAGCGTGTTCGGCTGCGTGGGCGGCTCCGCGGAGGTCGACGTCGGCCTTTCGCAGCCGATCGGCGGCGCCGGTGGACAGCGTCCACCACACCGCCCGCGAGTTGAGGGTGCGTTCCGGAAGGTCGAGCGGCTGCTCGCCGAGGACCGAGCCGGTGCGCGCGTCGCGCTTGAGGTAGCCGACGACCTGGCGGGTGACCTCGACCTCGCCGAAGTGGACGGTGGCCGACGGGCCCCAGTCCTCCTCCCGCTGTGTGCGCAGGATCTGGATCTCGGTGACATCGCGTGCCCAGGTGCTGTACTCGGGCATCTCACCGTGCACCAGCGCCACGCCCTCCTCCAGGTCGAGCTCGTCCACCACGTAGCTCAGGCCCTGGTGCAGGTAGACCGCGCCATCGTGCACGGTGCCGTGCGCCGCGGCCTGGTCGACCGTGCCGAGGAGCTGCCCGCTCTCCGAGTCGACGATCTGCACCGGCGGGCCGCCCGTCCCCCGCAGGTCGGCCAGGTCGCTGGCGCGCTCGCGGCGCGTCCAGAACCAGCCGCGGGGGCGGCGTCTGAGCAGTCGCCGGTCCACCAGATCGGCCAGCACCGCCTCCGCACCGGGGCCGAAGATCGGCAGGTCGTCCGCGGTCAGCGGGATCTCCGACGCTGCCGCGCACAAGTGCGGCCCCAGCACGTAGGGATTATCGGGGTCGATGACCGCGGCCTCCACTGGCCGACCGAAAATCGCCTCGGGGTGGTGGACCAGGTAGGTGTCGAGCGGGTCGTCACGGGCGACGAACACCGCCAGAGCGTCCTCGCCCCGCCGTCCGGCGCGCCCCGCCTGCTGCCACAGCGACGCCAGGGTGCCCGGCCAGCCGGTCACCAGCACGGCGTCCAGGCCGGTGATGTCGACCCCCA
Organism: Nocardiopsis rhodophaea; assembly: GCF_039530945.1. Lineage (NCBI taxonomy): Bacteria > Bacillati > Actinomycetota > Actinomycetes > Streptosporangiales > Nocardiopsidaceae > Nocardiopsis > Nocardiopsis rhodophaea. The sequence goes on from NZ_BAAAPC010000026.1 coordinate 20,692, forward strand.
GCTCCAGGGCGCTCGTCGTCGCCAGCCCCAGCAGTTCCCCACTGCGCAGGGCGTCCTCCAGTTCCCGGCGATCGGTCGCCAGGTACCCCGCCCGGTAGGCGGCCACCCGCTGGGACAGGCCGCGCGTCGCGGACTGGCTCAGGATGCGCTGCGCCGCCATGGCGACGGTCTCGGCCGCTTGGCGGGAGCGGACGAACGCGAGCGTGCGCACGCCTTCCTCGACGAGCCCGGCGAGGATGTCGGCGGCCTCGGCGGTGGCGGTGCGGCGCACCGGGGCGCCGTTCTCGCCCCGCTGCTCGGTCAGCTCCGGTTCGACGAGGGCGACGCTGAGCGCGGCGCGCGGTGAGGCGTCCTCGGTGACCGCGCGCACCGGCAGGCCGATGAGGCGGCTCGCGCTCTCCTCCGGGGTGCCGGTGGTGGCCGAGGCCAGGATGAACGTCGGCTCGCTGCGGTAGCGGGCGCTGACCCGCCGCAGCCGCCGTATGATCTGCGCCACGTGGGAACCGAAGACGCCGCGGTAGCGGTGGGCCTCGTCGATCACGACATAGCGCAGTCGGCGCAGGAACCCCGACCACGCGGCGTGCCGCCCGAGGATGGCGTGGTGCAGCATGTCGGGGTTGGTCAGCACGTAGTTGGCGTGTGCCCGGATCCAGGCGCGCTCCTCGCCCGGGGTGTCTCCGTCGTAGGTCGCCGGGCGCAGCCCGGGAATGTCGAGTTCGCTCAGATAACGGCGCTGATCTGCGGCGAGGGCTTTGGCGGGGGACAGGTAGAGTACGGTACCGCCCTGCTCTACGGCGTCCGCGCACGGGAGCAGGAACCCCAGCGACTTTCCCGACGCTGTGCCCGTGGCTATGATCACATTGCTACCGGAGCGAGCGAGGTTCGCAGCGGCGATCTGGTGCGTCCACGGCGCCGAGACCCCCGTCTCGGCAAGGCGTTCCAGAACGGAGGAGGGTGCCCATTCTGGCCAGTCTTCACTTACTCCGTCGCTACGTGCCAGCCGCTCCACATGTGTCACCTGCGAGTTCCGGGTATGGACTCGCCACAGCCGGTGGAGGGTCGACTCCCACTGATTCACCCCGAGCCCTTCCTCGGTGAGCTCCGCATCCTCACATGGATGGCGACTGACGGTTGGACGGTTTCAGTGTGGCATCTGGGGGAAGAGACGCGCGGTGTCGTGGTTTTCTTGTGCATAACAGGAAGACGCGATGCACGCGCGTGGTTGAATGCCGCCGTGTGGGGTAACGCCCGGCAGAGATCACTCGCGGATTTTCGCGGTTCGGCGCTGGAGGACTAGTGGACTTGAAGCTTGATCACTACACCAAGGACGACACCGAGGTCGTCGTCGTCGAGGGTGAGATCGACGTCTATACCGCGCCCAGGCTGCGTGAGCTCCTGATCGATCTGGTCAACAAGGGCAACTTCCACCTCGTGGTGAACATGGAGAAGGTGGAGTTCCTCGACTCGACGGGTCTCGGCGTGCTTGTGGGCGGCTTGAAGCGCGTGCGCGCCCACGACGGCACGCTCGACCTCGTCTGCACCCAGGAGCGAATCCTGAAGATCTTCCGTATCACCGGGCTGACCAAGGTCTTCGGCATCTACGAGTCGGTGCAGGAAGCTATCGACAAACGTAAGTCCAAGTAGTCACGTAACGAGCAAACGATGGCACTCGTCCAGCTCACGATCAGCGCGCTGCCCGCCCATGTGCGCACGGCCCGGCTCATGGCCACGGCCGTGGCGCGACGTGCGGGCATCTCCGAAACCGCCCTCGACGAGATTCGGTTGGCGGTCGGTGAAGCGTGCTCCCGTGCGGTGGAGGCACACCGTGCGCACTGCCCCGACCAGCCGATCCAGCTCGAACTGATCGACAGCGCGGCGCCCCGGCCCGACGGTCCCCACGGCAGTGCACCGGCCGCGGTCCCACAGAACGGGCGTGCCGCCCAGCGTTTCGAGGTGGTGGTCTCCGACCGAGCCCCGGTCAAGGAACCGAGCTCGACGGTGAACCATCACGGGCCCGGTGGCGCGGGGATCTTTCTGGGCGACCAGACTCCGCCGGGCGGTGTCTCGGGGCTCTCCCCCGACGTTGGCCTCGCGGTCATCGTCGGTCTCGCCGACGAGGTCAGCATCGAGCCCAACGACGACGGCACCGTCGTCCGGATGAGCTGGCCTCTGGGTCGTACCGAGCCCGAGAGCACGCAACTCGTCGACTGACGGACGCACAGCGGGCGTCCACTCCCTCGCGGGGTGGACGCCCGCTGTGCTTCGTCGCTGGCCGTATCGCGCCCGCGCGACACCCCGCCCAGCCGGTCCCTCGGCGCTGCCCGGCCACTCCGGGGCGCTCAGCGCCCGCTGTGGGCTTCCGCGCGCCCGTCCCTGCTCCGGAGCACCGCCTGGACGCGGAAGCGCTCCAGGACGACCTGAGTGGCGTCGTCCACGGTGAAGCCGGGGTCCCGCAGCTCCGCGCGCATCCGCGCGCTGTGCCAGAACTCTTCGTGCTCCGCGCGCCACTCGGCCACCGAGCCGTGGCCCTCCCCCTCGGCCGCGACGTGCGCCTCGTCCACATCCCGGAGCGGCACCACGCGCATGTCGGTCGTCTCGATGACGGCCACCGTACGGCCCGCGGAGTCGACCAGCAGCGCCTGGTCACCCGTCTGCGGTGGCTGCTCCCCCGCCCCTTCGTAGGCGGCGAGGAGCGCGGTCGTGGCGGTCTTGCGACCGTCCAGGACCGCGGCGACGAGCCTGTCGCGCATCGGGCCGGGAAAACCGAACTCGGCCTTGGGCAGCGAGGCGAGCGCGAAGCGCATGGTGCTGGCGAACGACATGCGGCAACCCTAAGCCGCCCTGCCGGAGCCCCGCGGCGCCCCCGCGAGGTGGGTCACACCGGAATCCTTGCGGAGTCCGGCGTCGGGGGGCGCGGGAGACCTCGCTCACACACCACGCGCGGTCTCCCCCGCTCCCCCTCGCGGTGCCCGCACGCCTCCTCCGCGGTGCTCCGGGGTCGTCGCGGGTCGAATAGGTCCGCCGAAGGTTCCGCACGCCCGCGGACGCTCTCAGTCGCACTGCTGCGGCGACACCGGCTGCGTCGCGGTGGCCCCGGTCCGCGCGTTCTCCGCGACCTCGTCGGCGGTGAGCACGTAGCCGGTCTCGCCCTCGTTGGTCGCGGCGGCGAACACGACGCCGTACACCGTGCCCTCGGGCGAGAGCAGCGGTCCGCCGGAGTTGCCCGGCCGCACCACCGCGCGCACCTGGTAGATCTCCCTGCTGACCTGCTGGGAGTGGTAGAAGTCCGGTCCCTGCGCGGTCTGCCGTGCACGGATCCGCGCGGGAACGGCGGTGAACCCGTTGTTGCGCGGGAACCCGGCGACGACCGCGTCGTTGCCCTTCTCCGCCTCCGGCTCGAAGTCCAGCGGTTCGAGCCCTATTCCGGGCGCGTCGAGCACCGCGATGTCCTGCTGCGGGTCGTACAGCACGATCGTGGCGGGGACCTGTCGGCCGGAGCGCGTGACCACGCGCAGATCCTGGGTGACTCCCGCGACGACGTGCGCGTTGGTCATAACCCGGTCCTCGGCGTAGGCGAAGCCGCTGCCCTCGACCCGCCGCTGGCACGACGGCGCCGTACCCAGCACCTTGACGACACTCTTGCTGGCGTCGCGCAGCTCCTCGGTGTTGAGGACGGTGGGGTCGGGCGGGTCCACCTCGGCGGGCTCGCCCGAGCCCAGACCGCTGAAGACCTGCGGGAAGGCGCTCTGGTCGACGATCTTGCGGAAGGTGGAGAACCACATGTAGGCCGTGTCGGGCATGACCTGGTCCACGGCCTGGAGCACGCGCGAGCGCTGCACCTCGTTGTTGAGGACCGGAATCGCGGAGTTGGCCACGGCACTGCCCACCAGCCAGGCCACGAGCAGCACCGACACGGTGCTGACCAGAGCCCCGCCCATGGCGTCCAGAACACGCGCGGAGTCCCAGGTGACGCGGTTGCGCACGATCGTGCCGAGGTAGGAGGCGAGGAACTGGCCCATGGCCGCGGACAGGAACACCACGGCGATCGCCAGCAGTGCCTGGCGGCCCGGCTCGACCACGAACGACTGGATCAGCGACGGGGCGCCGAGGGCGGCGAGCACGCCGCCGCCGATGAACCCGGCGAAGCTCAGGATCCCGACGATGAACCCCTGCCGGTACCCCGAGACCGCGAAGAGCAGCACCAGGACGACCAGCGCCACATCCAGCACGATGCCCTCCATCACGTCACGCCGTTCCGCCGTCCGGCCGTACCAGGTCACTTATGGGCACGATCGCCCCGCTGCCGTGGTTCGGCATCGGGGACTCCCAGCCTCCCAGCACAAGCAGGCGGTACAGGAGCCCGGCGGTGAACCCCCACACCAGCATGCCGCGGACGCGGAACGCCGGGCCGATGGTCCCATCAGGATGGCGCACACGTCGCCGGTTCGCGGGATCGGCGAGCTCCGCCACGGGGACCCGGGCGACACCCGCCACCTCCCCGGCATCGGCCGGACGCACCGCCGAGGGTGTGTGCCACCACGCCAGGACCGGCGCGACCCTGAAGCCGCTGCGTTCGATGTAGAGCTCGGGCAGCAGGGCCAGCGTCTCGATCCCGTCCGGGTCCAGGGCGGTCTCCTCCACCGCCTCCCGCAGCGCGGCCTCCTCCGGGCCGTCGTCGGTGGGTTCGATTCTGCCGCCGGGGAAGGCCGGCTGCCCGGAGTGCCGCCGCAATCCGCCGCTCCGCTGGATCAGCAGAACATCGGGGCCGCTGTCGCCCTCCGCGAAAAGGATGAGGACGGCCGAGGCGCGCCCGCCGGCCGCGGGCGGGCGCATCACGGTCGGAACCGGCATGCGCCGCGCGGCGTCGGCCAGTCGCTCCAGCCACGCCGGGGCGGCGGCCGCGCGTTCCCGGCTCCGCTCCGCGGTCATGAGAACGGGCCGTTCCGGACGAGCTTGCGCGCGGTGTCCTCGTCCGTCGGCCCCTCGCCGAAGGAGGGGCACAGCCGCGCCAGCTCACACGCTCCGCACGCCGGGCGGCGGGCGTGGCAGACGCGGCGGCCGTGCCAGATGAGCCGGTGGGACAGCATGGTCCAGTCCTTGGGGTCGAAGAGCGCGCCGACCTCGTGCTCGACCTTGACGGGGTCGGTCGCGTTCGTCCAGCCGAACCGGCGGGCCAGCCGTCCGAAGTGGGTGTCCACGGTGAGTCCGGGGACGCCGAAAGCGTTGCCGAGGACGACGTTTGCCGTTTTCCTCCCAACACCGGGTAGTCTCACCAGGGCATTCAGTGTCCCGGGGACTTCGCCGCCGTGCCGTTCGCACAGCTGCTGTCCCAGGCTGATAATGCTGTTCGCCTTGGCTCGGTAGAAGCCCGTGGAGCGAATGATCCCCTCTAGTTCCTCCCGGTCAGCGGCCGCGTAGTCGGCCGCGGTCGGGTACCGCGCGAACAGCGTCGGAGTGACCGCGTTCACCCGCTTGTCGGTGCACTGCGCGGACAAGATCGTGGCGACCAGTAGTTCGAGCGGATTGGTGAAGTCGAGTTCACAGTGCGCGTCCGGGTACAGCCGGGCCAGCTCCCGGCTGATGCGGCGGGCACGACGCACCAGCGCGAGCCGCGTTTCGCCCGTGGGAGTTGCGGGAGCTTTGGCCGACTCGGCTGGCGTAGGGATAGTGGAAGGGTCACCGGACACACCCAAAGCCTACGTACCCCAGGACCGTTCGGCGGGCCGGGGAACGCAAGAAGCCGATGATCATGACGCGTCGCCCGGCCTCGGTGACGGAGATTATGTCGGCAATATCAGGAGATCGGCGGGGTCAGCACTGTCCGGGGCGCTAATGCATCTAAGATCGGAAATGCCGACGTCGGCTGTGGCGGGTTGTCACCCAGGCGACAAGCCGAGGTAACCACCTGGTTTCACACTGGGGTGCGATATACGTCACACTGTTGACGGTCAGGTTGCAAGGAGGACGTGGTGGACGAGACCAATGAGGTGCTGCGGAAGGCGCCTCTTTTCGAAGCACTTGACGAGGAGGGCGCCGCGGCGCTGCGCGCCTCGGTCAGCGAGGTTCGCCTCGGCCGGGGGCAGACGCTCTTCTCCGAAGGGGATGAAGGCGACCGTCTCTACGTGATCCTCAGCGGAAAGGTCAAGCTGACCCGCACCGCCGTCGACGGCCGAGAGAACCTGCTGAGCGTGCTCGGCCCGGGCGAGATGTTCGGCGAGCTCTCGCTGTTCGACCCGCGCCCGCGGACGGCCAGTGCCGTCGCCGTGACCGACGCGGTGCTCGCCGGGCTGGGCCACGACGACCTGCGGCCCTTCATCGCCGGGCAGCCCCAGGTGTCCGTGGAACTGCTCAAGGCCCTGGCGAACCGGCTGCGCCGGACCAACGACGCCATGTCGGACCTGGTGTTCACCGATGTGCCGGGGCGCGTGGCCAAGGCCCTGCTCGACCTCGCCGACCGGTTCGGCAAGGAGGGCGAGGACGGCCTGCACGTGCACCACGACCTCACCCAGGAGGAACTGGCGCAGCTCGTGGGTGCGTCGCGGGAGACCGTCAACAAGGCGCTCGCCGAGTTCGCCCTGCGCGGCTGGCTGCGGATCGAGGCGAAGGCCGTCGTGCTGCTGGACATGGAGCGGATGCGTCGCCGCGCGCGCTGAGCATCTCCCCAACCACGATCCGAGCCCGGCCGAGTGCCGGGCTCGTCGTGTGTTGGGCCGTCCCCGCGTCCGTGCCGCCTCCGGTGCTCTCCGGGGGCGGCCGGCGGATCAGACGTCCCCGATCTCCTGGGGAATGTCACCGCGCTTGGCCAGGTAGCGCAGCTGGGCCCGGACCGACAGCTCCGCTGCCGGGATCAGCGACGGCTCGATGTCGGTGTAGACCCGCGCGACGATCTCCCGCGGTGTCCGCCCGCCGGCCCGCACCGCCGCCGTGACCTGGGCCAGCCGCTCCTCACGGTGCCCGACATACTCCTCCAGTTTGTCGAGCGCCTCGGTGCAGATGGGGCCGTGGCCGGGGAGCAGTGCCCGGATGTCGGTCCGGCGCGCCAGGTCGCGCAGCCGGTAGAGCGACTCCATGTAGGAGGCCAGGCCGCCGTTATCGTCGAGCACCGTGCTGCCGCGGCCCAGCACCGTGTCACCGGTGAGGATGACGCCGTCGGCCGGAACGTGGAAGGACACCGAGTCGGCGGTGTGTCCGGGTGTCGCCAGCACGTGCAGCTCCAGGCGGTCGACGCTGATCGTCTCGCCGTCGGCCAGGGCCTCCCCGCCAATGCACAGCGCGGGGTCCACGGCCCGCACCGGCGCCCCGGTGAGCTCGGCGAAGTAGCGGGCGCCGTCGGTGTGGTCGGTGTGGTGGTGGGTCAGCAGGGTGACGGTGACCTGCGCCCCCTGCTCCTGGACGGTGCGCGCCACGCGCTCCAGGTGCCGCTCGTCGTGGGGCCCGGGGTCGACCACGACCACGCCGCGGGCGCCGGGTTCGCGCAGCAGCCAGGTGTTGGTCCCGTCCAGCGTCATGGGTCCGGGGTTAGGGCACAGTACGCAGCTCGCGCGCAGTGTGCCAGAGCCGTCGATCCTCATCGCACCTCGTCTCTCGCTGGGAGGCCACCGGACCGGAACGCCGCGGCCCGGTGACGGGGGATCGTCATAGCGGATAGTCGACACCGTCGGGCACGACCAGGCGGAACCGCCCCTCGATTTCACGCAGCTCGGGTTCGATCGGCCGGATCTCTCCCCGTTCGGCCGCCATCACCCCCGCGAGCGTGCCGCAGGCGGCCAGGTCCTTGCAGGTGGAGACGGTGGGCGGCAGCATGGGCAGCTCGCCGCGCTCCCACCCGGCCACGGCGTCGGCCGGACGCATCCACGCGACGCGATCGGCCTCGCCGCCGACGTCCCTGGTCTGCTGCCCCTCGGGCAGCGCAGCGGCGAAGAAGCGGGTGTCGTAGCGGCGGGACTCCACCTTCGGGGTGATCCACTGCGACCATGCCCGCAGCAGGTCAGAGCGCAAGACCAGCCGCCGCTTGTCGAGGAACTCGGCGAACGGCAGTGACCGGTCGATGAGGGCCTGGCGGTCGGCCTCCCAGCCCTCGTCCCGGGTGTCGGCGACGACGTCGTCCGCCGACGTGCCCGCCAGCAGCACGCCGGACTCCTCGAAGGTCTCCCGTACCGCCGCGCAGACCAGCGCCCGCGCCAGCGGTTCCGTGGCGCCGAGCCGCTCGGCCCACAGGCGCGGCGCGGGACCGGCCCAGCCCACCTCGTGGTCGGCGTCGCGCTCGTCCACCCCGCCGCCGGGAAACGCGTAGGCACCGGGGGCAAACGGCATAGAGGAGGCCCGCCGCAGCAGGTAGACCTGGAGATCACCGCGCTTCCCAGGGCTCCCGGACGCTGGGGAGGGATCCTCGCGCAGCAGCATGACCGTCGCCGAGGGGCGGGGCTCCACCGGGGCGATCCGCCCGCTGAGTATGTCGCGGATCCGCGAGTGCTCGGTCGTCATGGTCGTCCTCCTGGGGCGCGGTGAACAGCCATCACGGCGGACAGCTCGGGGCGGCCCGTTCGCGCGTCTCCGGACGCGGCGGTCCCCGGCGGGACCGCCGGGTACCGGGGACACCGACCTTTCCGCTGCGACGGCAACGGCCGGTCCCGGGCAGAAACACGCACTTCGTCACCATCATCTCGCGTGCGCTCTTCCCGAGACCGGCGCGGGTCGGCAATCGGCGTCGTGGCGCCTCAGGCGACCTCGACGATCAGCTCGACCTCGACCGGGACGTCCATCGGCAGCACCGCGACACCGACCGCGCTGCGGGCGTGCACGCCGGCGTCGCCGAAGACCTCGCCGATGAGCTCACTGGCCCCATTGATGACCTGGGGCTGGCCGGTGAAGGACGGGTCGCTGGCCACGAACCCGACCAGCTTGACCACGCGCCTGACCTTCGACAGGTCACCGACCTCCGCCTTGACCGCGGCGAGCGCGTTCAACGCGCAGACGCCCGCGAGCTCCTTCGCGCGCTCCGGGGTAACCTCGGCGCCCACCTTTCCGGTGCCCGCGGGTTCCCCGCGCACCAACGGCACCTGGCCGGAGATGTAGACATGGTCGCCGGTGCGCACCGCCGGGGTGTAGGAGGCCAGCGGCTTGACCACCTCGGGCAGGGCCAGCCCGAGTTTCTCGATGCGCTCCTCTGGAGTCGCCATCAGGCCTTCTCCCGCTTCATATAGGCCACCAGCTGCTGGTTGCGCGGGTCGGCGTCCACAGCGGGCGCCGGGATGACGGCCACCAGCTCCCAGCCGTCCTCGCCCCAGTTGTCCAGGATCTGCTTCGTCGCGTGCGACAGCAGCGGAACCGTCGCGTATTCCCACTTCGTCATGGGCGCCACCTTACTCACCCCGGGCCGGTGATGATCGGCGCGCCCGCCGCCGCCGACATAAACTCCCAGGGATGAGCGCACGCGATCGGGACTGGGATGGCGTCCGGCTGCATGTCGTGACCGGAAAGGGCGGAACCGGCAAGACGACCCTGGCCGCCGCCCTGGCCCTGGCGCTGGCCTCCGGAGGCCGAAAGGTGCTGCTGGTCGAGGTCGAAGGCCGCCAGGGCATCGCCCAGCTCTTCGACTGCCCGCCACTGCCGTACGAGGAGCGGAAGGTCGCCGTCGCGCCGCGGGGCGGTGATGTCTACGCGCTCGCCGTCGACGCCGAGGCCGCCCTCCTCGACTACCTGGAGATGTTCTACGGCCTGCGTCGCGCCGGCCAGGCCCTCAGCCGGTTCGGCGCGGTGGACTTCGCCGCCACCATCGCGCCCGGGATGCGCGACGTCCTGCTCACCGGCAAGGCCACCGAGGCGGTCCGCCGCCGGGTCGGCGCCGACCGCAGACGCGGGGGCGGCCGCGAGAGCCCGCCGGAGCCGTTCGTGTACGACGCCGTGGTGATGGACGCGCCGCCCACCGGCAGGATCGCCCAGTTCCTCAACGTCAACGCCGAGGTGGCCGGGCTGGCACGGGTCGGCCCCATCCGCAACCACGCCGACAAGGTCATGGAGACGATGCGCTCGCCGGGGACGATGGTGCACTTCGTGACCCTGCTGGAGGAGATGCCGACGCAGGAGGCCGTCGACGGCGCCGCCGAGATCCGCGAGGTCGGGCTCAACGTGGGGGCGATCATGGTCAACATGGTGCGCGACCCGCTGTTCGACCCGGCCTCGCTCGCGGCGGCCGAGGCCGGGGACCTCGACGTCGAGTCGCTGGCCCGCGGATTGAAGGCCGCCCGGATGGACCAGCCCGAGCAGATGGCGCGCGAACTGGCCGCCGAGATCACCGACCACGCGCTCCGGATCAAGGTGGAGGCCGAGATCCGGGAGCGGCTCACGCGGCTGGAGCAGCCGCGCTACGAGCTTCCCTTCCTCAACGACGGCATCGACCTCGCCGGGCTGTACGCCCTGGCCGAGCGGCTGCGGGAGCAGGGGGCGGCGTGAACACGTCGTCGAAGGCGGACCGGGCGGGGAGCGACGCGGGGAGTGAAGGCGAGGGACGGAGATGAGGGATGGACATGCATGAGGCGCCGCCCTTCGACGTCGACGCGCTGCTGACCGACCGGCGCACCCGGATCGTCGTCTGCTGCGGCTCCGGCGGAGTCGGCAAGACGACCACGGCGGCCGCACTCGGCCTGCGGGCGGCGGAGCACGGGCGCGACGCCGTCGTCATCACGGTCGATCCGGCCCGGCGGCTGGCCCAGTCCATGGGCCTCACCGAGCTGGACAACGTCCCGCGGCGCGTCCCGCTGCCGCCCCGCGCGGACGGGACCGCTCCTCCCGGCACGCTGCACGCGATGATGCTGGATATGAAGCGCACGTTCGACGAGATCGTCGAGGCGCACGCCGACCCCGAGCGGGCCCGGCAGATCCTGGCCAACCCCTTCTACCAATCGCTGTCCTCCAGCTTCTCCGGGACGCAGGAGTACATGGCCATGGAGAAGCTGGGGCAGCTGCGCCAGTCGGGCGACTGGGACCTGATCATCGTCGACACGCCGCCCAGCCGTTCGGCGCTGGACTTCCTCGACGCGCCCGAGCGGCTGGGCCGGTTCCTTGATGGGCGACTGATCAAGTTCCTCAGCGCACCGGCGAAGACCGGCGCGTTCCGGCTGCTCGGGGCGGGGTTCGGGATGGTCACCGGCGTCATCAGCAAGATCGTCGGCGCGCAGGTGCTGAAGGACGTGCAGACCTTCGTCACCGCCTTCGACGCCGTGTTCGGCGGGTTCCAGGAGCGCGCCGAGGAGACCTACCGGCTGCTGCAGGCCCCCGGGACCGCGTTCATCGTGGTGGCCACGCCCGAGAGCGACGCGCTGCGCGAGGCGTCGTACTTCATCGAACGTCTCGTGCGGGACCGCATGCCGCTGGCGGGGGTGATCATCAACCGGACCCACCGCACCGTGGTGCGGAGCCTGTCGGCGGCGCGCGCGTCGGCGGCGGTCGAGACGCTGGTGGACGCCGGCGACCATCAGCTCGCGGCGGCGGCGCTGCGGCTGCACGCCGAACGGGCACGGCTGCGGGACCGGGAGGAGCGGCTCCGGGGACACCTCATCGCGGCCCACCCGACGGTCCCCCTCACCGAGGTGCCGGCGCGTCCAGAAGACGTGCACGACCTCGACGGGCTGCGCGAGGTCGGTGCGGCACTGGCGGATACAGGGGACCGTCCGAAGGCGGGACGCCGGGGGTGACGCGCGGGGGCGCGGGAGGGTCAGCGCGTCAGCGCTCCGCCCCGCTCCCTGCTCTTCGGCACGCTGGCGCCGCCCTGCCGCCGCTTCAACGACGCGGTGAAGCCATCGGCCGCCGAGGAGGTGCGGGAAGCGGGGGAGCCGGAGGTGCCGTCACGCTCGTACTCGTCGCGCGCCGATTCCAGCAGAGAGCGCCACGAGGTGACGTCGGGGCGGCGGCGGAGCAGCGCCCGCCGCTCGCGCTCGGTCATCCCGCCCCAGACTCCGAACTCGATCCGGTTGTCCAGCGCGTCGGCCAGGCACTCGGCGCGCACCGGGCAGCCCCGGCAGATGAGCTTGGCCCGGTTCTGGGCTGCTCCTTGGACGAACAGCGCGTCAGGATCGGTCTCCCGGCATATGGCGCGTGTGCTCCAGTCCGTGATCCACATCTGGGCCCCACTCCCAAGATCAACGTGTGTTCCATGGTGTGGCCGACGGGCGCGGTCGTCGGCTCGGCGGGGGAGGGAGATCGGCGGATGGTACCGCTCGCGGGGACCGACAGGGCCGGTGCCGCACGGGCCGCCGAATTTCGGCCCGGTGTGTCCCTCCTCACCGCTGTGGTCGAAACTACGGATCAGCAGCCGGAAACGACAGGCCCCTTTGGGCCCATTTCCGATATAGCCCGCTCGTGTCATCCCGACCCTCGGAGTGGCCCCGAGTTTCGGCACGCGGGGTGATGGATTGTCTGTCAACCGCTGCTCCTCGCCAGGCGTCTTCTATGCGACGATTGGTGTGGCGCTGGATGATTCGGGTGGGTGAGCGCGATTGCCGCGGATGGCCCCCTCCGCTTTTCCCGCCCGCGTACGGCGTGACGCCGACCGCACATAGTCTGATGGGGTGGGTCAGGGGACATTGCTGCAGAAAATCGGTCAGCTTGTAGGCGTCGGGGCCATCGCCGGTGTGCTCGTCGCGGCGCTCGCGTTACCCGCGGTCGGTGGGCTCGGCATCACCGCGCGCAACGTTGCCACCGGCTTCCTCAACATGCCGGGGGAACTGGAGACACCGCCCCCGCCGCAACGGTCGGTCATCTATGACCGAAACGGGGAGACCATCGCGGAGATCTACGACCAGAACCGGGAGCTGGTCGAGCTCGACGACATGGCCCCGGTCATGCAGAAGGCGATCATCGCCATCGAGGACTCCCACTTCTACGAGCACGGCGGGATCGACCTCGTCGGAACCTTCCGCGCCGCGCTGCGCACGCTCAGCGGCAGCACCCAGGGCGGGTCCTCCCTGACACAGCAGTACGTCAAGAATGTGCTGGTGGAGAGCGCCACGTCGCAGGCCGAGCAGGAGGAGGCCACCGAGACCTCGATCTCCCGCAAGGTTCGCGAGCTGCGCTACGCCGTCGCCTTGGAGCAGCGCGTCAGCAAGGACGAGATCCTTGAGGGCTACCTGAACATCGCCTACTTCGGCGACGGCGCCTACGGCGTGGAGTCGGCCGCCCAGCACTACTTCGGCGTCAGCGCCGATGAACTGAAGCTGGAACAGGCCGCCGCGCTCGCGGGAGCGGTGCGCTACCCCTACCTCTACAACCTCCGGCTCAATCCCGAGGACGCCAAGAACCGCCGCAACGTCGTGCTCGACCGCATGGTGGAGACGGGGGAAATCACCGAGGCAGAGGGGAAAGAGGCCAAGGCGAAGGACCTGGAGCTGGACGTCAGGACGCCCAGCAACGGGTGCATGCCCAGTAAGCAGCCCTACTTCTGCGACTACGTCGTCCAGGAGATCGAGAAGAGCGAGAAGTTCGGCAAGAACGAGACCGAGCGCGCCCGCTGGCTGCGGACGGCCGGTCTGAAGATCCACACGACGCTCGACGTCGACATGCAGGAGGCGGCGCAGAAGGCCGTCGACAAGTGGGTGCCCCGCAAGAACGAGGCGCGCAAGGTCGCCGCGGAGGTCCTGGTCGAGCCGGGCAGCGGCGAGATCCGCGGGATGGCGCAGAGCCGGAACTACGGCCCCGACGAGTCCAAGCTCGGCGAGACGTCGATCAACTTCACCACCGACAAGAACCGGGGCGGCAGCAGCGGCTTCCAGGCCGGATCGACCTTCAAGCCGTTCACCCTGGCCGCGGCGCTCGACCAGGGCAAGAAGTTCAGCACCTCCTTCAGTTCCGGCAACAGCACCACCGTCACCGGGCAGCGGAACTGCGACGGTGGGCGGCTCATGCCCTGGCCGGTGAAGAACGCCGGCGACACCAAGGGCGGCACGAGCAACAACATGATCACCGGCACCAAGGGCTCGGTGAACACCTACTTCGCCCAGCTGCAGAAGAGTGTCGGGCTGTGCAACGTCATCAAGATGGCGGAGAAGCTGGGCGTACACCGAGCCGACGGCGAGTCGTTCGACAACCCGCGGACCCAGGCGAACAACTCCTTCACCCTGGGCAGTGAGGAAGTCTCGCCGCTCACCATGGCCAACGCCTACGCCACGTTCGCCTCCGGCGGCGTCTACTGCAAGCCGCAGGCGATCACCAAGATCGAGGACCAGCAGTCCGGGAAGACGATCGAGATCGAGAAGGACTGCGAGCGGGTCATCGACGAGGACGTCGCCAACGGCGTGAGCTACCTGCTCCAGCAGACGTTCAAGGGCGGGACCACCACGGGCCTGGAGATCGGCCGACCCGCGGCGGCGAAGACGGGGACCACGGACGGCTCAGCCGCCGCGTGGTTCGCGGGCTACACGCCGAACCTGGCCGGCTCCGTGTTCGTCGGCGACCCGCGCGGTCCGCAGAACTACCCGCTGCGCAACGTCACGCTCGGCGACCGCACCTACGGCGTGGTCTACGGGGCCACGATCCCCGGCCCGATCTGGCAGGAGACCATGCGCGGCGCCACCGAGGACCTTCCGAAGGAGAAGTTCCCGCCGGCGCCGAAGAAGTACGGCTCGAAGTCGGAGGACTCGTCCGATGACGACGGCCCCGGGACCACCGCCACGAGCAACACCGCTGACGACGGAGGCGTGCCCAACGTTCTGGGGCAGCGGGAGAACGCGGCCGTGCGGGCCCTGGAAGACGCGGGCTTCGAGGTCAACGTCTCCGACACGCGGATCCGCTCTTCCCACCCGGAGGACACCGTCGCCGCGGTCAACCCGGACCCGGGCACGTCGCTTCCGCAGGGTGCGACGGTCAACGTGTTCCTCAGCAATGGCGCGGGCTCCGACCGGGCCACGACCGTCCCGGAGGGCCGTGCCTGGCCGCCGGGGACCGGTCCGGTGATGGCCCCCGCGATGGGCCGCGAGGGCACCTAGCGAACCAGCGCGCAAGGGCGGGGTGGCTCCGTGCCGACGGATCCACCCCGCCCTTGCGTATCCGTGGCACAGGTCGGCCCGGCGGAGCGGCGGGCGGCCGGGGCCGGCATCCTCGCTCCGCCTCACGGGGTCGGCCCCTGATCGCGGCACCGACCTTTCTCCGCGACTGTCCCTACCAGCGGCCGTTACCACCGCACGGGTGTCACGCGCCGAGCTGCTTTTTCACCTCCGCGGCCACGCGGCCGCCCTCGGCCCGGCCAGCGACCTTGGGGTTGACAACCTTCATCACCTTGCCCATGGCCTTGGCGTCGCTCGCGCCGACCTCCGCGATGGCGGCGCTGACCAGCTCACTCAACTCGGCATCGGTGAGCTGCGCGGGCAGGTACCCGGCCAGCACCTCCCCCTCCTCGCGCTCCGCCTTCGCCTGCTCCGGGCGGCCGCCCTTGTCGAACGCGTCGGCGGCTTCACGGCGCTTCTTCGCCTCGCGGGTGAGCAGCTTGATGACCTCGTCATCGCTGAGCTCACGCGCGGAGCCGCCGGCCACCTCCTCGGTGGAAAGAGCGGTCAGCACCATCCGCAGTGTCCGGGTCCGCAGCTCATCGCGCTCCTTCATGGCAGCGGTGAGGTCGGCTTTCAGGCGGTCTTTGATTTCGGCCATGCAAGAGATCATAGAGTCAGGAAAGCCCGAGTACCCACGTCTTTTCCGGCGATGCCGCGGGCACGGAACTCCGCACGTCGGGGAACGCGGACGGTCCGTCCACGTTCCCGCGTCTGGCACCATCACACATGCGGACAGTCAGGAGGGACCTACAGGTGAGCGGTCTGGGGAAAACCATCGGCCGGGCAGCGGCCGTCACCGCGGCGGTGGGGATCGCGGGGTTCGGCTATGCCTCGATCATCGAACGCAACTGGTTTCGGCTGCGGCACTATGAGATCCCGCTGCTGCCGGAGGGCGCGCGACGGCTCCGCGTCCTGCACCTGTCCGACACGCACTTGACGCCGGGCCGCCGGATGCTGCTCGACTGGATCCGCGGGCTGGACGACTACCGCCCGGACCTGGTCGTCAACACCGGAGACTCCCTCGCCCGCCCCGACGCTGTCGAGCCGTTCATCGACGCCCTGGGCCCGCTGCTGGACCGCCCGGGCGCGTTCGTCTTCGGGTCCAACGACCTCTACTCCCCCCGCCTGAAGAACCCCGCCCGCTACCTGTGGCGCGACAGCAAGACCGACTACGGCGAACGCTCCGTCCCGGACCTCCCCTGGGAGGAGCTGGGAGCGGCGATGAGCGCGTCGGGATGGCTCGACCTCAACAACAGCACGGGACACCTCAAGGCGGGCGGCCTGGACATCGCGTTCGGCGGCGTCCACGACTCCCACATCGACCTGGACCGCTACGACGACATCGCGGGGCCCGCCAATCCCACCGCCGACCTGCGCCTGGGCGTGCTGCACTCACCCGAACCGGCCAACCTGGACCGTTTCGTGGCCGACGGCTACCAGCTCCTCCTGACCGGGCACACGCACGGCGGACAGGTCTGCATGCCCTTCTACGGGACCCTCGTGACCAACTGCGGCATCGACCGCCGACGGGCCTGGGGCCTGAACCGCTACGGCGACGCCTGGCTCCACGTCTCCGGCGGTCTGGGCACGTCCCCCTACGCCCCCGTGCGCTTCTGCTGCCGCCCGGAGGCCAGCCTGATCGACCTGGTGGCACGCGGCTGAACCAGGCAGTGACCGGACCGCCCCACCGATGCGGGACCACTAACCCCTGCCCCTCTTCCGCCCTCCCTGTCACACTGGCTCCATGTACCGGGAGCGGCGCTCGCAGGTACCCGGAACGGTCCTGTGGCGGGGAAGAGCCGACGGCGTCATCGAGGCCGAGCAACGTGTCCTGCCGGACGGCTGCATCGACCTGATCTGGGTCGACGGCGCGCTGCTGGTGGCCGGGCCGGATACGGCGGCGCATTCCGCGGTATGGCGGCCCGATGCCGACATCATCGGATTGCGATTCGCCCCTGGAACCGGCCCGACCGTCCTGGGCGTGCCTGCCCATGAACTGCGCGACCAGCGGGTGCCCCTGACCGAGCTGTGGGGAACGGCACGCGCCCGGCCACTCGCCGGTCGTATCGCCGGGTCACCGGACCCCGCGGCCGCCTTGGAGGACATCGCCCGGAGGCGACTCGACCAGACCGGACCGCCGGATCCGGAACTCTCCGCCATCGCGAACCTGGCGCGTGCGGGCACGACGGTCACCGAGACGGCACGCTCGCTCGGCATCGGCGAGCGGCGCCTGCACCGCCGCTGCCAATCCGCCTTCGGTTACGGCCCCAAGACACTTTTGAGGATCTTGCGGATGCGCCGGGCGCTGGCGATGGCCCGCACGGGCGCTTCGTGGGCGGCCACTGCGGCGGCCGCCGGATACGCCGATCAGGCCCACCTCACCCGGGAGGTCACGGCTCTGGCCGGAGCCGCGCCAACGGTCCTCGTGCCTCATCCAGCGGGAGCATCCAGCGGCGCGAACAGATCGACACTGTTCCCGTCCGGATCGCCGAGTACCGCGTAGCGCTGCCCCCAGAACGCGTCCCACGGCTTCTGCCGCCCCTCATAGCCCGCCTGGACGAATTCGGCGTACACCCTGTCGACCTCCGCCGGTTCATCACAGCGGAACGCCAAAGCCACACCGGGTCCACCTTGGGGCGCGGTCCAGTCCGGATCAAAGGAGCGAACCGTCTCGACGGTGTCCCACGCGATCCGAAGACCCCCGGGAAGCTGAGCTTCCACGTGCGGCTGAGTGTCGGCTGACTCCGGTATCGCCAAGCCGAGACGACGGTAGAAGGCCAGGGACCGCCCCATGTCGGCGACGACAAGTCCGATCAGATCAAATCGAGGTGCCATGCCCCTCACGCTAGGAGCGTGCGCCTCGCGGGGTCTTGAACAAATCGGACGACCCCATCACCCCGCGGCCCACATGCCACGCCCACCCGCCCCCAGGTGCGGTTGTCGCGCCAGGTCCCCGTGCGATCACGTCCACAACGACAGGATCAGCGCCGCGATCACGAGTCCGACCACGTGGTATCCGGCGGTGATACCGAACCAGACCATCGGCTGTGGCTTCTTCGGATCGAAGTAGCCCGTGACGAAGAGGGCGGATCCCCCCAGCCCGATCCCCGCCACCAGCGCGAGCACGATCCCGTCCACAACCGTGCCCGCACCGATTGCCACGAGAAGCATCGCCAGAACGATCACCTGGATCAGGCAGACGATCAGCGGGCCGATGTACATCGCCGGGCCGGGCTTCTCGTCGTCTCCCGACCAGTCGATGGCGCGCATCCACGCGTTCCCGAACACCGGCCGCGCGAACCACACCGCCCCAAGCACGAAATAGACCAGAGCTGCCCCACTAACGGCAAGCCAATTCAATTCACCCAGAATGGCTAAATCCATCTTTTCCCCTCGAACCAAAGGCGTAGCACACGCAGAAAAGTATCCCCTGGCTGTAGGTGCACTTCAACGACCGAGGTCATCCACCTACCTCCGCACCCGGGTCCGCACACCTCCAGGAGCAGGGAATGATGCACCTATGAGCTGGGCGTTAGCGAAGCGTGCGAGCGTTTCAGCAGAACCCAGACTCGCGACAAAAGGTGGATCACGTGACTATCGCTGTCGAGGCCGACAGGGCACCCGACGTTCTGCCCCAGCTGAATTTCGATCACACTGTTCCCAAGAATCTGGTGCACCGCAGAGCTCTTTCCGAGGTGTTCTTGACGGACAGCTCATTGATCGACGAATCGCGCTTCGTGGCGGCGGCCCAACTGCCGCCCTCCCACGCGTACTACACCGACCACACGACACCCGACACGGTTGATCCGCTGCTGCTGCTGGAGTGCTGCCGACAGGCCGAGACCCACGCGGTACACGCGCACTTCGGTGCCCCGATGGGGACCAAGTTCGTGCTCCAGGAATGGTCGATGGACCTCCCCGGGCTCGCCTCCATGAAGCCCGCTCCCGGCCCCACCCCGGCGGTGATATCGGTCGACACGCACGATGCCCGATGGCTCGGGGGCGAACTCCGCGGTCTCGCGTACCGGATGCGGATTCGTGTGGGCGAGGAATACGTGGGGGAGGCGAGGATGCGCGTGAAATATGTGGCGGACGACGTCTACGCGATGCTTCGGGGACGGCGGGACGACGGCCCGCTGCCGACGTCGGACGCGTACCGCGCGAGCGCGGCCCCGGGGCTTTGCGAGCCCGGGCGGGTGGGCCGGAGACACGAGGAGAACGTGATCCTGCTGGATCCGGTCGCCGACGAGCGAGGGGTCCAGGCACGCCTCCGCGTGGCCGGGGGGCACCCGAGCCTGTTCGACCACGCCCAAGACCACGTGCCGGGGATGGTGCTGATGGAGGCGGGACGCCAGATCAGCCTGCTGGCGGCCGAGGAGGTCATGGGGGTTCCAGCCGGATCATGGCGCGTCTCCAGGCTAGACGCGTCGTTCGGCGCCTACGCCGAACTCGATGCCCCGCTCACCGTGCGGGCGAGCCGACCGGGGCGGCCCGAGCGGGAAACCGGGTTCACGGCACGGGTGACCTTCGAGCAGGACGAGCGCGCTGTCGCCACCGCCGTGTTCACCGGAACACGCGGAGAGGGCGGATAACGCCCCCAGCTGGGGACGGGGGTCCGGGCCCCCACGCAGACGCGCGGGCCCGGACCCAGCGGTCGGACGTTTTACCCGCCCGACTGGTCCAGGTCCCGGTCGCGGACCATGGTGAAGATGGCGATGGACCCGGCCAGCGCGACACACGCCAGCAGCACGTACACCGCGGTCCAGCCGTGCTCGAAACCCAGCACCGCACGGTGGGCGAGCTCCGCGCCTCCCGCATCGCGCACCGAGTCCAGGCGACCTTGGACGACGTCGTCCGCGATCGCCCCACTGTTGGCGACACCGCCCAGTCCCTGGCGTGTGGAGGTGAGCAGCAGTCCGGCCACGCAGGCGACGCCGATCGTCTCGCCCGCCACACGAAGCGTGTTGAACATGCCCGACGCCATGCCACTGCGTTCCGGAGGCACCGAGCTCACCGCCGCGTTGTCCATGACACCAAAGGCCAGGCCGATACCGATGCCAGCCACCAGCAGGGCGGCGAACAGCGCCACACGGGAGGAGACCGGGTCGGTCAGCGTCATCATCAGCAGCAGCGCGGCGGCGAGAACCGCCGGGCCGATGGCGAGCAGCATCCGCACGGACAGCCGTTTGACCAGTGCGCCGGAGAAGAGGGGGAGGATGAACACGGGCAGCGTCAGCGGCAGCAGCATCGCGCCCGACATCGTGGAACTAGCTCCGCCCACGCCCTGGAAGTACGGCGGAAGGTAGACCAAGAGGGCCGCAAACGCGAACACGATGCTCACCGGCTGCCAGATAATCGCGACGAAGGTGGGACGGCGGAGCAGGCTGAGGTCGAACATCGGCTCGGAACTGCGAAGTTCGACAATGACAAATGCCGCCAGGAAGACAGCGGCACCCACGAAGGAGCCGAGCGTCGGCGCCCCGGCCCAGCCGTGGGAGGGGCCCTCGACGAAGCCGAGAGCGAGCAGCATCAGGGCGGCGGTGAAGGTCAGCACGCCGGCGATGTCGATGCGCCGAGCTCCGGGGTTCTTCGACTCCGACAGGGGCCATGCCAGGACCAGGACGACCGCGCCGAGCAGCACGTTGACGAGGAAGACGGCGCGCCAGGACGCCGCCCCCACCAGCAGACCGGAAACGAAGGGGCCCATCGCCAGTCCGAAGCCGATCGAGGCACCGAAGATACCGAAGGCCCGGGCGCGCGCGGGCCCGCTGAAGGTATGGGCGAGCAGAGCCGAACCACTGGTCAGGACCGCTGCGGCACCCATGCCCTGGACAAAGCGCGCCACGTCCACGAGCCAGATGGTCGGTGCCGTGCCCGCGACGAGCGAGGCCAAGGCGAAGATCGTCGTTCCGGTCAGGAACAGGCGGCGGCGCCCGAAGAGGTCGGCGGCGGAGCCGGCGGCGAGCATGAAGGCCGTGAACGCGACGTTGTAGGCGTTGAGTACCCACTGGGTGGACGCGGCGGAGGCGTTCAGCGCCCCCGACATGTCGGCGAGGGCCACCCCGGGACCGGTCACGGAGATCGGCAGCATGACGGCGGCCAGGGCAATGGCCACCAGGACGCGGGTGGGGTTGACCGGAGCCCGGTTCGCGGCACGGAGGTGCGGTTGTTCCGCACCGGCCACGCGGGCACGCGCGTCCCGGGGTCCCGGAGATTCGTGGAGGTCTGGGTCGGTTGGTGCGTTAGCCATCAGCGCGTATTCATCCTGTGATATGAGCTAGGGACGATTCGGGGCGGAGGAGGGTTGGGGCCGCGGCGGTGTGGGACAGCATCGTGCGGGCTAGGACGGGATGGGTGACGCGTCGGCGCACGGTCCGGACGGCCGCTCGACGGAGGGCGGCTCCGCGCTTCGGAGAAGGTCACCGAGTTCGGCGAAGGAGGCGACCTGCGCTTCTATAAAAGGTGCGAACGGTGCGACGTCCTCAGGTGTGAAGACCTCGCCGCGCATCAGGACGGTACGCGCTCCCGCGGTCCTGGCGGCGCGCAGCGCCAGCGGGGAGTCATCCACGAGCATCACCTGCCCGGGATCAGACTCCCCCTGGGAGGACAGAATTGCCGCATAGGAGTGTGAGTCGGCTTTGGAGGCGTGACCGAGCGGAACGAAGTCCTCGGGGTCGAACAGTCCGTCCAGCAGCGACCGGCGCTCGGTGGTGCGGTCCATCGTGGAGAAGACCCGCAGTCTTCTTCCCCGGGCGCGCTGCTCCGCGCAGAAGCGCTCCACGCCCTCGCTCAGGGTCATCGGCCGCCCGTCCGCGGAGATGAGCGACCGCAGCGCCTCGATCTCGGTGTCGAGGTGCCGTTCGATTCCGAGTCCAGCGAACAGCGTGCGCAGGCTTTCGCGTTGCGGGAAGGTGCTAATGGCCTTGAACTGCGCGGCCGTGGCCTCGAAGGGAAACGCCGTGTACCGGTTGATTCCCTCGTGCAGGGCGTGCAGCAGTAGTTCGGAGGCGTTAAGGCTGAGGACTCCGTCGAAGTCCAACAGCAGGGTGTGCGGGGAAGCGACGTGGTCCACGGCGTGACTCCTTGCGAGGATGGGAGGCGGGACTGGGGCCGCCGGGGGCGCCGACCCGCCCCGGGGAGCGTGGCAGGTCGGCAGTCGGGTGGGCTCAACCGCGCCAGACGGAGTGGGCGGCGGCTTCGGTGTCGACCTTGCGCAGGAGCTCCTCGTCGATGGCGTGCAGCGAGTCGACGACGTGGCGGGCTCCGCTCTCACGCATCAGCTGCGGCTGGAAGCTGTGCTCGAAGGAGCTGGGGTGGCCGATGAATGGAATGTCCAGGGCCTTGGCGACCTCGGCGACGCGGGCTACGTCGTCGATGAACAGCACCTGGTCGTACTCCAGCCCGAAGATCTCGGTGGTGATCTCGCGCAGGCCCGGGCGGAAGTCGTTGGTGCAGACGTACCCGGGGTCGTCGAAAAGATCGGTGTGCTCGCCCAGGTAGTGCTCGAAGTGGGCCTTGCTCAGGCCGCCGTAACTGACCGTCTTCAGCCCCAGGGAGCGCAGGCGGCGCAGGAGGTCGATGGCGCCGTCGAGGAGTTGGACCGGGTGGTCGCGGATGTACTCCTCGCGCTCCTTGAAGTAGACGTCGATCGCCTCTTGGGCGGTCCACGGGACACGTGCGGCGTTGGCCATTCCCTGACCGCCCACCAGCTGCGGCTGGGAGAAGATGCTTCGCTCGACATCAGCGGTGTACTCTCCACCGCGGCTGACGATGAAGTTGTAGATGACCGGGCTGAAGGTGTCGTTGAGCAGCACGCCGTCGATGTTGACGGCGGCCAGTTTCAGCTGCTCCAGCTTGTCTGCCATAGGGCTTCCTTGTCACGTACGGGCGGCGCGCGCGGCGCCGGGGAACAGGTCGGGACGCGGGGCCGGTCAGAAGCCGACGGTCGCCATACCGGCGGGGTCGTATCGCTCACCGGACACGGAGGCGCGCGGAACCGCGGCCGACACCGCGGCCAGTTGCTCATCCGTAAGCTTCAGGTCAGCCGCGGCGACGTTCTCGGACAGGTACTTCGTCCGGCGGGTTCCCGGGATGGGGACGATGTCCTCGCCTTGGGCCAGGAGCCAGGCGAGAGCCAGCTGGACCGGGCTGCAGCCGTAACGGTGGGCGAGTTCCCGCACCCGCTCGACCATCCGGACGTTGCGGGCGAGGTGCTCCCCCTGGAAGCGGGGGTGGGAGTGCCGGAAGTCCGTGGGGTCGAGATCCTCGGGGCGGGTGATGGTCCCGGTCAGGAAGCCCCGGCCGACAGGCGAGTAGGCGACGAGCGCGGTGCCCAGATCACGGGCCACGGGCAGGACCTCGTCCTCGACCTCGCGCGTCCACAGCGAGTACTCGGTCTGGAGCGCGGCGATGGGGTGGACGGCGTGTGCTCTGCGCAGCGTCTCGGCGGTCACCTCGGACAGGCCCAGGTGGCCGACCTTGCCCTCCTGAACGAGCTCGGCCATCGCCCCGACCGTCTCCTCGATCGGGACTGCGGGGTTGCGGCGGTGGAGGTAATAGAGGTCGACGTGGTCGACGCCTAGCCGCTGCAGCGAGGCGTCGATGGCGCGGCGGCAGTGCTCGGGGCTGGAGTCGATCTCGCGGCCCAGCCGAGGGTCGTCCTCGTTGCGTTTGAACCCGAATTTGGTCGCCAGAACGACCTCGTCACGGCGCCCGGCGATGGCCCGGCCCACGAGGCGCTCGTTATGTCCCTTTCCGTACATGTCCGCGGTGTCGAGGAAGTTGACCCCGGAGTCGAGCGCCGCCTTGAGGGTTCCCAGGCTCTGCGCTTCGTCGGTCGGCCCGTAGAACTCCGACATTCCCATACAGCCCAGACCAAGGGCGGAGACCAGCGGGCCGTTCCTGCCGATCCTGCGTTTCTGCACTTTTCTCCTCGTGCTCGTTATTGCGCTTGGTTCGCGTTGTTCGGCCCGGCACCCATGCGCACCCCACACCGGTGAGTCACGGTCTCGATGGAATGCCACTCCGGCCACTTTCAATCCTTGCAGGGCCCGCTTCTGCGCCGCTCATTCCGCACTCACGGCGCACGTGAGCCCCCCATGGGCGGGGCGTGGGATTCCAGTGAGAGAAATCGGAGGTGCCATTGCCACAGTGAAATAGCCAACGCGTTCCGGGCAATCCATCGATTGGTTTGCGGGGAGACGTCGGTAACAGCGAGACACGCCCGGGAGGAATGACGCCGTGACGACAGTGGGGGACACGATCAGCACCGTGGAGGCGCTCTTGCGCGCTGACGGAGGCGTCCTATGAGCGGTACGGATCGGGCGGCCGTCGTCGCGGGCCTGGGCGGCTGGGTTCCCCCGGACGTCGTCACCAATGACGCGCTCGCCCAGCGGTTGGACACCTCGGACGAATGGATCCGCAGCAGGACGGGGATCGGCCAGCGGCACATCATCGCCCCGGGCGAATCCTCTGGTGACCTGGCGGTCGAGGCGGGCCGCAGGGCGCTGGAGTCCGCTGGCACAAACCACGCCGACGTCGTTGTGGTCGCGACCAGCACTCCGGACCGCCCTTGTCCCGCCACCGCGCCCGAGGTCGCCAGCCGCCTGGGGCTCACCGGGGTCGGCGCGTTCGACGTCGGTGCCGTGTGCACGGGATTCGTCTACGCGCTGGGGGTCAGTGCCGGGCTCATCGAATCGGGCTTCGCGAGCACCGCCCTGGTCATCGGAGCGGACACGTTCTCCACGATTCTGAACCCCTCCGACCGGGCGACACGGGCGGTATTCGGCGACGGCGCCGGCGCAGTTCTCCTGCGTAGGGGAGCACCCTCGGAATTCGGCGCGCTGAGAGGCCTGCACCTGGGCAGCGATGGGACGCGGAGCCGCCTCATCGAGGTCGCCGCCGGCGGGTCGCGCCAGCGCTCCACCGGACTGCCCCCAGACGAGGCCGACACGTACTTCACGATGGAAGGCCGGGCGGTCTTCGCCGAGGCTGTGCGGCACATGACCTCATCCGTCCAGGCGACGGCCGACCGCCTGGGCTGGGCGTCCGGCGACATCGACAAGGTCGTCCTGCACCAGGCCAACGCCCGCATTCTGGCGGCGATCGCCGAACGCATCGGCGTGGGGCCGGAGCGGTTCCCCTCCAACATCGACCGGGTGGGGAACACGGTGGCCGCGTCGATTCCCCTCGTGCTCGCCGATGCGAATTCCTCGGGCGAACTCCGGGCAGGACAGAAAGTCGTGCTCGGCGGATTCGGCGGTGGACTCTCGTGGGGTTCGGTCGGCCTTATCTGGCCGGATATTTCCACGCCCTGAACCGCCGCAAGGGTTCGTCGAATTTAGAAATTTTCGAATTCACGATTTCCTTCACCCAAAACAACCCACCAGGAGTGACAATCATGCAGGAAATCACCAAGCGAGTCTCGACCGTCCTCTCGGACCAGTTCAAGGTCAAGATGGACACCATAACGGCCGACGTGGAACTCGGCGCGCTGTCGTTCGACTCCCTCATGCTGATCGAGCTGGGCCTGGTCCTCGACAAGGAGTTCGGGGTGGCGATCGGCGACGGTGAGCTTACCGAGGAGCACACCATCGACGACCTCGTCGAGCTCCTGGCGTCCAAGGGAGCGACGGCCTGATGGCGGTGAACAGCGGCGACATCGCCGTCACCGGCCTCGGCCTGGTCACTCCCGCCGGGATCGGTGTGGGGGAGAACTGGGAGCGGGTGCTGTCGGGGAGGTCCTGCGCGACACCGGATGACACACTCGGCGATTTGTCGGTCGACTTCTCCTGCAGAGTGCCGGGGTTCGACGCGGCTGAGCTGCTGGGGGGATTCGCCTCCTGGCAACTGGAGCGCTTCGTGCAACTGGCCCTCGTCGCCTCCCGCATGGCGGTCGATGACGCCGGGTGGGATCCGACGTCGTGGGACGGCACCCGGGTGGGGGTGGTGCTCGGCAACTCGCTCGGCGGAGCGGCTGCGTTCGAGGAGCAGCACGACGCGCTTCGCGACAGCGGACCGGCGAAGGTCTCCCCTCTCTTGGTGACCAAGTACATGCCGAACATGGCCGCCGGATACGTGGCGATGGACTGCGGAGCCCTGGGGCCCAGTCTGGTCACCGCCACCGCCTGCGCGTCAGGGGCGACGGCCGTGGGCACGGCGCGAGACCTGCTGCGGGACGGGGTCTGCGACATCGTCCTCGCGGGTGCGAGCGAGTCCGCGCTCACCCCGACGGTGATGGCGGGGCTGTGCAAGATGGGCGCCCTGTCCAAGTCGCGGGACGCGCCCGAGCATGCCAGTAAGCCCTTCGACGCCGAGCGGAACGGATTCGTCGCCGCGGAGGCGGCCGGTGTGCTGGTCCTTGAGCGAACGGCCGATGCCCGGGCCAGGGGCGCGGCGATCCGCGCGACCGTCAGCGGGTACGGGGCCTCCTCCGATGCCCACCACGCCACCGCCCCTGACCCTGGCGGGCAGGGCATCGAGCGGGCGCTCCGTGCCGCCCTGGCGGACGCCGGGGTGGAGCCGGACGAGGTCGACCACGTCAACGCGCACGGCACCGCGACCCCGATAAACGACCTCGTCGAGGGGCAAATGCTGAGCCGTGTACTGAGCCGAGGGCCCGCTGTCACCTCGACCAAAGGCGTCACCGGGCACGCGCTGGCGGCGGCGGGCGCGATCGAGGCCGCCTACACGGTGCTGGCAGCGCAGCACGGGGTCGTGCCGCCGACGGCGAACCTGAAAAACCTCGACCCCGCGCTCAGCTTGGACGTCGTCGCTGGGGAGGCGCGCACGGCCCGGGTGAACGTGGCCGTCAGTACGTCTCTGGGGTTCGGCGGCCACAACGCCGCCCTCGTATTCACGCCGGCGTAGCGGCCGGGATCCCACCCCGGTCCCCGGACCGGGAATCGCGCACGGCGCCCCGATGGCCCGGGCGCGCGAAAGGAGGAGTCGATGAACCGCTCGGTTTTCGTCACTGGAGGCAACCGCGGAATCGGTCTGGCTGTAGCCCGGGCCTTCGCCGCGGACGGGGACAAGGTCGCTGTGTGCCACCGGTCCGGCAATCCGCCCGAGGGGTTGTTCGGGGTCACGGCCGATGTCACCAAGCCCACGGAGGTCGAACGCGCCGTGCGGGAGGCGGAAGCCGAGCACGGATCGGTGGAGGTGCTCGTAGCCAACGCCGGGATCACCCAGGACACCCCGCTCCTCCGGATGAGTGACCAGCAGTTCGAGGACGTCCTGGCAACCAACCTGACCGGGGCGTTCAACACGGTCCGCACAGCGGTGCGAAGCATGCTTCCCGGGCGGAGGGGGCGCGTGATCCTGCTCTCGTCGGCCCTCGGTTTCCTCGGAGCGCCGGGCCAGACCAATTACGCGGCTTCCAAGGCCGGGTTGATGGGGCTGGCCCGCTCCCTGGCATGGGAACTGGGAGACCGAGGCATCACTGTGAACGCCGTGGCACCCGGCATCATCTCCACCGACATGACCGCCGCTCTATCGGAGCGACGCATGGACGACGTCATGCGAATGACCCCGCTAGGACGCCCCGGAACGGTCGACGAGGTGGTCGCCGCGATCCGGTTCCTGGCCAGTGAGGACGCCAGTTACATCACCGGCGCGGTACTTCCGGTCAGCGGCGGGCTGGGCATGGGGCACTGATGTCGACCCAGGCGCACCGCTACGAAAGGAGAACGGGAGAGTGCCACCGATGACGGAAGTGAACACCGCGCCACTCGACGCGCCCCGCAGTACAGTCGAGGAGTCCTCACTACGAGATCGGGCGCGAGAGCTCCACGCCCTGAAGCGCTCGGTCGACGAAGGCGACCCGGCGGCGGCCGAGCGGCAGCACGCCAAAGGCAAGCTGACCGTGCGCGAACGCTTGCACCTGCTGCTGGATGAGGACTCCTTCACTGAGATCGAGCCCCTGCGCCGCCACCGGGCGACCGGGTTCGGGCTAGAGGCGCGCCGTCCGCACACCGACGGTGTCGTCACGGGATGGGGCACGGTCCACGGTCGCCAGGTCTTCGTGTACGCGCATGACTTCCGTATCTTCGGCGGGGCCCTCGGCGAGTCGCACGCCGAGAAGATCCACAAGGTCATGGACCTGGCGATCGCGGCCGGAGCACCCCTGGTATCGCTTAACGACGGCGCGGGGGCGCGTATCCAGGAGGGAGTCTCGGCGCTGGCCGGGTACGGCGGTATCTTCCAGCGCAATACCAGAGCCTCGGGCGTCATCCCGCAGATCTCGGTGATGCTCGGTCCGTGCGCCGGGGGTGCGGCCTACTCCCCGGCGCTGACGGACTTCGTCTTCATGGTCCGTGACACGTCGCAGATGTTCATCACCGGCCCTGACGTGGTGCGCGCCGTGACCGGAGAGGAAATGACGCAGAACGGCCTGGGCGGCGCCGACGTGCACGCCGAGACCTCCGGTGTCGCCCACTTCGCCTATGACGACGAGGAGACCTGCTTGGAGGAGGTGCGGTATTTGCTGTCCCTGCTCCCGGCGAACAACCGCGAACTGCCCCCGCGTGAACCCGCCGACGATCCCGCGGGGCGGCGGTGCGAAGCTCTCTCGGACCTGGTCCCCATCAGGGGCAACCAGGCGTACGACGTGCGCCGGGTCATCGAGGACGTCGTCGACGAGCACGAGTACCTGGAAGTCCACGAGCGGTGGGCGCCCAACGTGGTATGCGCTCTTGCGCGCCTGGACGGCGGGGTCGTGGGCATCGTCGCGAACCAGCCCGCGAGCATGGCGGGGGTCCTCGACATCCACTCCTCGGAGAAGGCCGCCCGTTTCGTGCAGATGTGCGACGCCTTCAGCATCCCCCTGGTGACCCTTCTCGACGTCCCCGGATTCCTTCCGGGCGTCGACCAGGAACACGGCGGCATCATCCGGCACGGCGCCAAGCTCCTCTACGCCTACTGCAACGCCACGGTGCCCCGCATATCGGTGGTCCTGCGCAAGGCGTACGGGGGAGCATACATCGTCATGGACTCGCGCTCGGTCGGCGCTGACCTCGCGTTCGCGTGGCCCGGCAACGAGATCGCGGTCATGGGGGCCGAGGGCGCGGCCAACGTCATCTTCCGTAGGCAAATCGCCGCCGCTGATGACCCCGACGCCATGCGCGAGCTCATGGTCAAGGAGTACAAGGCGGAACTGATGCACCCCTACTACGCCGCGGAGCGGGGACTGGTCGACGATGTCATCGACCCCGCGGATACCCGCTCCGTCCTGATCCGCTCGCTGGCGATGCTGCGCGCCAAGCACGCGGATCTGCCGTCGCGCAAGCACGGGAACCCTCCGACATGACGACCGAGGCGTCCCTGGTGGTGGCCCGGGGAAACCCGGATGAGGCCGAGTTGGCCGTCTTGACCGTCGTCCTGACCGCGGCTCTCAGGCGCGGCGCCGCCGGGGCGCCGCCCCCTCCTGCTCCCGCACCGTGGAAGGACCCCCGACGATCGCGCTGCCAATCCGCGGGCTCCTGGCGGCGCCGGGGCACCTGACCACCACCGTCGCGGCACCGTGCCCCCGTGCCGTCCACTGTCGATCCGTCACCGCGAGCCCAAGAGCCCCCGGAGCACCGCCCACATGACGTCGCACCCGACCCGCTGGACAGAAGTACTGCGCCCCGCGCCGCGACCCGACTGCCGTCTCGTCGTCTTCCCGCATGCGGGCTCATGTGCCTCCCGCTACAGGGAGCTCGTGTCCGACCTGCCGGAGGAGGTGGAGACGATCGGTGTGTCCCTCCCCGGGAGGGACAGGCGCGCGGGAGAGCGGCCACACACCACGCTGGCCGCCGCGGTGGCGGCAATCAGCACCGAACTGCACGCGTTCCCGCCCCGTTCGACCGTCTTTTACGGGCACAGCCTGGGGGCGCTCCTGGCCCTCGCCACCGCACACGTCAGCCCCTGTAACGGCGTGGTGGCCAGCTGCTCGATGCCGGGCACGCGGGGCCACCCGGATCCGGCGCGGGTGTCGTCTCCCGAGGGGGTGGCCGAGATCTTCGCTCTGCACAAGCTGCCTGGCGACGCACTGGAGGCTCCCGGCCTCAGCCCCCCGCAGCGAGCCCTGGCCCACGACCTGGCGCTCACCGCGGAGTCGCTACGGGCGGTCGATCACCTACGCCTCGCCGTGCCGCTGACGGCGCTGGCCGGAACGGATGACCCCCTCATCGACCCGGGCGTACTGCCGCTCTGGGCCGCCTTCACGTCCGGCAGGTTCCGCGGACGGCGCGTCGATGGCGGACACTTCTTCCCGTTCGCCCCGTTCGGACGCTCCGTCGTTGTCGACGAGCTCCGCGCCCTCATCGCGACCGCGCGGTCGGGGAGTGGCGCACCCCCACTTCCCGACCGGCTCCCGATCGGCCCGGTCAGGTCCTGACCAGCTCCGCCCTGCCCGAAACCCGCTGCTTCAGGGCTTCGTCGAAGCCGGCGTCGCAGCTCAGGACCTGCTGTTGCAGGCTCCGCAGCCGCGGCGAGGGCTCCAACCCGAGTTCGTCGATCATCGCGACGCGCAGCTCCTGGTAGACGGAGAGTGCGTCGTTGCGCCGACCGGAGAGGCAGAGGGCCAGGATCAGGTATTCGTACAGCACCTCGTCGTACGGGCTGAGCGCCGCCAGCGCGTGCAGCTCGCCGATAACTTCGGTGTACCTGCGCAGCTGGAGATCCAACGCAACGCGCTGCATCAGGATCGACTTGCGTTCCTCCTCAAGCCGCAGCACGTGCGACTGGAGTACCGGACCGGCCGGGACATCGGCCAGCGGCGCGTCCCGCCACAGGCTCAGAGCGTTGTTCAGCTGGGCTGAGGCCTCCGCCAAGTCGCCCCCGGCCTCCGCCCGCCCCGCCGCGGCGACGAGTCCGCGGTGGCGTGACACATCGAAATGATCTCCAGGGACGGCCAGCCGATACCCCGTGGGCTCGGTGATCAGCACCTTCTTCGGGAGGGGACACGCGGAGTCCCGCTCCTGGGCCTGGCCTAGGCACTTGCGAATCTGCATCACGCAGTTCTGGATCCCGGTGGACGAGCTCATGGGCACGTCCAGCCCCCACAGCTCGCGCTCGATGGTCGCACGCTGCACCACCCGGTCACGGTTCAGGACGAGCAGGGCCAAGAGCTTCTTGGCCTTCAGCGGCGTCGGAACCACTGGCACATCGCCCACCGTCACACGCAGAGGGCCCAGCACTCGAACGATCATCCGTCCTCCTCTCTCGCCAGCGGACGGACACCAACGAGCCAGCATCGCGTCCATACACACTCGCGCTGATCAAATTATGGACAACAGTACATTAATAAGCTCCAGAACATCCATCAATCAAAAATGAACCGTGGATCCACCAACCCCCGCTCCACCGAAACCCCTCTCCATGGAGCCATTCACCTGGCAAAACAAAGCATCGTGACACCCTGCTGACTTCGGCCACACACAGAGCTACTGGACACCAAAGTTGTTCTTCGGTTTACTTTTGAATCCTGAGCTAGGCACATGAGGGGTTCGTGAAGCACAGCGACATGTCCGAGATCGCCGTAGTCGGTATGGGATGCAGGTTTCCTCGCGCGAACGGAGTCAGCGAGCTCTGGGACCTGCTGGAAGAGAACATCGACGCCGTCACACTCGTCCCGGAAGACCGCTTCGACGTCCGGTCACACCACACCACCTCCCCGGGCGAACCAGGCAGGACCGTCTCCCAACACGGGGGATTCATCGACGACCTGTACGGCTTCGACGCCGGCTTCTTCGGGATCTCCCCACGTGAAGCACAGACCATGGACCCGCAGCAGCGGCTCCTCCTGCACGTCGCGTGGGAAGCCCTGGAAGACGCCGGGATCGTCCCGTCGTCTCTGGCAGGCAGCCGCACGGGCGTCTTCGTGGGGCAGGCGACTTCCGACTACGCGGACGTCGCCGACCCCGCCGTGACCCAGGATGTGCACGGCATGGTGGGAAGCCGTCTGAGAGCGGTGACCGCGGGACGCGTCTCGTTCGCGCTCGACCTTCGCGGGCCGAGCCTGATGGTGGACACCGCCTGCTCCTCGTCACTTGTGGCGGTGCACATGGCCCGGCAGAGTCTGCTGACCGGCGAGAGCGACCTCGCCATCGCGGGGGGCGTCAACGCCGTGCTCTCGCCATCCGACGCAATCGCCTACTCCCAGGGGGAGATGCTCTCACCGGACGGCCGCTGCAAGTTCGCGGACAACTCCGCCAACGGCTTCGTCCGCAGCGAGGGGGTCGGCGCCGTCGTTCTCAAGCGCCTTTCCGACGCGGTGCGTGATGGTGACCCCGTCCTGGCCGTGCTCCGCGGCAGCGCGGTGACCAACGACGGCAAGGGCAGTGGGCTGCTGCTGAAACCGGCGGTGTCCGGACAGGTCGAGATGGTCCGCGCGGCGTGCCAGGGCGCCGGCGTCACTCCGGCGCAGCTGGACTACGTCGAAGCGCACGGCACCGGTACCCAGGTCGGCGACGACGTGGAACTGCGGGCTCTCGCCGAGGCCGTGCGGTCGGACGGCCACTCCTCCCGACCGCTGCGAGTCGGCTCCATCAAGAGCAACATCGGCCATACCGAGGCCACCGCGGGGATCGCCGGGCTGATCAAGGCGGTTCTGATTGCCCAGCACCGCATTATTCCGGCGTCCCTGCACCTGAGCAGTCCCCACCCCCTGCTCACCGACAGCACGGTCCCCATCGACGGCGTCACGCACAACACCCCGGTGGAGCCAGCGGGGCCGGCCGCCGTCCTGGGCGTCAGCTCCTTCGGCCTCTCGGGAACCAACGCCCATGTGATCGTCGGCGAGTACGTGCCCGACGCTGCCTCCGAGGCGCCGCCACGGAAGCCTGACGACCGCACTACGCCCTCTCTGCTTGTTCTCAGCGCGCGGACTTCCGTGTCCCTGCGTCGACTGGCCGAACGCTACGCCGC
The DNA here is from genome assembly GCF_039530945.1 of Nocardiopsis rhodophaea. NCBI lineage: Bacteria > Bacillati > Actinomycetota > Actinomycetes > Streptosporangiales > Nocardiopsidaceae > Nocardiopsis > Nocardiopsis rhodophaea. Next base: position 53,637 of record NZ_BAAAPC010000026.1, read on the forward strand.
GTTCCTTGAGCCCGCGGGCACGGGACGCGACGTCGCGCTGGACGACATCTGCCATGCCGCCGCCCGGCGCCGTGAGGCCCATCCGTACCGCCTCTGGTCGGTGGGGCGAACGCACGACGAGCTCGCCGCCACACTGCGCGCCTTGGCCGCCGGCGAAGAGGTCCCGGACGGCGGCGTCGGACGCGCCCCGTGCGGCGAGGACCGCAAGGTCGCCTTCGTTTTCCCTGGACAGGGCTCGCAGTGGATCGGCATGGGGCAGCGTCTACTCGCCACGGACGCGGCGTTTCGCCGGGTCATGTCCGAATGTGACGCCGCCATCGACGAAGAGCTGGGCTGGTCGGTCGTCGAGTTGCTGACAACCGGCGGCGAGGAGTGTCCCTCCGACGTAGCGGTGGTACAGCCTCTGCTGTGGGCCATGGAGGTGTCGCTGGCCGCCCTGTTACGGGACAAGGGAATCGATCCGGACTTGTGCCTGGGGCACAGCATGGGAGAGGCCGCGGCCGCCTGCGTGGCGGGAGGACTGTCGCTTCGCGACGCGGCCGCGGTCATCTGCCGGAGGAGCAGGCTGATGCGGCGGCTCGCGGGGCACGGGGCGATGCTCGCCGTTGAACTCGGTGCCGATGAGGCGGCCAGGTCGGCAGCGCCCTATGGTGACATCGTGGGCGTCGCCGCCGAGAACGCACCGCGTCTCACCGTCCTCGCCGGCGATCCCGAAGCGCTGCGACGCCTGGCCGAGAGGTTCGAGGACGCGGGGGTGTGGTGCCGCTTCGTCAAGGTGAACGTGGCCTCGCACTCCCCCGGAGTGGAAGAGCTACGCGGATCGCTGCTCGCGGATCTGGGCGACCTCGCTCCCGTACCATCGGAGATCCAGATGTTCTCCTCCGCGTGGTGCGCGCCGCTCCAGGGGACCGAGCTGGACGCCGCCTACTGGATGGACAACCTCCGCGAACGCGTGCGTTTCGTCGAGGCGGTCCAGACGATCGCCAAGGAGGAGACGGTCTTCGTCGAGGTCAGCCCGCACCCTGTGCTGGTCCAGTCTGTGGCGGCGATCCTGGACGAACAGGGGGCTCCGCCCTCCGCGGTGGCGACCCTGAAACGCCAGCAGGACGAGTACGAGAACATTGCGCGGGCGCTGGGCCGGGTGTTCGCCCACGGCGGCCGAGTCGACTGGGGCCGCTGGTTCTCGGGTCCCGTGCCGCGGGTGCGCCTGCCGCTGTACGCCTGGGACACGCAGCAGTTCAAACGGGAGCCCGTCCGGACCCCTGCTGCGACGCCGCAGCTGCTCAGCGAGATCAGCCTGCGCGAACTGGGACTGGACGACTTTGGCGCCGGGGTGCACGCGCGCGGCGGAACGATCGTGCCGCCGGTGGTCTACGTCGTGGCCGTTCTCCGTACGGCGCGTGAACTCGTGGGGACCGGAACGTGCGTCCTGGAAGATGTGGAAATCGGCGATCACCCTCTGGACCTGATGCGCAGCCGCGATGCCGCCGTTCGGGTCACACTCACGCCCACGGCTCGGCAGGGGGTGTTCCTTTTCGAGGCCACCGCGCGGCCGGCTGCGAACGGGGCGCATGCGGGGCCGCCGTGCCTGTCGGGCAGGGTCCGCCTGACGGACACAGGAGGAGGTGCGTCACACGGCACCACAACGGCGGGGGAGGACAAGGCACGGCACGGCCTCCGGCTGCTGGACTCCTACCTGACGCGGTGCACGGAATACGTACCCGCGGCGGAGTTCTACCGTCGAACCGAGGCAAGCGGATACACCATTGACCACGCTCTGCGCACCGTCGCCCAGCTGTGGCGGGGGGATAGGCAGGCCGTCGCGCGCATGTCCCCCTTCAGCGGCGCGAGGGCGGCGGCGCTGGAGGCGGGTCTGCTGGTACTGCTCGCGGCATGGCCGCACTCTCCGGATCGCGCTGCCGCGGCCTCCGCGTACGTGCCCGTCTCGTTCGGACATGTTCGAATCACCGATGAGGCCGACGTGAACCAATGCCACTGGGTCATGGCCCGCTTCACCCCGGAGGGAGGCGTGACGGCCGCACCAGAGTACGCGCACTGCGATGTCGCTCTGATGGCCGCGAACGGGAAGCCGCTGGCGGAGTTCCGCGATGTCAAGATGCGCCGAATGGCAGGTGCGGCCGGTACGGCACCGGTCGCGCTCGTTCCGGCTGCCGCCGCGCCGACCAGCACCATGTGGCCGATGCCCGACATGCCACGGCGGGACGCCCCGGCCCCCGCCGTCCCAGCGCCCCGGCAGGCGATGGACTCTCCGAGCTCCGCCGTGGATTGCCCGCCCACGGCGCGCACGCCGGATGATGTCCTGAAGCAGGTCGCCACGGTTCTCGGCGTTTCGGTGTCCCGCATCGACCCTGGCCAGCCACTGCGTGCTCTTGGCCTGGACTCGCTCCTGGCCACGGAGCTCAAGGTGTGCCTGCACCGATCCCTCGGAATAGCGGTGAGCCCCCAGCGCCTGCTGGGCGGCGAGCCGGTGGGGGACATCATCCACTCTCTCGCGGATCAGGGCAGGTGACTCGTGCCCCGGACGACGACTGGCACGTGGCGGTCGGAACGGAGTCGACCCGAGCCGACCCACCACAACCAGCACCCAAAGACAAAGATGCACTGTAGTATAAGTATTGCGTAACCAGGGGGAGCCACCAGCCGAAATACGAGAAGAGGAGTCCATGGCCACTGAACAAGCCCGCCCCCTCGGGCGCCGAGAGCGGAACAAGCAGAGGGTCAAGGACCGCCTCTACGCTTCAGCCCTGTCCCTCTTCGCGGAAAAGGGCTATGACCGGACCACCATCGACCAGATCGCCGAGCGTGCGGACGTAGCGCGCGGCACATTTTTCAACTACTTCCAGCGCAAGGAAGACCTGATCACCGCCTGGGCCGACGCCCGCAAGCAGCAGCTGGCGGCCCGTATGGAGAAATCGATGCGTTCTGGGAACGACGATGTGACCGTCCACCTGGAGCGGTGCATGGCCGCTCTCGCGGAGTTCAACGAAACGGAACGCGACGTCACCTCGGCCATGCTCCAGGCCTGGGTCAAGGCCGGCCGTCCGCTCGTCGAAGACCAGCAGGCGGGCAAGATCTTCGCCGACATCATCGAGGCCGGACGCGAGCGCGGCGAAATCGCCACCGACGTCGACCCCACGCGGGTCGGTAACGTGCTGCGCGACGCTTATCTGGGTCTGCTCTACCGCTGGTCGGAGAACCCTGAGCCGTACGTGCCGCTCCACAACGACCTCCGCGAACTCCTCAGGGTCGTACTCACCGGCGTCCTGTCCTACTCCCCGCACGGCCGCGGGGCCCCCACGGCCGGCACGCGTGGAGCCGCGGCACATGAATCGGCCACGACAGACGACTGAGCAGATCACCACCCACGCCATGACGCGGACCAGCCACCGGTCGGCCGCGGCCGCGGAGCCACGACCATCGCCGTCGGCTGGTAGAGGTCTCCCTCCGGGTACCCGCGATGAAACCGAGGCAGCGGAGCCCTCATCGGCGGTGGCCCGCAATCCGGGATCGACGTAGCAGGCACGCCGCCGATCCACCGGGCAGCGCCGCAACGTCAAGCAATCCCTGAGACCACACGCCGATGACCCCTGCTATAGGCGGTGTGAGGAAATCCTGCCGTATACCCACCGGTCGTCTACCAACCAGGGAGGGACCACCAGCCTCCTCCGGACCCGTAATTCTTGAACTGTGCGAAGCCGTCACAAGTCACGTGCGCGACTTCTATGCCCTGGAGTTCACCCCCGATACCCGCAGCCTGGGGCCCGCGTGGCCTGTTCGGGTATCGCCACTCGCCGCCGAGGCGATCGGGACCGAGCACCTACGCAGCCTGAAGGAGCTTGAATGCATTGCCGTGTTCCACCGTGGTGAGGACCGCGACCGGCTAACGGGATCAAGCAGGCCCCGTAGGCCGTTCCCACGGAAACCGGAACCTCTTCCCCGGGAGCTGGATGGCTGCCGATCTTCCTGCACCACCCGGACACGCCGCACCCTGTGCGGGCGGGAGCCTTGCTGCCGACCGGAGACGGATCGCCTCGCACGTGTCCCGACCATGGGGAGATCGCTGGTGATCCGCCAGCTGCATGATGGCGCGTGAACCCGTTACCCGTACCGAGCGTGCGGCGGCCACCGTCAACGGCTTCCGCTCGACCCTCGGGACACTCTACGGATTCAGGGGGTTATCCGGCGCACGGTCGCCGAGGCCAGTGAGCAGCTCGCGCAGCAGTCCGGCGAGATGCTCCTGGTCGCGGCTGCTCATCTTACTGAGGAGCTTCGGAGTGGATTGTCGACATGGTCGAGGAATACGCGCAGGCGTATGCCTCCGGCTAAGGAGACTTCACCACCGACACCGTCGCAGACCTTCTCGGCCACCCCGCGCGCGACATCGCCGACTTCGTCCGTGACCACGCCACAGCGTTCACCTCGGCCGCCCAAGACTGACCTCGACAGCGCGGCTCAGGGCACGCGGTACAAAAAAGTGGCCACCCTGCAGCGGTTATCCGCAGGGTGGCCACTGGTGACCAGGGAACAATCCCGTGATCGCTCTGTCGGGGTGGCGGGATTTGAACCCACGACCTCTTCGTCCCGAATGATGTACCGCCCAATCGTGATCAGCGAAGCACGCAGCTGAAGGCAGTCCCGCGCGTCCGTGAGGGTCCGTGAGGGTCCGTGTGGATCCACCACTGTTCGGCACGATTGGCTTCCTGTTTGGCTTCCTGCTGTTCCTCTCAGAAGCACTCTGAGAAGCCCATTCTTGGCCGCGACGGATCACCTTCGGCGGCAGTCGTTCGCTCCCCTCAGGCCATCTCAGCGCCTCGTTATTGATCTTCGGACGCCAAACGCCTAACTCCCCGTCATGATTCAGCTCCCCAAGGGATCGGCTTGGTCGCACCGACGACGTTGGAGACCGGCCGCAGAACCTGCACAACCCGCACAACCCATCTGACCTGCCGATACGGGCAACCTCTGAAATCTGCAGAACTCCGCAGAACCTTCCGCAAGACCGCACAACCTGCCTGACGTGCTCGGATGTCGCTCCGATAGGAGTCCGCAGAACTCCTGGCGAGGGTTCTGCGGCTTGTCCGGGAGATTCTGCGGAGTTCTGCAGAAAGCCGTCAGACGTGTCCTGACCTGCCATTACGCGGGTTCTGTGGGTTGTGCAGGTTCTGCGACGAAGTATCGCGGACGTCCCAGTAACGCCGCCGCACAACCAATCACTCCAGAAGAAGCCACGTCCCGTCATGCACACGGACGAAGGGGCCGCCCTCCGCGAGGGCATCGGAGATCCGCACCCCGCGCGCTTCCGGTGCCGCCTCCATGGCTTCCTCGGGTGTGAGCCAGCTGACCACGGTCGCCTCTTCGCTGGTCTGTTCCTGTCCGCCTATGGGCTCACAGAGGAATGCCAGTGAGACGACACCGAGCTTCATGTTCTTGTAGACGCCCACCAGTCGGACCGGTGTGACATCGACTCCGGTTTCCTCGCGCACCTCGCGGACGACGGCGCTCTCCGGCGTCTCGTCAAGCTCCAGAACGCCGCCGGGTGGCACCCACCGCCCGTCATCGGCCCGCTTGATCACGAGCACCTTTCCATCGCTCGGCCGGATCACAACTCCGGTGACGCTGACGCTGTGCAACGCGGTGTGGCTAGACATCATCCGTGCTCTCCTGACTCCAGGAGTAGGTCAGCCGCCATTGGAGCGCCGCAAGGATATTCAGACATGTCTCCACAGGGCGGTCTTCGGCGTCGAACGCTGTCCGCAGGACCGCAAAGACCGGTTGGCCTGGCGCAATCCTTAGAAACGTAACCTCCTCCTCGGCTGCCCCGCGTACTTCGATGTCTTCTGTGAACCTCACCGGCCCGAACCCTCGTTCGGAGATTCGCGCGTACATGCCGCTCGGGCCCACGTCCGGCATGGCGATATCGACGCTTCCGGCGACGTCCATCGGAATGTAGGAGGTTGCGATCTGCACCGGCTTGCCGTCTGCGTACATGTGGCGCCTACGGATCAGAGTCTCGTCGGACTCACCGAGCTGTAGGACCTCAGCTATTTCGGCAGGCGGGATGGCGGCTTCACAGCGAACCAGGTCAGTTCGCGGCTTGACGCCAGCCTTACTTAACTCCTCCGCGTAGCTACTCCCGCCCGGCTTGGTGCGGTAGTCCTTATCGATACGGCGAACCCGCTTGACCGTGGGCACATCGAGCACGACAGAGCCGCGACCATGCTCCGTACGGATCATCCCTTCAGCCTGCAACATCGCGATCGCACGGCTGATTGAGCTTTGGTTCAGGCCAAACTCACGCGCGAGTTCGGGCTGACTCGGCAACGTGGAGCCTGGTGGGTAGTCGCCACGCTTGATGGCGTCGCGCAACACGTCGGCCACCTGCTTGTACCGCGCCTTTGGCGGCTCAAGACTGCTCATGCGGCTGCCACCTTCCGACATATGTAGGCTCCACCAACCGTATCGGAGCGCTTAGCGCATGCCCGCTGAACTGGGCAGAGATCTCTTACACTTCGAACTTATGTCATAACTCTTGACGGTTATGACATAAGTCCTTACCTTCGTAGGTGCAGCACTCGACTAGCGGTCCCTGCTTCGTAGCCGCCATCAGGGGCCGCCTGATCTCGGAGGTTCCGAGTGAGCCCCAATCCCGCAACTCTGTCCGCACGGGGACTCCGCGCGGAGATCTTCAGACACCCACTCCCCTGCTCATCCGACCCAGAACTGTTCTTCGACCTGGCCGACGTCGACCGGCCGAAGAAGAACGCCGTCCGCAAGCGCCAGGAGCAAGCCGCTGCGCTGTGCGCGGACTGCCCCGCTCGCGCGTTCTGCCTGGAACTGGCGATCCGGGAGCGCCCCGAATACGGCATGTACGCCGGTTACACGCCCGAAGAGATCGCCGCCATCGCCGACGGCCTGAACGCCGCTCCGGCTGAGGGGAGGGCCGCGTAATGGGTCCCCTGATCTCCTTCCTCGCGCTCGTGGTGGTCGCCGCGATCATCGCGTGGATCCTCCGCGAACACCGCTCCGACATCGCCCGCGCCCGCTCCACCTTCGACAGGAGGTCCCGCCGATGACCAGCACCGCAACCACCATCGACGTCCGCACCGTGCTCATGATGCTGTCCTTGTTCGCACCGGCACCGCCCCGGCCACTGACGGCCCGGGAACTCCAAGAGCGCGCCGTGCGCGTCCTGGCTGACCTGGTGGCATCGGACGCCCCTACCACTGCGGGCACCTGGCGTATCGAGGGGCCAGGGGACGGATACGCCGACCTGTATGACCCCAGCGTCCACCCCGACGCCAACCCCATGTTGGACGGCCTGGTCGACACCCTTGACGACGTACACGACTTCGCCGCCCGCTTCGGCACTGAGGTCACTGTTCGACGCGGCAAGTACCCCACCACCATGGCCACCGTCGACGGCATCACGGTCCGCGTGTGGTGCACCTCCGAGAACCACCACACCACGGCGGGGGGTGACTCCCGTTGACCTGGGAGCAAGCAGCCCAGTTCACGGCGGCCCCACCGTGGTGGGTCATCGCCGCCCTGGCCCTGGCCGCCGCCGTGGTCGGCCAGCGGTGGCTGAAGAAGCGCATCAACGGACTGGCCACCGGTGGGAAGCTGACCACCGCCCACGTGGTGGCTACCGGCGTCGTCCTGGTGGCCGCGATCGGCCTGATCACGCTGGCGTTCGCGATGTCGTATGCCGCTCTGTTCGAAGCGGCCACCTGGCTGCAGGCCACCCCGTTCGGGGACTTGCGGTGGATGTTCCCGATCGGCATCGACGCGGTCATCGTCTACTTCCTCGCCCTTGACCTCCTGATGGAGTGGCAGGGGCGGCGCCACCCCCTGGCGCGCTACAGCGCCTACCTGCTGTCGGCCATCACGGTCGTGCTGAACGTGTCCTCGTCCCATGGCGGAGGGATCACCGAAACCCTCGGGCACGCCGGGCCGCCGCTGGTCATCATCCTCATCTCCGAGGGCGTGGCCTGCTGGATCCGGTACATGGCCGGGCTCCTGGACGACGACCTTCCCGACCGCATCCCCGCCGGGAGAGCCATAGCCCACCCGCTGTCCACCCTGCGGGTACTCCGGCTGATGCTCGGCTGGGGCATCACCGACTACAGCACGGCGCTCAAGCTCGAAGGCTCACGCCAGTACGCCGTGGCCATGCTCCGCCAGGAGTACGGGGCCACGTGGCGGAGCCGGACCCCTCAGCACGTGCTGTGGATGCTGGCCAACGGCCACGACCTTCCCCGGGCGTTCGCTCTGGTCGACGCGCTCACCCCTTCGGTGCCGAAGACCGTCGCCGACGTGGTGCCCCCGTGCGACACCGCTGCCGCATCGCCGAACGCCGGCGGCGAGGAGGCCGACACTTCGGCCCCGCCGTCCGGGGCCGAGGACACGGCGGCCGTGCTTGCCCGGTTCGGGATCGCCGACATCGAGGCGTTCCTGTCGTGCACCGGAGACACCCCGGGCGGTGGTGTCGCACAGCTGCCGCACCCCGGCGCCGAACCGCCTATTCACGGTGCCGACACCGGCGATCCGACCGACCACGACGCGACGCCGGACACGGCCGATGACCAGGAATGCGACACCGATGCGACAGGAGACGCGACACCCCCGCCCGAGGAAGGAGACAGCCCTCTCGATCGCGCCCGCCGCGCCCTGGCCGAGTCCCCCGACCTGAGCGCTGCGCAGCTGGCCGAGCGGATCGGATGCAGTCGCGGGCACGCCTGGCGACTCGCCCGTGAGGTCCGCCGGGAGACACGCGACACCCGGACGCGACAGGAGGGCGACCGATGACCCCTGAGATCGCCGGTCCGCTGATCCTGGCCGCTTCGGCCGGGGTCGGCGGGACCCTCGCCTACCTGAAGATCCGCAGTACCTACCGCAGGACCCGATTCAGGATCCGCCGCGCCCGGCGGTACTTCCACCCGCATTGGGTCTGGTTCGACGAGCCCCTGCCCCGCCGTGCCATCCGAAGGAGGCGCTGATGCCGCTGTCCACCCGGCTACGGGCGCTGTCGCTCATGTTCGGCGAGCTGGTCTTGCTCGCTGACGCCTACATCGCGGCCGTCCTCGACACCCGTCCACTGATCCACCACGCCGTGAACACGGCCGCATGGCTGGGGCGCTCCTGGCGCCGCTGCCGATCGACCTCCATGACCCGCCAGTTCGGCCCCGGACGGGGCCTGGTCGCCGTCGTCATCACCCGACCCACCACCCGAAAGGACACCACCCGTGAGCGCTGAAGGAAGCGAAGCCAAGAAGCTCCTCGACGAGCTGGCCAACATCGAGTTCAACGCCGGAAGCGACATCGCCAAGTGGGCGACGAAGATGCGGTTGATCCTCAAGGCGCTGTCAATGGAGCTGGAGTACGGCGCTCAGGAGATCGAAGCCCGCCTTTCCGAGGTTCCCGCGCCGGAAGGCTCCTCGGGCGTGGTGGTGGCGCGCAAGGCCAAATCGGTGGGCCGCCACGCCCGCCGCTCGGCAGAAGCCGCCCGCAAGTCCGCCGTGGAGGTCGTGCGCACCTGGGCCAGCGTCGAGCGGCAGTTCGACTACGTGCTGGCGCCCCAGACCAAGCGGAAGAAGCCCATCGACCTCAGCAAGTAAGAAGGGAGGCAGAACGTGAGCTGGGATATCGAAGTCTACGAAGGCGACCAGAAAAAGCCCAGGAAGGGCGGTCCGGGGCCGGTCCTGCAGCCGGTACTGATCACAGGGGCTCTGATCCCCGCCGGATGGGCCGCTCACGCCATGTGGGGCGACGCCGGTCTTGCGTCCGGCTTTGCTGCCGCTGGCATCACGGCGGTCGGGGCTGTGGTCACCGGCTACGCCCACCGCCTGACCCGAGCGCGCTCCTGGTACGCCCACCACATGGCCGTCGCGTCCACGGGCGCAGCCTGGACGTGGCTGGCCGCGATGCCGCTGGTCGATCTGAGCTGGGGCCTGTTCGGAATCGAGCTACTGGTAGGCGCCGGTTTCGCATCCGTGTCCGGCATTCACGCCTGGGCCGCCGGTCAAGGCAGCCGTGAGGCCGACGCGCCGAAGCTCCCCAGTTGGGAAGAGGCCGCCGCGAAGGTGGGGCTGACCGGCACGAAGATGAAGGTCACTTCGGTGACGGATCACCGCGTCACCGGGACTGTGAAGCTCCCGGCCGGGCGCACCGCCGACGAGCTGACGTCCAAGCTCCGGCAGCTGGCCAGCGCGTTCGGCGTCGGGGGCAACGGGGTGCGCGCGATCGAGCACACCGATGACGCCTCTCAGGCCGAGGTGACCATCGTCCGCCGCGACCTCATGCGCGAGCTGGTGCCGTGGCCGGGCCTCGACCCCCAGCTGGTGGGCGCGTCGATCGCCGACGCGCCCCTGGAGCTGGGCGTGTATGAGGACGGGGAACCGTTCACCGACACCCTGAACAACCGGCACAGCCTCACGATGGGCATGGCCGGGTCCGGCAAGTCGGTGTACGGAAAGTGCAGGATCCTGCAGGCCGCCGCTCGTCGCGACGTGTTCGTGGTCGCGATCGACATCGCCAAGGGCCTGCAGACCCTGGGGCCGATCGAAGGCGCGATTGGGTGGCCGCTGCTGCGCACCGGGGCCAACCAGGATGCGAAGAAGCAGGCCCACGCGGTACTGGCCGCGATCAAGCGCGCCGTGGGCGCTCGGGCCGACCACCTGGGAAGACTGGGGCTCACCCAGTGGGCGCCCGGGTGCGGGTTGGTGTTCCTGTACGTGGCGATCGAAGAGGCCGCGATGCTGGCCGACTTCGACGAGATCACCGAACTGGCCCAGATCTCGCGATCGGTCGGCATCCACCTGAACCTGTCACTGCAGCGTGCGAGCTGGGGCAACGTCGACACTGACGCGCGCGCCAACCTGGGTGATGGGGTGTGCTTCGGGGTGCGCGACTCCGCCGACGCCGGGTTCTGCCTGCCCGATCACGTCACCGACGCCGGGGCGGCCCCGGAGCGGTGGCAGAAGTCGCGGCCGGGCGCCGCGTATGCGGCAGTGGAGTCCCAGGACCCCGAGCGGCACCCGATCCCAGTCAAGATGTATGGCCCTCCGACCTTGGACCCTGCCGACGAGAACGCGCTCCTCGCCCCGGCCGCCGTGTCACTGGGTGACCAGGACGCCAAGCTCGATGACGTGACCCGGGCGGCGTTCGGCCAGGCCTACGCCGACTACCTGGCTACGCGTCTCACCCAGGACACCCCCGGCCTACCGGAACCCACCGCCCTCGACAATGCGGAGCCCAACCCCGCCACCACCCCGGCGGAGGACGACATGGCCGACGAGCTGACCGATGAGGAGGTCTTCTCGACGCCTGACCCGGACCCGGACCTGGTGTGCGGCATCGATGACCCGATCGAGGTCTCCCCCGGCCAGGATTTCCAGCTGCCCCCGAAGAAGGGCACCCGGGAATCAGCCGAGGAGGTCCGCGCCCGCATGGAAGCCCAGCTACTCACGTGGGCGGAGCAGGGACACACCAGCTTCACCGCCGCTCAGCTCGGCGCCGCCCTGAACGGTGCTCGGGGCCGCTCCTGGATCTATGCCGAACTGAACCGCCTCGAAGAGGCCGACCGGGTGATCCACGAAGACGACGGCTCCTGGTCGATCGTCGTCGGCGAACTCGCCCCCGCCTGACCCCCTGGCCGTCCAAACCGGGTGTCCAACCCCCGTCCAAGCCCGTGTCCAGACCGGTGTCCAAACCCGGTTTGGACGGCCGATGACCTCTAACACCGCGCCGGTGCCCGATCCGCGCGTCCAAACCGGCGCCGCCCCCACGAAGGAGGAGCGCATGACCACACGCCCGCTGCCCGTCCGGGTCCGCCTCGAAGGGTTCCCCGACGACCTGACCGCGCTCGCCGACCTCCTGGCCCGAGTTCCGGGCCTGGACGTCATCGACTGCTCACGCCCCTACCCCAACCGGCGCGGCCATCCGGACCGGTGCCGTCTGTACCTGGAAGTCATCACCGACCACGCCCCTGCCGACCGGTCCGAGACGACGGTCAGCGAGGTCGCCCCCGACGCCATCGTGCGCGGCGACCGCTGAGCCAGCTGAGCACAAAAAAGACGCGGTCCCGGCGCATAGCCGCCAAGCACCCGCCGGGACCGCACTCCAACACAAGGAGCACTCCCATAATGACCGATGCCATCGGCCACGACGACCCTGCCCGCCGACCTGACCCGCCACGGTGCACGCACTGGATCGGGCCTGAGCGCCGGTACTGCGGGGCTACGCCGACTCGCTTCTACGCCTACGGGTACCGGTGTGCCGAGCACAACAAGATCGGCCGTCCCGGCCAGGGGGGCGCGTCATGAGCGCCGCCCGGTTCCTCGACCCGGCTGGGGAGCGATACGGCGTCCCCACCTACCCGTGGGGGTGGGCATTCGTCTTCGACCCCGACCTGGCGACCCGCAAGCAGCTCGCCGCGCGCGGTCTACGCCCGGGCGGCCAGCAGGTGGCCGCGCAACTCATGTGGCGATCGCGCAAGGCCCGCCGCTCCGGCGGTATCCGCACCGCTGCCCTGTTCCGGATCTCCCTGGCCAAACCGAAGCTGCCCATGACTCCGGCACGTTCCAGGGCACTCGCCGCCGCGCTTCGGGCGCGGCGGACCTGCCCCACCTGTCACCTGGTCTTCACCTACTGCATGCCGACATCGCTCGGACAGTGCCCGAACTGCGTCTACGGCTACACCCCCGAACCCTGGGAACTGGAGGGATCCGCAGCATGACCCGCACGAACATCCTCCCGTTCGCACTCGCCGCCGCTGCCCGGGGGTGGCGCGTCTTCCCGCTCCGACCGCGTGCCAAGCGCCCCCTGCCAGGGTTCACCGACTGGGAGCGCCACTCCACCACTGACCCCGGGCGGATCCGCGACCACTGGGGAGCCCACCCCCGCGACAACTACGGCATCGCCACCGGCCCCTCCGGGCTGGTCGTGGTCGACCTCGACACACCGAAACAGGGGGAGCAGCCGCCGCCGGAGTGGGCCAAGCCCGGCATCACCAACGGCGCCGACGTGTTCGCCGACCTCTGGGAGCAGCACGGGCAGGGGGAACTGTCGCTGGACACGTTCACCGTGCGGACCCGGCGCGGTGGACTGCACCTGTACTACGCCGCGCCGGAGGGTAGGCGGTTCCGCAACACATCGGAAAAGCTCGGGTGGAAGATCGACACCCGGGCGTGCGGCGGGTACGTCGTCGGCCCCGGCTGCCACGTCGCCGACGACGACGGCACCGGGGACTACACGGTGCAGAACACGGCCGCTCCGGCGCCCTTCCCCACCTGGCTTGCGGGACTGCTTCCGCGCGCCGATCCTCGCCCGGTGACCTCCGGCCAGGTGCACACGATGCTGGCCACCCACCACAACGCCGCCGGGTACGCCACGGCCGCGCTCCGCGGGGAGGTCGAACGCGTCCTGGCCGCCCGACCCGGGGGCCGCAACCACACGCTCAATATCGCCGCGTTCGCGCTCGGGCAGCTGGTCGGGGGTGGGCTGCTCCCCAAGCACCTGACTGAGGACGCGCTGCTGCAGGCCGGACTCGCCGTCGGGCTCACCGAAGCCGAGTGTGAGGCGACGATCCGCAGCGGGATCCAGTCCGGGCTACGCGAGCCGCGCGGGGGTGCCGCGTGACGACCGCTGACGCCATCTTGAATGGCATCGGTGCCCCGGGGGTGCTGGCCGACCTGCACGGCCAGCACCCCAGCGGGGGTACCGCCGACCACGAGGCGTGGGAGGCCCCGGCCGCCATCGGCCACACGGGCACCAATCCCGTCTTCCCCGTCGACACCCTGCCCGGCTGGGTCGCCGAGTTCGCCACCGCAGTGGCCGAAGAGACCCAGACCCCGGTCGACCTGGCCGGATGCATCGGACTGGCCGCTTTGTCCACGGCCGCCGCCGGACGCGCCATCGTGCAGGTACGCGGCACTTACACCGAACCCGTCAACATCTTCACCGTGGTCGCGATGCCCCCGGCATCCCGCAAATCGGCGGTGTTCCGTGCGATGACCGCTCCCCTGTTGTCCGCTGAGAAGGAGCTGAAGGAACGGACCGCGCCGAAGATCGTCGAAGCGCGGCTTGCCCGGGAGATCGCGGCCGGGGTGGCGGAAAAGGCCAAGCAGCAGGCGATTTCCAGCCAGGGGGCGCCGGACAAGGTGGCGGACGCCAGCGACGCGGCGGTGGCCATCGACCAGATCACCATCCCGGTGGAACCCCGGCTGGTGGCCGACGACGTCACCCCGGAGACCGCCGCCTCCATCCTGGCCGAGCAGGGCGGCCGGTTGGCGGTGCTCAGCGCGGAGGGAGGGATCTTCCAGATCCTGGCCGGACGCTACTCCGGCACCCCGAACTTCGACCTGTTCCTGAAGGGCCACGCCGGGGACATGCTGCGGGTGGACCGCAAAGGCCGACCCGCCGAACACGTCGATTCGGCCGTGCTGACCCTCGGTCTGGCTGTTCAGCCCGAGGTAATCAGCGAGATCGCCGACAGCCCTGGATTCCGAGGAAAAGGCCTGTTGGGGCGGTTCCTCTACTCTCTGCCTCCGAGCAACGTCGGATCGCGCAACGTCGACGCCGAACCCGTACCCGACCAGGTCGCCACCGCCTACGGCGAGCGGCTGCAGCGCCTGGTCAACGCGCTGTACGACTGGGACGACCCGATCCGGCTGCAGCTCACCCCGGAGGCTGACGCGCTTCGAGTCGAGTTCGCCGCCGCCATCGAACCGCGCCTGCACCCCCGCACCGGCGATCTGGGGCACATCGCCGACTGGGCAGGCAAGACCGTGGGCGCCGTGATCCGGCTCGCCGGACTCATCCATCTCGGATCCCACCCCATCGATGGCTACCGGCGCCCCATCAACGCCGACACGATGACCGCCGCAATCCGGCTGGGGGAGTACTTCACCGCCCACGCCCTGGCCGCGTTCGACCACATGGGCGCTGACCCCGATGTCCAACGCGCCCGCACCGTCCTGGACTGGCTGCAGCGCAAGAAGCCGGAGCGGTTCACCGAGCGCGACGCGTTCACTGGCCTTCCCCGGGGATCGTTCCGCAAGGTCACCGACCTACGCCCGGCCCTGGAAGTCCTGGAGTCCTACGGGTGGATCCGTAAGGAGCCGCCACCCCCGCCCAACCCGAAAGGAGGGCGCCCACCCTCCCCCAGATACCTCGTTCACCCCGAGATCACCCGGTCCGGCGCATAGCCGCCACGCACCCGCCGGACCACCCTCCAACACCACAAGGAGCAGCACGTCATGACACCCCCCGCAACCCTGGAAAAGCGGCTGTACCGCATCGCTGAGGCACAGCACATCCTGTCCATCGGCAAGACCCAGATCCACGCCGAACTCCGCGCCGGACGACTGCAGTCGGTCGGCACTGGCAAGGCCCGGCGCATCCCCGCCGAAGCGATCGACGCCTACATCGACCTCCTCAAGCAGGAAGCGGAGGGCGACGCCTGATCACAGCGTGGCCGCGTTCGGTCAGACGCGGCCACGCTCCCCCGTCCTCGCAACATCAACGACAGGAAGGCATCCATGAGCGAGGAAAAGCCCAGAAAGAGGGCTGGTCACGGCGAAGACTCCGTGTACTGGGTGGAATCGAAGCAGCGATGGGTGGGCGCCATCTCGATGGGATTCGCCCCATCGGGGAAGCGCAGGCGTCCGACTGTGACCGCCAAGACAGAGAAGGAGGCCTGGAAGAAGCTTCGAAAGAAGCGGAAGGAGCTGGAGAACGGCATCAAGACCCCGGCAAACTACACCGTCGCTGATGCGGTGAACGACTTCCTCAAGCGCGGGCTGAAGGGATGTTCTCCGAACACGATCACTAAATGCCGAAACCTGGCTAACAAGCACATCATCCCTGAACTGGGGAAAGCCAAGCTCACGGAACTGACCGCCGATGACGTCGACGACTGGCTGGACGATAGGGCCGACGAACTCGCCACCAGTTCCCTGCGTGAAGTGCTCGCCATCCTCCGGCGTGCCATCAGGTTCGCCCAACGCCGCGACAAGGTCCTGCGCAATGTCGCCGAGTTCGTGACCGTCCCTGAAGGACGCAAAGGGCGTCCGAGCAAGGCGCTCACGCTCCAGCAGGCGATCGCTGTCCTGGTCGCAGCCAGAGGCACCCGCCTGTTCGCATACGTCGTGCTCTCCCTTCTGGTCGGCGTCCGCACGGAAGAGGCCCGCGCGCTCCGATGGCCCCATGTCCGTCTCGATCCACCACGCGAGGGGGTTCCGCCGCATGTGCAGGTCTGGCGTTCGGTGCGCGTCAAGGGGGACACCAAGACCAAGAAGAGCCGCCGGACGCTGGCGATCCCTCTGGAATTGGTGGACGTGCTCCGAGAGCACAAGGCCGCACAGGAAGTTGACCGCAGGGTTGCCGGGGACAAGTGGCAGGAGAACGGCCTCGTGTTCTGTACCCAGTTCGGCACCGCCTTGGACGCGGCGAACGTCCGACGCGGATTCCGAGCAATCATCAAGCAATCGAAAATCGGCGGGAAGTGGACGCCCCGGGAACTACGCCACAGCTTCGTGTCGCTGTTGTCGGAAGAGGGCGGCATGCCGATCGAAGTCATCGCCCAGTTGGTCGGCCACAGCAGTAGCGCCACAACGGAGACCGTCTACCGCCACCAGCTCCGCCCGGTGATCACGAAGGGAGCCGGGTTGATGGGCACCCTCTTCGGCGACACCCTCAGGTCGCCCTCCGACACGACGACCTAGCCCCGATTGGCTTCCTGTTTGGCTTCCTAACGACGAACGCCGGTCCCGAAGGACCGGCGTTCGTGCTGGTCGGGGTGGCGGGATTTGAACCCACGACCTCTTCGTCCCGAACGAAGCGCGCTGCCAAGCTGCGCTACACCCCGAAGCAACGTTGAACAGTCTAGCGGACTCTGAAGGGTGCTCGGGACTGCCGTTCCGGATGATCGTCGGTGAGACGGGGACAGGGGTGGTTCAGTCGCTGGAGCAGAGGCGGTGGAGTTCGGCCTGAGCGGTGTCGGCGTCGGGGACGCCCAGGTCAGCGAAGATCCTCGCGGCAGTGGTGAGGTGATCGATAGCCACGTCGCGGTCGATGATGTCGGGTGGGAGCGTTCCGAGTCCGAGGAGGGCCCGCCCTTCGACGTAGCGTTCCTTGCGTTCGCGCGCGAGTTTGAGAGCTCGTGTGTGGTACTCACGGGCGTCGTCGTAGCGCGCCGCGCGCGCGTAAGTGACGCCGAGTTCGTTCAGAATCTCGGCGTCACCGCTGTGCTGTGCTGACGCCTCACCGGCTTCTAGGGCGGCGAAATGGGCGGCGATCGCAGCTTCCACGTCGCCGGACTCCCGTAGGGCGATCGCGAGCCCGTTGCGCGTGTAGATCTCCTGTGCCTGAGAGCCCACGCGTTGCGCGACCTCCAGGGCCTCCTCCAGCCGGCTGATCCCCTCATCGAGGTCGCCCATTTCGACGTTGACCTCGCCCAGGAGGAGGAGGATATGCGCCGATGTCTCGCTTTGGCCGTCCCCTTGCACCCGCATGGCGACTTCGCAGAACTCTTGGGCCTTGGGGTAGTCCCCCAGCATCTTGTAGATGAGCGCCATGTTGGTCCTCTGCATCACCTCCAGTCGGCGGTCCCCCTCGGACACAGCATGGTCGAGGAGCTTCCACGCGCAAGACAGCGCATCGTGGAATCGCCCCATCCGCTCATAGGCCATCCCAAGGTTGCCGTAGGCCCGGATCGCTCCCCGCTTATCGCCGACTCGGGTGAAGATGTCCAGGGCCTCGGTCAACGATTTGATCGATATATCGAACCGGCCCGCGAGGCAGTGCGCGATCCCGAGCCCGATGAGCGTGATCGCGCTGCCCCGTTCGTTGCCCTGGGCACGGCTGATGTCCAGGGCCTTCTCCTGGACGCTGATCAGCAACTCAGTACGGCCGTGGAACGCGTAGAAGCGCCACATAGCATCAGCGAGTTGCCAGGACTCGTCCCCAGCGCCGATAGCGGCGAAGAAGTCGACGGCGTGGACCAGGTTCTCCCGGTGGACCTCAAACCACGCCACCGCCTCCGCCCGCGTCGCGAGTTCTTTGCGGTAGCGGGACACCTGGGTTTCCAGTCTCTTGTATTCGTTGCCTCGTGGCCCCATCAGGTCGGCCGCACACTGCGCCATGTCCAGGTAGTGCTCGGACAGCCGTCTCCGGGCCGCCTCCACTTCGTCCGTTGATAGGAGCTCCAGCGCCTTCTGCCTGGCGTAGGCACCGATGAGGTCGTGGAACCGGTAGACGTCGACCGCGGGTTCCTCCAGCAGGCAGACACTCACCAGTTCCTGGAGGAGGTCGTCCGCGTCAGGCGGTTCGCACTCCAGCAGGGCGGTCGCGCCGTGCAGATCGACGCTGCTGCCGATCATCACTCCGAGGCACAGGAACGTATGACGCTGAATCTCGTTCAGGCTCTGATATGAGAGCTCGAAGACCGCTTCAACGCTCTGCCCGTCGGCCCGCAGTTCGCGGAATCTTCGCTGGTGTTCCCGGAGCCGCTGTTCGACGTGCGCGAACGTCCAACGGGGGCGGCTGAGCATACGTCCGCCGACGATCCGGAGGGCGAGCGGGAGCCCTCCGCACAGGCGCACGACGGACTGCGCCTGTGCGGGCTCCTGCTTCACCCGGTCCGGCCCCAGGACGGCGGAGAACAGCTGAAGCGACGATTCATCGTCCAGCATGCCGAGCGAGATGTACCGGGCTCCGCTAACAACGGCGAGATCCTGACGCGAGGTTACGAGGGTCAGCGATCCGGGAGCCGCCGAGAGTAGCGGGCTGACCTGGGCTAGGTTGTACGCGTTGTCCAGTACGACCAGTACGCGTCTTCCCGCGAGCATCGCCCGCCACAGGGCCGAGCGTTCCTCCACCGAATCCG
This sequence comes from Nocardiopsis rhodophaea, assembly GCF_039530945.1. Taxonomy (NCBI): domain Bacteria; kingdom Bacillati; phylum Actinomycetota; class Actinomycetes; order Streptosporangiales; family Nocardiopsidaceae; genus Nocardiopsis; species Nocardiopsis rhodophaea. The sequence goes on from NZ_BAAAPC010000026.1 coordinate 72,541, forward strand.
GGATCCTGTCCGGTTCGACCCCGACGGCCCGCAGAAGGATTCCCAGCGCGGCCACGGCCTCAAGCGGCTTCTGGTCGACGGTGAAACCGTAGAGATCGACGAACAGCTGGCCGTCGGGATAATGGTCGACGAGCTGATGCGCCGCGTGAACGGCCAGCGTTGTTTTTCCAGCGCCGCCCGGCCCGGTGATCACGAAAACATCGGAACGACCAGTGTCCTGCTCTCCTATGCTGAGGAGTTCTCGCAGAGGGTAATCACGCCCGGTGAAGTCGGGGATATCGCGCGGGAGATCATTGCGCGGTATGAATTCGGGCGTCTGATCCTCGGAGAGGGGATCGTTGGGCGCGTCAGGGGTATCCACCAGGGTATTGACCGCACCGACGGCCGTCGGGGGCTCCCCGACTCCCGCGTCCGCGTCCTCCAGCATTCGTTGGTGCAGCTTCATGACGTCGGGGCTCGGGTCCACACCGAGCTCTTCGGCCAGGTGCTGCCGCGTCTCATGGAACACCGTGAGCGCGGACGCCCGCTGCCCGCTGCGATACAGCGCCGCGATCAGCAGGTATTGCAGGCGTTCCCGTAGTGGATCCTCGCGCACCAAAGGCGTCAGGCGGGTCACGATCTCCGAGTAGAGATGCAGAGAGAACGCGCACTCGGCCCAGGCCGTGACCGCGGCCCAGCGTTCCTCTAACAGCGGACGGCACACCGTGTACCACAGGTGGTCGGATCCGGTTCCCGAGAAGGGCCGCCCCCGCCAGCAGGACAGTGCCGAATTCCAGAGGACGACCGCCTCCGCCGGGTCAGCGGCTGATTGCGCACGCACGGCCAGGTCGCGGAACCTGTGGAGGTCGACCTTGTTCGGATCGATCTGGGCGAGATACCCGCCCGCCGTTGTCTTAATGACATCGGGAAATGATCGACGCAGATGCGAAATCTGCACCTGAATCACCGAACGCGCGGTGCGCGGTGGGTCATCGTCCCAGAGACAATCGATCAGACGTTCGACCGTCACCTCCTTTCCGACATCGACGAGGAGTGCACCCAGCACACAGCGCTGCCGCGGCCCGCCAACGGGGACCGCTTCGCCCTCCGACCAGGCCGAAATTGGACCGAGTACACCAAATTCCACAAATGGCACTGTAGCAAGGCCATTTGTGGTGACGAAAAATAGCATCGCCGCACCGCACAGCGCACCCCCTTCCGTGTGCACCGCGGGTGCGGCGAGCATTATTACGGGAAACCTTCAGGCGTCGGCCTTCTCGGGCTTCTCTTCGTCGCTTCTCGCGGGATCTCCCCGCACCTCTCTGGGCGCCCTCCGGTCGTTTTCACTCGGAGCCTCGAAGGGCTCAAGCTCGTACTCGGTCGGGTCCCTGAAAGGCTCGGCCCTCGCGGTCACCGGCAGGTCGAGACGCGCGGCGACCGCCTCGATCCCCGTCTCCGCACCGGTCCCCCCAGCAGCCATCAGCTGCATCATGTGCGCTCCTCTGTCCTGAGAATGATCTCGTCAGGACTCGGAACCCTACGGCCAGTCGACTCCCGCGTCTTCCAGCTCCTCCTCATCCCCCCAGGGCTCCATGTCCTCTTCACGAGGAACGTCGTCGCTGGCGGGGTCCCACCTCCCGGTCACCAGGACTCCGAGCCGATATCCCCCCGGATCGGCCGTTCCGGCATTCCCGCCCAGTAGACCCGCCACGATCTCCTGGAATTCGATGTCGACACGGTTTGGCTCGGTGACCAACATGTGACTTCCTCTGTTCTCTCGGGTGACCGGGAAGATTCGGTCCCTGCCGACGGACTTCCCCTGGATGAACGCCAGACCGGTACCCGCAGGCCGTCCTCCTGCGGGGAACCGGTCTCGCCGAACACGTTTCACACTAGGGCGGCCGCCTTGCGGGCCGCTTTCAGTTCACTTACGGCACCCGAGGCAACAGAAAACCGGAAATAGATCAGCCCGTCCAACGAACTCCAGTCCTCCCCACACGCACCGGACATCACCCCTTGTTTTTCCTCGGGCACGCTGCACACATATTCACCGGGCCATGAACATCGCAGGAGGAAGGAGGAGAACGCCCTCATCCGCCTGCGCTAGTCCGCGGGAGACACCATGGGCTCGACCTCCGCAACGGGCTGGGACACATCCCGCCCCGCGTGCTCATGCTGCGCGCCGCCCTGGCCACGACGGGGGTCATCGTCGCCGCCCTCCTCATCCTCATCCTGTGGGCGCAGGGCGGGCTCGATTCGGCCGAGGCGACGGGTCCGACGTCTCCCGCTGGAACCGCGGTTCGCAACGACCTCTTCACCATTACCCCGCACACGGCGGAGATCGTCACCAACACCGATACCGGCGGCAGCGAGCTGCGGATCCACGCCGACCTCGTCTCCCACCACACCGATCCCGTCTACAGCACCGCCGTGCTGGGAGCGCTGGAACCTGATCTTGCGCCCGCGAAGCTCGAGACCGAGTACGGCAGCATCGCGTTCGAGCGCCGCCCGGACAGCACCGTCGGCAGGATCCAGCCGGAGATGCCCGAGAAGGCCCTGATCAGCTGGCCACTCGCGCGTCCGGGCGGTGACTCCGACGCCGATGACGAGTCCGAGTCGATCGACGAGCTCCTCGACGTGGACAAGCTGCTGGAGCCCCCGGACGATGTCTCCGACCAGGTCGCCCGCGTCGACCGCGTGACCCTGACCGTCCTGGACGCGGAATTCTCCGCCGGATTCACCGACCAGAGTGAGCGCTGGTTCCCCGGCGACACGACGGTCGGCCGCGTCGCCCTCGCACTCGGCGCGGAGTGACCAGCGTGCGCGACATCCCCACGACACCGGCGCGCCGCGCGCTGACGGCCGCCGCGAGCCTGGTCCTCATCGGCCTGATCATCGGGGCCCAGTCCCTGATCCCGTCCTCCGAGGAGCAGACGGAGCCGATCGCCTACTCCGGCGAGATCGGCGCCACCGTGGACGCGCGCCGGTTCACGATCGAGGTGGACAAGGTCCAGTTCGCCCACAATGTCTACGACAGCACGGACTACGGCGACACGACGCCCATCGAGGCCAACGGGATCTGGGTCGTCGCCTGGGCGACTCTGACCTCCACCCGCGACACTCTGACCACCGTCACCGCCGAACTCGACACGGGCGGCGACTCCACCTACGCCGCCAGCACCTGGCTGTTCAACGCCTACGGCGGCATCGGCTCGTCGCTCGGCCCCGGGATTCCGACCTACGGGGCCTTCGTCTTCGAGCTCCCCGAGGAGCGGCTCGTGGACCCCACGCTCCAGGTCGGCGTGGCCCGCGGCCCCGGATCGCGGCTCCAGGCCCAGGCCGACATCCACCTGGGCTTGGGCGGTGACGCACTCGCCGCGAGGATCGACGCGGCGGAGGAATCCGTGCCCATCCCACCGATCGAGACGCGGTAGAGGACGTCGGCCATGCATCCCCAGGACCCCCGACAGTTCCGGCATCCCCAGCGCGGTTCGCTACCCCCGGGCGGTGGTCCGCCCAGTGGCGCGCCGACCGGCGGCGGACCGCGTCCACCGCACCCGCCGTATCCTCCGCGGCCGATGCCGCCGCAAGCGGCGCACGGCCCACGCGCACCGCACCGCCCCGACGGGCGGCGGCCCGACCCGCGCCCCGGACCACGGAGCGCGGCCCGGCGCCGCCCCGGGGCCCGGCATGTCATGCCCTGGTGGCGACGTGTCCACCTGCCCTACCTGCTGGGGCTGTGCGTGCTCCTTCCTCCGGCCGTCGGCGTCCCCTGGTGGGTGGAGCGGCAGGCTATGCTCGACCAGGGCACCATGCCGCCCTCCCCGGCCCTCGTCTCGGGTTCCACCGCCGACCTCGCGGGCAGTGAGTGGGAGCTCCGAGGGATGGCCGTGGGTGAATCCGGAGCCACGTCGGAGCCTCCTGAGGGCACCGAGCTGGTCGACGCCGTCTTCCGGGTGACCCCGAGCGACGACACCGCCTCCGAGCTGCTCGAATCGTCATGCCGCTTCCGCGTGATCGACGCCCGCGACCGGTCCTGGGAACCCACCTCGTCGTTCTCCGGCCGGGAGATGCCCGAGGGCGTCATGACTCCGTCCTTCGGCGGCTGCACCGACCCCGACCGCGAGCGGATCGCCGCGGGCAGCGACCAGAGCCTGGTGGTGCCGTTCCTCGTTCCGAAGGACGCGGTGGACTCGCTCCGCTTCGAGGTCCGCGTTCCCACCAGCACGAAGGCCGACGCTCCCAAGCCCGCCGCCGTTCTCTTCCCCCACCCCGAGCGTCAGGTGAACGAGAAAGGGGCGACGGCCTCCAGCGGCAACGGGGCCGACGCGTCCGATTGACCCGGACCGCCCGCCGACCCGGACCACCTACCCCAGCCGCGTGGAGCGCAGTGACCGCCGACCCGCGCTTTCCGCGCCCACCCGGCGCAGCATCACCTCGAACGTCGCCGCGAGCAGGCACACCCGCAGCAGCTCGTGCAGGCCGGTCACCACGAAGTCGATCGGCGTCAGCCACTGCCACCACCAGCCCAGGAAGTCCGCCGGGCCGATCAGCACGTAGATCCCTCGCCGCAGCCACCCGAAGGCCGCCTCCAGCAGCACGTAGTAGAGGCAGAAGGACAGGTAGAACACCGGATTCAGGCGCAGGACGAAGCGGAACGCGTTGAGGAACGGCGTGTACTTCTCGCGCGCGTCGCGCCCGGCGACCCTGCCGACCCGACGCATCAGCCGGGGTGTACCCGCGATCGCCCGTCCGACCGCCGTCTCCTCACGCTCCTCGTCGAACAGCGATTCGGGCCGGTCGATCTCGGCGCGGAAGATCACCGCGGCGATGGTCAGCCACAGCAGCGGTTCGAAGAGCCCGTCCTTCAGATAACCCCAAACCGTCCCGATCGCGGCCAGCAGCGCCAGCACGGTCGCTTGGATCGGCAGCGAGGTCATGTCGCCCAGCCCGTCCAGCGCGGCGAGCACGACGTTCTGCACCTCGACCCAGACGACCCGAGTGGTCAGCCACTCCTTGGCGTCGTCGAACAGCTGCGCGACGGAGAAGACCGCCGCGAACATCCAGATGCCCTCGAACAGCGCCGTGAGCACGCCGAGCACCTTGGTGCCACCGCGCTTGTAGAGGTGCTCGCACACCGTCCGCAGCGCCAGCGCGACCACCGCGATCACGAGCGGCGTACCGAGCGGGTCGTAATCCTGCGTCAGCCACGCGTCCAAGCCGCGGTCGTTCAGCAGCGCGACGCTGTACCGCCGGTACTCGTCGGCGAGGAGCCCCCACCCGCTGTAGAAGAGCAGGAACGGCAGGATCGCCATCGTCACGGCGTCGACGACGTGCCATTCCCGACCGCCGAACGTCGCGCGCCGTGCCAGCCGCATCCCGACGAGTTCGGCGTCCACCGTGGGCATGCCGGGCCGCAGCAGGTGGAACATGATGATGGTGGTCGCCAGCGTCACCAGGACCGCCAGCCCCAAGCCGAGGAGGGCCAGGGCGGCGTCGAACCGGGACGCCCACACCATGCCCCGCAGCAGCATGCCGTGCAGGAACGTCCCGACCGTGTACACGCACAGCAACGGAGCCCAGTACCGCCTCGCCAGGTCGAGGGTGTACAGGGGCAGCTTCGCAGCGGACGTCGCCAGCCTGACCATCGGAGGCATCCTAGCCGCGGGGTCCCACTCAGGTGGAGTCGTGCTGAGGGTGGTCAGCGCGGTCGCGAACCGGCACCCTGGACGACGGGGGGCGTCGGCGGGGCTCCTGGCCCGTGTGCCGCGCCGCTCCGATGCCAGGAGGATCGATGCCGTAGCGGTGTGCCGCTCTGGGGCAGGAGGTCGGATGAGCGCAGGTGACGGCGACGGCTGGGTGCGGCTGCCCGACGGTTCGCGGCGCTGGGGCCGCTACGGTGCCTCGGGGCTGCTGCTCCATTCCGAGGGCACCGGCAACGGGAGCGGCGGGCACGTGCTGCTGCAGCTTCGGGCCGTGTGGGGCCACATGGGCGGCACGTGGGGCATGCCGGGCGGTGCCCTGGACAGCGGCGAGTCGCCGGTGCAGGCGGCACTGCGCGAGTTCGGCGAAGAGGTCGCCGGGGACCTGGGCGAGGTGGCGCTGAACGGCGTGCACCGGCAGGACCACGAGGTCTGGCGGTACGACACCGTGCTGGCGCACGCGGCGCACCGTGCGGACTTCGCGCCGGGCAACGCCGAGAGCACGGCGATCCGCTGGGTCGCGATCGACGAGGTGGAGCGGTTGCGGCTGCTGGGCCCCTTCCGCGATGTCTGGCCGCAGCTGCGCGCCGCCCTCGCGCAGCGGTTGGAACTCGTCGTGGACGGCCCGGCTGTTCTCCGTCACCGTCAGGGGGAGGAGGGGGAGACGGGGACCGGATACGGCGGCGTCGAGGCAGCGCGACGGCTCCGCGACGAGCTCGCCGACCTCGCGGCGGCCGGAGTCGACGGCGCGGTGCTGCCCGCGGCGCTGCCGCTGGCACCGCTGCATCGCTGGTTCCCCCGCGTCCGGCTGGTGGTCGACGCCGCGGCGCTCCCCCTGCCGTCGGTCCCCGGGGTGGAGGTGGTCATGTCGCCGGGCCACGGGGATGGTGCCGATGACGGCGGCCGACGCCCCTCCCTGAACGGTGCGCACGCCGCCGGCACCCTGGTCGTCACTGCGCCGTCCGAGGTGGGCGGCCGCCGCGGTTCGGCAACGGTGGTTCCTCCGGAGTGGCTGGCGGGTGCCGCGGGGGCGACCCGTGCTGTGCGCTGAATCCCCCCACGGCGCTCGCGGGAGACCCGGACTACGCGCGTAGCTCCCCTTCGCTGACGGTCACGGCCGATCCCCCGATGAAGACGCGGTCCGGCGCGGCCGTCGGTGTCTCCAGGTAGAGCCGTCCCCCACGCGACGAGCACTGGAAGGCGGAGAAGGAGGTCCGCCCCAGGTGCTCGGCCCAGTACGGAGCCAGCACCGTGTGCGCGCTGCCGGTCACCGGGTCCTCGGGCACTCCGACCCGCGGTGCGAAGGAGCGCAACACGAACGCGTCCGGCGAGCCCTCGCCGGCGCGTGCGGTGACGATGACGCCCCGGGACTCGAAGCCGGTGAGCGCGGCCAGGTCGGGCGTGAGCCCGCGCACGGTCCGCTCGTCCGCGACCTCGGCCACGATGTCGCAGGTTCCGGCGGTTCCCGTCCACACCGGCGCCGCGCCCAGCGCTTCGGGCAGCCCGTCGAAACTCTCGGCGGTGGGCACGTTGGCCGGGAAGTCCATCCACAGCCGCCCCTCACGCGGGGTCACGGTCAGCACGCCGCTCCATCGCGTCGCGAACCGGATCGGCCCGCTCGCCCCGTCCTCGATGAGCGCGTGGGCGGCGGCCAGCGTCGCGTGCCCGCACAACGCGACCTCGACGGTGGGGGTGAACCAGCGCAGCTCGTAGTCGGCGGTGTCGCCATCGGCGGGAACGACGAAGGCGGTCTCAGCGAGGTTGAACTCGGCGGCGACCCGCTGGGCCCAGGCGTCGTCGTACGGGCCGTCGAGCACCAGCACGGCGGCGGGGTTGCCGGCGAACGGCCGGTCGGTGAAGGCATCGATCACACGAAAGCGACTCATGCCAGTAGAACGTAGCGCCCGGTCCCTTCGCCCGCCTCTGCTGGGCACTTCCTTCCCCGCCCACTCGTTGAGCGAGGCGAACGGGACAGTGACGAAGAGTCCGAGTTTCGGATGGCCGCGGGGATGTGCCCTGGCTGTCACCGAACAAATAAACGCGAAGGGTGCACGACGCGGCGTCAGGGGTAAGTCAGGGATGTGCCCTGATGTGCCGACCGGTGGTGCGGGGCATGCTGGAAGCACACAACCCGGCCACGGGCCGAAGTCGAGCACCGCTCGCGAGCTGAAGGAGCAGACATGACGCTGGAGCGCGGCAACGCATTCACTCCCGTCGCCTCGGCGACGATGATCTGGCCTTGGGGGACGGCTGCCGCCGCCGGAGCGGTCACCGGGGTCGGTTCTTTCCTGCTGAATACAAGCCTCTCGGCCGGGCTCACCACCGGCATCTTCTTCTTCGCCCTGGTCGGCGGCGCCGTGGCACTGCTGGGCAGCAAGGGCGACCGCCGTGCCCGACGCTACGCGGGCGCCTACCCGTGGCGCTTCGCGTCCGCTCCGGCGCTGCTCGGTGGCGGAGGCGTCGCGGTTGTCACCTACGCGATGGCCATCATCACCAGCGGAGCGTCCATCAGCGACCTGTTCACCGCGTTCTTCGTCGGCCTTTCCACGGCTGCCGTGCTCTGGGTCATCCTCGGCATCATCGCGATGGTCGCCGGGAACCGGTCGTCCTGACCCGCGGGACACCGCGGCACAGGCGGCACGTCCGACGGACGAGACGTGACCGGAACGACGACGGACGCGGCGCGTCCGGACGTTCGCCGACACGCGTGACACGCCCCCGGGAGGGCACTCCTGGGGGTTCGTCGTGTGACCGCCCGGCATTTAGAGCAGGCTGGGACCGGACGCCTCGTTCCGGTACTTCCCCGCGAGGCGCTCCAGCTCGGGCACGAGTTCGGCCGGGGTCGGCTCGGACTCCTTCTCCCTGCGTAGCCGCTCGGCCTGCTGAGCGTAGGAGGGCTGGTTCAGCATCGCGACGACACCGTCGCGGACCGCCTCGGTGGTGAGGCTGTCCGGATGGATCGAGATGCCCGCGCCCGTCTCCGCGAAACGTCCGCGCCTTGAGCGGCATGTCCCACTGGTCGGCGACCATGAGCTGGGGAACGCCGTTAACCAGGGCCGCGTTAAGGGCCCCCGCCCCGCCGTGGTGGATGATGGCCGAGCAGGTCGGCATGAGGGCGTGCAGTGGCACGAAGTCGACCACGCGGGTGTTGTCGGGAACCGTCCCCAGCTCTTCCACCTGCTCGTCGTCGAGCGTGGCGATGCGCTCGATGTCGAGGTCGGCCATCGCCTCGACCAGGTCGGTGATGGGCACGGCGTTGCCGCCCAGCCCCTCCCGGGCCGTCAGTCCCAGCGTGAGGCAGACGCGCGGCTTGTCGACCAGTTCGTTCACCCACTCCGGCACCTCGGCCGGACCGTTGTAGGGCACGTAGCGCACGCCGAGGGTGTGCTAGAGCGTGTTTCTTGGATCATGGTGCGCGGGAACGGTCGGGGCTCGCACGTAGCCGGATGAAGATGTCGGCGATGCGTACCGTGACCCGGTAGCTGGAGGCGAGCTTGTCAAAACGCGTGGCCACGGCCCGCAACTGCTTACGTCGGTCCATCAGCCGCTCCACCCGGTTGCGGTCCCGGTAGGCCTCACGATCAAAGGCCGGAGGCCGACCACCCGAGCGGCCCCGCGCCTTGCGGTTGGACTTCTGGTCCTCCCGCTCGGGGATCGTGCACTTCATGCCCTTCTTTCGCAGCAGTTCCCAGTTGGCGCGCGAGCTGTAGGCCTTGTCCGCGCTCACGCCCCGCACGCGGGTGCGGGGCCGTCCGGCGCCGGGGCCCATGATCCTCACCCGCCCCAGCAGCACCGCAAGAAGCGGGGCATCGCCGTCCTGGCCGGGGGTGAGGGCGGTGGCCAGGTTGCGGCCGTTGCCGTCGGCCAGGGTGTGGACCTTGGTGCTCAGGCCTCCCCTGGAGCGGCCGATCCCCTGGGCGCGTCGTGAGTCCTGTTTCGATGACCCCTTTTCCAAGCGCCTGCGGCGTGTTGGTGGGCGCGTATGGCGGTGGAGTCGATCTGGGTGTGCAGGTCGGTGTCCTGGGTGCCGATGAGGTGGGCTTCGATGCGGTGCCAGGTGCCGTCGGCCTCCCAGCGCCGGAACCTTTTGTAGACGGTGCGCCAGGGGCCGTAGCGCTCGGGCAGGTCCCGCCAGGGCACCCCGGTGCGGGTCCGAAAGAGGATGCCGTTGAGGACCTGGCGGTGGTCGCGCCACCGCCCCCCGCGCCGGGGCTCGGTGGCGGGCAGGAAGGGTTTGATCTGTTCCCATTCGGCATCGGTGAGCTCGAATCTGCGGCTCATATACCCGTTATACGCGGAGGCGTTAGGCCACAGACCCGAGACACAAGATCCAAGAAACACGCTCTAGCTTGTTGTTTTACCTGCTTGCTTGTGTCCAGGGCGGCTTGTAGTGCCCGTTTTGTTCTTCTTCGGGACGCCGTAGCGGGGTGCGGGACGCTTGTTCGGGCTCCCCGCAGGGCGCCCGGGACC